>DAOWEB010000059.1 GCA_030638735.1 Spirochaetaceae bacterium
TCGATATTGAAAGACCTAACCCTGTTCCTCCATACTTTCTGTTTATTGATCCATCCTGTTGCTGGAAGGCTTCAAATATAGCATCATGTTTATCAGGAGGAATACCAATTCCAGTATCGGTCACAGCAAAAGCAACTGCTGTATTGAAACTTAAATGACTTTGCTTATATTTTCTACCAGATTCCGGTTGCATAATATTTAAACTAACTGATCCTTTTTCGGTAAATTTTACAGCATTTGAAAGGAAGTTTTTTAATATCTGTTCCAGGCGCTTTTTATCAGTTTTTATACTTTCCGGAATATTCCCATTCTGCTCAATTGTAAAAGCCAAATTTTTATTTTTAGCCATAGGATCAAAGTATCTGTGAAGTGTACTTATAATTGTACTAATTTGAACTTCTTCAATGTTGATATTAAGCATACCAGCTTCAACCTTTGAAAGATCCATAATATCATTTATAAGATTAAGTAAGTCCTTTCCACCCCTATTAATAACTTCTGCATCCTCAACCTGTTCTTCTGTAAGATTATTTTTATTATTGTTAGCCAGGCTTTTTGAAAGAAGCAGCATACTGTTTAAAGGTGTTCTCAGTTCATGACTCATATTGGCAAGAAACTCAGATTTATATTTACTTACCTGACGAAGTTCTTTGGCTTTTACCTCCAGACCCCATTTTGTCCACTCCAACTCTTCGTATTGTTTCTTAAGAGATTCCTGTTTCTCTGTCAGTTCTTCATTGGAAACCCGAAGCTCTTCACTCTGCTGTTTAAGTTCCTCTTCTGACTGTTTTAAAAGTTGAGTTTGTTCTTCAAGATTTTCATTAGTACTTTTAAGCTCCTCCTGCTGGGTCTGAAGCTCTTCTGCCTGCCTTTGAGTTTTCTCCAGAAGCATCTTTGTTTTTATCTGCTCATTAAATATATTTATTGTGATACCTATGGGTTCCATAGACCCTCTTAGTAATTCAAGCTTATTTTCTGATAGTTCAATAAATGATCCTATTTCCATTACCCCCTGAACCTTACCAGTAAATAAAAAAGGAACTGCTACAATATTTTTTGGTTTGGCACTACCAATGGAAGAGTTAATTTGAGTGTATTCGTCCGGGATATTCAAAACAGAAATAATCCGTTTTTCCAGTGCTGCCTGTCCTGGTATACCTTCTCCTATATCTATCGTATTACCTAAACTTCTGTGCTTACTAAAAGCATAACTTCCTGCAAGTTCCAGTTTACTATTGTTTAAAATATAAAATGTAATAATTTGTGCATCCAGATATTCTGCAAAAAACTGACAAAGAGAAGTTACAGTCTCCGGAATATCTGAATTTCCACGAACTATCTCTCCTATTTTAGAAATACCTCTGACCAGCCATAGCTGATTTTCATGTTTTGAAAAAAGATCGTCAAGCTGTGAAGACATTGTATTGAAAGAGACGGCCAGATCACCAATTTCATTGGAACTTATATTTTCTATTTTTCTGCTAAAATCACCATCTGCAATTCTATTTGCTGTTTTTGTCATAGAAATTAATGGTTTCGAGAGGGAATTACTAAAAATAAGAGCCAATATTATTGCAGCTGAAAGAACAATCAAAGAAACAAATATAATTCTCAAGGATAGATCCTCTACGGGTTTCTGTATTTCTGATTCATCGATCTCTGCAATAATTGTCCATTCAAAATCTGTATCCAGGTTTTTATTTAAACCTAAATAGGAATAGATACTTAAAACCTTTTTACCCCGATAGTCTTCTATTATACCTGAGCCGTTACTCTCATTCATGGCAGAATTACCGGCCACAGTATCTACAGTTTCTTTTAAAATAGAAGATTTTTCATAAAAACGGGAATCTGAACGCATTAATAAATCATCACCTACAAGATATGTTTCTCCGGTTTCTCCAAGTCCGGTTCTTTCGTGCATAATATTGTTAATTTTATCAGGTGAAGTTCGAAGAATAATCACCCCTAAGGGTTTTCCATCTATGATTATAGGAGCCCCTATAAAGAATACAGGTTCATTATTTAATAATGAATATTCGAATATATCTGATAATTCAGTTTTTTTTGTTTCTCTTACTTTCCCCCACAGTTTTGCCAA
Organism: Spirochaetaceae bacterium; assembly: GCA_030638735.1. Taxonomy (GTDB): domain Bacteria; phylum Spirochaetota; class Spirochaetia; order B11-G9; family B11-G9; genus JAJRQE01. Next base: position 2,102 of record DAOWEB010000059.1, read on the forward strand.
AGGAGTTGAGCTGTATTCACCTGTACTCAAATTTAAGCCAAGTTCACTGCCCTTTCTAAGGGAGTACAGTACATGTCCATGCTCCCAGCAAAGTAACAGAACATCTTTGTATCCATAATTTTCAGTATATATAGAAAAAAAAATATCTGTGCTCTTTGTAATATCATCATATATTTTACCTATACCTGGTTCGGAACTGCTTATATTAAAATTCCCGGTAGCCGAGGTGCCTATCGTATCATAA
>DAOWEB010000347.1 GCA_030638735.1 Spirochaetaceae bacterium
ACAACCTTAAAACCGTCCACATCAGCTACAAAAGCAAGATCTTTTTCGACTTCAACACCAACAGCATAAACATCCTCACAACTGCTTACCAAAACAAGATCTTCCGGAGTTCTCATATCCAGAACTATAAGCCCCTCATAACCTGCAGCTGCATATATATAGCCGGGTTCGAGATGAATATCCTCAATCCATCCTGCATTAAAAGAAGAAATAATTACAGGTTTATCAGGTGTTGACACATCGATTACAGAGAGGCCGTCCCTTCCTCCAGCAACTACATAGCTGCCCATTTGTGCAACAGTTACCGCATTTGTAAGTTTAACAGTTGACAGTAGTTTTGGAGTTCCACTAACTATATTACTGTATATTTTTAAACCATTTACTCCATCTGCAATAAAAATAAGATTTTTATTTACGGCAATTTCCTGAACAGATCCACCTGTATAGATAGTATCTATCTCTTTTGTTTCCATATTTAAAAGATGCATCCCCTCTTCTCTGGCAGCAATATAAGCTCTATTACCATAAACTGCCAATGACTTTGTTATCCCCGGAAGATCAACAGATTCCTGAACTTCAATCTGTTGAGTACCATCTTCAGAATATGAAATCTCTCCAAGAACAAGTCCTCCGGAGCCATCTGCAATAAGCAGCTTTGATCCATAACCAACAACAGATTCTGCATAGGTTGTATTAAGTTCCTGAGTAACTGAAAAAGTGTCACTGTCTGTTGGATTGGAAACATCAACTATTTTGACACCATTTCGATGATCTGAAAGATAAAGGGTATTATCAATATAAGTTAGATTATAAGCATTACCATCTGTCTGATACTCTGCAATGACAAAGGATCGTCCGGTGGTAAAACTTCTAACAGTCTTAAACCCCTCGTTATCCGTTAAATAAACAACACCATTATCCAGAGTTAAAGCTGATATATCATTAAACCCTACCTTATCAAATAAAACAGGTCTTTGAGGATCAGATACTTCATAGATTAAAAGACCCTCTGCCAGATCACTTATAAATATATAGTTTTCATTAACAAGAATATCCGTAATATGGGTCAGTGGAATCTGTCCAATCTCTACAGGATTATTTGAGTTTGAAGTATTAATTATTCTTACTCCAAATCCATTGTCAGCTAAAAATACAGTGTTACCGGAAACAGCAATTGCTACAGCATCATCACATTCAAAATTACTGATTATTTCCAAATTGGGAGAATTGGTAAAATCTATAATCTTAAATCCTCCGGGACCATCAGCAAGAAACAACTCTGCACCATGTATCAAAATATCTTTTGCAAAATCTGTATCAAGAGTACCGGTTCGTGAGGGGCGTCTTTCGGATGAGATATCAATTATTTTTATACCGGCTTTTCCATCAGCAATAAAGAGAGTATCTTTCATAAGAGCCAGCTTTGTAGCATCTGTTGTTTTTCTGGAACCAAGTAGTATAGGGTTTCCGGGATCATTAATATCAAGTATTTTTATCCCCCTGTAACCATCTGCAATATAGGCTCTTTCTCCCTTTATTATAATTCCTTTTGTTTCTTCTGCAGGGTAACGGCCAACTTCCAAAGGATTGGCAGGATCTGCATTATCAATAATTTTTACCCCGCCAGTACCGTTGGCAAGAAATATATAACTTCCTGCAACTACTATATCCTGAAGATTGGAACTGCCGAATCCACTCATTACTACAGTTTTTTCTTCCGGAAAAGGCAGGCTTTCAGCACTTACCATTGCACTGGGCTGGGATCCTTCAAGGGATGGACGGATTTGATAAAAATACTTATTACCAAAAACAACATCTCTGTCTATATAACTGGTACCGGTAAAATTCTGTTTAATTATATCCCAGGTTCCGGTAGAATTTTCTTTTCTTAATATATTAAAATTTTCTGTTCCAGGAATATTGAGCCATACCAGACTAAGCTGCTGATATCCGGGAGTTACAACAGGCTTTAAAGTATTAGAAGTTAAAAGTATCGTTTCTGATATATCGGACCAGTATGTTTTTCCTGTAGAGTTGTCAGATTCCAGGGGTACAGCTTCCAGTTGGAAACGATATAAAAATCCTTCCCTGAAATTTCTTATAAGAACAGGAGATTTAACATCTGCAAATTTACTTCCACTGGTACCCGCAGGGTCAATTCCTGCATCTGCATAAAAGAGATTGTAACTCTCAATACCAGGAAGGCTGTCCCAGCTTAATTTAACAACCCCATCTTCCTGGTCTGCAAAAAAACCGGGAATATCACTTTTAGCTTCAACAATTGTAATGGA
>DAOWEB010000038.1 GCA_030638735.1 Spirochaetaceae bacterium
AGGTTGTGAGTTTTTAACAATAGGTGGTGCTATAAACAATATTTTGGGAGATATTTCATTAGTTCCGGAAGCACTTTTGAAAGTATAATCCACTAGCTTTCCGGCAGACAAGGCAATTTCCTGTGCGCAAACACCAAATCTGCTTTTAAGATCATTGGTTCCAAGCATAATAATTATGAGATCCAGGGGTTTATGGGTTTCTAAAATAGTCTGCAGATGTCTATATCCGTTTTTATCCATCTCTACAGAATCTTCGAAGGCAGTGGTCCTTCCGTTTAACCCTTCGGGAATTACAAAATAATCCTTTCCCAGTTTTTCCTGTAAAATTGAAGTCCATCGTTTTTCAAATGGATATCGTCCGGATATTGAAGGAGAATAACCCCATGTATTTGAATCTCCGAAACATACAATAGTTTTCATTTTGTCCCCTTTAGAATCATGTAAAAAAGCATGCCAATAATATTTATACAATACGCTATTCAATCAGTTAGAATAGTATCTGCAATTTTGATAATAAGAAAGTACAAAAGCTGACTATATAATCCTATTCACTTGATTTTTCAAATAGTATACTTGCAAACCTAAATAATTATGAGGATAAAAAAATGGCAGTTGTAGAAGTTAATGTAGATCCCGGTATTTGTGGTTTAAAAAGTCAAATTATTGTGGAAGCCAGTGATATGATGTCAGCTAAGGTATCAATCGAATCTGATTGTCCTGATATTGTAAAAATAGGAGAGAATATTAAAGAAATAGATTCAATGAAGGATGTTTTTGCAAAACTTGGAGATTCGACTGTGTATCAGTTAGGCAGGGAGTATTGTAAACATGGAACATGTCCTGTTCCGGGTGCAATTCTGAAAGGTGTTGAGGTTGCTTGTGGGTTGGCTCTGCCTAAGGATGTTCATGTAGAGATTCTGAAGCAGGAGTGATAAATACCCGAAATATATATACAAATCTTTTATCCGGAAGTTACTTTTGATATTGTTGAGGAATCAGCAGGCAATTAACTAATAATATTATCATTCCATAACATTTTGAGAAATTGTGAGACTGGAAGGATATCTATATTATCAAAATTTGCCATACGATTTCCTCTATAAATTCCATAACATTTAATCTTGTTTGGTGATAATTCCATTTGAATTCTATTTAACCCACGGTTAAATCGTTTTTGCCATTCATATGATGCTTTCATTTCAATTGCTACAAATCCATTTTTTGTTTCGCAAAGGAGATCTACCTCTACACCATCATAATTACGCCAGAAGTATAACTTGTAGCGTAGTTTTTTGTATGAAAGATAAGCTTTTATTTCATTAAACAGCATATTTTCAAAGAGTGGTCCAAGTTCTTCCTGTGTTGGAGGGTAGGGTATTCTTCCGGATAGAGCTCTTGCTACACCTGTATCAAAAATATAAAATTTAGGATGAGAGATCTGTTTTGTTGCTCTTTTCAATTTCCATGCTGGTATCCAGTATCCTATCAATGTATCCACTAAAATTTCGAAATAGTTCTGCACAGTTGTTCTGTTCACTGCAGCTTCTCTCGCGATATTTGATATATTTGTTACCTGCCCATTCTGCCGGGCAGCAATTTCAAGAAATCGCAAAAAAGAACCAACATTTCTTGTAAGAGCTTCAGCACGAATTTCTTCTTTCAGATATGTATCAGTATAAGTTATTAGAACTCCTTCGGGATCAAGGCTGTTAATGACAATAGGTAATGTACCATAAATAAGTGCCCGATCAGGATTAAAATCCTTTTCCAGTTCAGCAGAAATAAGAGGAAACATATTTGTAACAATTGCACGACCTGCTAAAAGATTTACTCCAGTATGTTTTAGTTTTCGTGCACTGGAACCACAAAGTACAAAACGCAAGCCTTTGGATTCAATCAGTCTATGTACTTCATTCAAAAGGGCAGAAACCTTTTGTACTTCATCAAGAACCACCCAGCTTCCTGGTTTCAGGATTTGAAGTTCGTTAAAAAGGAGTTCAGGGTTGCGTTCAAGTCTCAGTGATTCCCTTGAATTTAATAGGTCATAAAATACTGCATCTTTGAAATATTTGCGAAGCCATGTAGATTTTCCTGTCCCCCTTGCACCGAATAAAAGTATAGACTTTTCTGGAATTTGCAGTAATCTTGTATACATAGTTATCATAATTACCGTAAATATGATAACTGTCAAGTGAAAAATGAATTTTATAAATTAAGTGTAAATAAAAATATAAGACTAATTACTGTGAATTATCAGAATTCAACCACTGTTTCGATGATTTATAGTATAATTCACCGGTTGAGTTGCTGATTTCTTTGGTGGTCTGGCATCCCGGAATAGTTCAGTAACTGCAGTTGTGTCTTCTGTTGTGGCTTGCATTATGCAACCTAACTTTTCTCCAATCTCCCTGCAGTCCCAAAACTAACAGCACCAACAGAAGTCAGTTTTGTATTATCCGGAATATTTTTTCCCTGACGAATATAGGAATTTAGACCAATAATACAATTTTTTCCAATAGTAACACCTGGTGCAATATAGCAGTGAGCTCCTATCATAGAATTATCACCAATTTTAATAGGTTGTAATATTAGTTTGTTATTTTCAAAAATGTGACAGCTTATATCTGCTTTTCCTCCTACTACTACATTATCCCCAATTTCAAGCAGATAGGAATCGTTTAGCATATATGTGTTTATTTGAGAGTTTTTTCCAATTTTGCAGCCAATTATTCGAAAGAACAGCATAGAGAAGAATGTCATTGGAATAACAGGAAGAATAAGTGTTACTGCAAGAGTATAAATACCGGAGAAAATTAACCATCTAAAAACAGTTGGGGTTGCAACCTCATATGATCCGGGTTTTATACCAATACTTAAAATGCGGATTATAATTCCCATAAGAATTAAACCGACAATATAAAAAAGAAACAATGATAACCCTATAACCAGGCAGACAATAAAAAGACTGCTTAACATTGTTCCTACCTGGCTTCCAATTATATCAGAGCCATATTTTTGTAAAACTGATACAATTACTATTCCTCCGGGGAAAATGCTTACTCCCAGTATAAGACCATAGAATGTATAGGTAATAATAGTTACAGGTATTTGAAACAGGGTGGATTCCATAAGCTTTTTAAGCATTATTGCTCTCCATTCTGTTTATGGTCTGTAGGATTTCCTGATATTTACTACTTGAAATTGGATATTTGTACATTATAAACATTCCAAGGAGAATAATAATTACAGGAACAGGGCCTACCAGCAATCTAATTCCCATTTCTGCAGGAACAGTCTGTATAGCACCTGGGACGTAATGTACAAGAGTTAACACAATACCGATAATCAGTGCAGAAACTGCCTGTCCAAGTTTGGAGAGGAAGGTCCATAATCCATAGTAGATTCCTTCCCTGCGTTTTCCTGTTTCTGCATAGTTATTTTCAACTACATCGGGAATAAGAGAATAGGGCATTACATAATGAGTTGATAGTCCTATACCTGCCATAATCATATAAGCAATAAGTACTGGTACAGGAACTTTATCTGCTGTGAATGCCACCAGAAGAACAGCTCCTGTGAAAATACCCATACCAGTAATATAGGAGTTCTTTTTTCCGATTTTTTTTGATATTTTTACCCATACGGGTATAAAGGCAAGGGCTGTTACCAGAAGTGCCAGCATTATAAGTGTTGTCATTCCTTCATCTTTATAAACGTACTGGAAAAAGTAGATGAGTGTACTTGCAACTACTGTTACACCGGCAATATATAGTCCACATAGACTAAGAATTTTTTTGAAAGTTTTATCAGATATAACAAGAAGATATTCTTTAAAAATTCCTTTATTATAGCTTTCTTTTTTGACGACCGGTTCTTTTACCGTAAAAAAAGTTATCCAGGCTGAAATAAGCATAATTAAACCAAAAATAATACCCATGCCCGTATAACCAGCTGTTTTTGTTTCAAATAAACCTATAATTGGAATTGCCGCTCCTGCTGCTATTAGTGTCCCAACAACTGCAAAACTCATTCTATATCCGTTCAATACAGTTTGCTGGTTATAATCTCTAGTAAGATCAGGTGTAAGAGCACCATAGGGAATATTGACAACTGTATAGGCTGTAGTCATTAAAAAATAGATTACAGTAACCCAGATAAAAAGCCCTGTTTGACTGCTTATCCAGTCAGGTTTTGTAAACATAAGAATAAAGAAAAATACAAGTGGAATAGAACCAAAAAAGATATATGGTCTCCTCCTTCCCCATCTGGAGCGGGTATGATCCGATATATAACCCATTAATGGATCACTGAAAGCATCTACAATTCGTCCAATCATCATGGCAAGCCCCATGAGACCTGCTGCAAGCCCAAGAGTATCAGTTAAAAATATAGTAAGATGGAATGAGAGGGTCGTGAAAAAGAGGTTCCCCCCTATATCACATACTCCAAAACCAAGTTTTGTTTTTAGTGAAAGATAACTGGTATTTAATTTTGATCTCAATTTTTATCCCCCAAAGTAAAGTTCATATTGATTATTCACTGGAATTGGATATTATTCAAATCATTTCTTGTTAGGAGTGATCTATTATTTAAAGATTGATTTCTTCGCCCTTTTTGTCGAATAGTTAGACATGAAGGGCGTAGAACCCTTTTATAAATAAAAATTAACTCTTTTAAAAGTAGTTTTTTGTGGAATATAGTTTAATTAAAGTTTTTTAAAGAGTATTAAATAGATTGGCATAGAAAATGCTATATAGTTATTGTAAATATAAAAGTTTTCCTGTAAGGAGGGAATGTATGAAATGTATAATAAAAATAATAGTTACTTTAGGAGTCCTTGGGTTACTTTTTGCCTGTGCCCCCGGGAGTGTTCAAATTAGTGCAGATGATGCCGCTGCATTGGAGCTTACTGAATTACGCTCTCTTTTATCCGGTGTAGATGCCTCTTTGGGTCTTCTTGTGGATGACAGTCAGTCAGCGCGAACTCTTTCCAGAGCAATTACACCCGGGGATGCGGATCCTGATCTTGCAGGAAAGACTCCTTCAGAGATTTACTCTGAATATGGTGGATCCGGTGAAGTTAGAGTACCCTCTGAAGGTTATTTTCAGGATTATTATAATCAGGGTGAGGAAGCATACTTTACAATGTCAGAAGATGGTGCTCATTACAGGATTAAGTTATATATGTATCCATCCGTAAATTTTGATATTAAATATAATTATGAAGAATATCTTGTGGCAACCAATGACTGGACCAACATGAATGATGCTTTCGAAACAGGAAAGTTGAGTAAATATGAAACCTACTTTTCAGATGGAAGTGTTGCAAAGAGGGAGATAATCGAGACTAGTATAACTACTGGTGTTTATTATACTTCATTTGGTGTGAGTGATGATATACTCGGTTCCGGAGAATATGATTATCCTTCGACAATACCGGCTCCAGGGACAACTGGTTCTGGTGAATGGTCTTCCAGAACTGATTCAACAATAGATATCAGGGGTCCATATGATCTTAGTGCTGTGGAATACTACACAGAAAATACCACTACTACATATTCCGGAATTTCCTACATGGCTACTGAAGGTAATTCAAGAAGAGCTGGAAACACTGTTCTCAGATTTAGCGGTGACACAACTACAGGAGCAAGTAAAGTAAGATCCCTTTCAACTATCGGCTCCCGGTTTACACTTACAACTGCAGTAGATATATCTTTGGATGCAAATAAAATCGTTTATAACAAGGTCTTGAAACTATGGCATGCAGCTCCTGGTTCTGCTGATGATAGTAAAATTTCTCATGAAGAGAGAACCTATCTTATGGAAACCGGTGTAGATACCAATCTGTATACTGGATATACTGAAGTATATCGAAGAGGCCGTGCTACTGGGAAGAAACATTTAGTCAGTCTTACAAGGAAAACAGATGGATCTTATAAATTAACAAGAGCTAAAGGTATTTCTAATACCAGAGCTGTAGATTCAGATTCTGAATTGGAATTGGTATTAACAAAATTAAAAGATTTTGATGTCGTTTTTGTAAATATACCTATGGGCAGCGGCAGATTTTATGGTATTTATGAACATGGTGCATTTATCGGAGTTTATTCTTCCGGGAATGGTCAGGATTATTCGGCTTCTGTAGATCAGTTTGGTGTTAATATTGATGGTATTGACTATTCATATGACGAACTATATTAGGTAAAGAATATTAGAACGATTGTCATAACTGCACCCTATAGGGTGCAGCTTTTTTTTATAGTTATTTATCTGTTGGAGGCTTTTGCGATGTCTATACTATCGGCATGTTTTTGGCTTTTTGCGCCAGATATAGTGCTTTGTGTTAGAGAAGAAGTACTTTTTAAGTAGAAAATGTGGTACAGCGCAAAAAGCTTTGTTGTTTTATCCACTTGCCAATCCCCCCTCAAGCCGGTATAGTGGCTGACTATGAAAAAGAAAAAACTAATAACGTCCGCGTTACCATATGTAAATAACATACCTCATCTTGGAAACCTTATTCAGGTTCTTTCAGCAGATGTATTTGCACGATTTTGCAGAGAAAAAGGGTATGAAACACTTTATGTGTGTGGTACAGACGAATATGGCACAGCAACAGAGACAAGAGCTCTTCAGGAAGGGGTTACTCCCAAAGAACTCTGTGATCATTATTATAAAATTCATACTGAAATTTATGAATGGTTTAATATTAAGTTTGATAAGTGGGGAAGAACTTCCACACCGGAACAGACTGAGATCGTTCAGCATATATTTCATAAATGTGATGAAGCAGGTTTAATAAGAGAAGACACTATAAATCAGCTGTTTTGTGAAAGTTGTGACAGATTTCTGGCAGACAGATATATTCTTGGAGAATGCCCCTCATGTGGTTCAGAGAATGCAAGAGGAGACCAGTGTGAAGACTGTGGTAAGCTCCTTGATCCAACTGACCTTGTTCATCCAAAGTGTAATACCTGTGGTAATGAGCCTGTGGGAAGAGATACAAAACATCTGTATCTGGATCTTCCTAAAGTTCTTCCAAAACTCCAGGAATGGATGGATACGGCTTCAGTTGACGGCTTCTGGGCACGTAATGCTCTGCAGATGACAAAGAGCTGGATACGGGATGGTCTTAAAGAGAGATGTATAACCAGAGACTTAAAGTGGGGAATCCCTGTTCCGAAAGAGGGCTTTGAGGGCAAGGTTTTTTATGTTTGGTTTGATGCGCCTATTGGATATATTTCTATAACAATGACCCATACTGATAAATGGGAAGACTGGTGGAGAAACCCTGAGGAGGTTGAACTGTTCCAGTTTATTGGAAAGGATAATATCCCTTTTCATACAGTAATTTTCCCGGCATCACTTTTGGGAACAGGGGAAAAGTGGACTATGCTTCATCATATGTCTTCTACCGAATATCTTAACTATGAAGATGGTAAATTTTCCAAAAGTAAGGGGATTGGAGTATTTGGCACTGATGCCAGAGATACTGGTATTCCTTCAGATGTATGGAGATTTTACATTTTTTATAACAGACCGGAAAAATCTGATTATCAGTTTAGCTGGAAGGATTTCCAGGAGAGGGTTAATAGTGAACTGCTGGGTAATCTTGGTAATCTTATAAACAGAACACTTATCTTTGTTGATAAATTTTATGAGGGCAAAATTCCGGAAGCAGATAATGATTCTGTTATGATAGATAAGATAAAGGAATACGAAGCTGAAATAATAGGACATTTCGAAAAAGCACAACTAAGGGATGCTCTTAGAAAAATTCTTGCTTTGTCCTCTTTTGGAAATAAAGCTTTTCAGGATGGAGAACCATGGCGAACAAGAAATACTGACCCTGCAGCAGCAGCTGGTTTAATCAAACATCTTGTTTATCTGGTAAGAGATCTTGCAGTAATGATTGAACCTTATATTCCCGAAACCAGTTCAAAAATTGCAGCTTTTCTTGGTAATCCGGAGATGAACTGGGATATACTTGGAAAATTTGAAGGTATTTATAAGCTTGGTAAATCTGAAATACTGTTTAACAAGCTGGAAGATGATTTAATTAATAGTTTAAAAGAAAAATTTGCAGGCAGTCAGGCTGAAAGAGCTGCTAAAGAAGCAGGTGAGGGAAAAGTGGAAGAAAAAACAGAAGAAAAAGTAGAAAAAACACTGGAAGAACAGTTTGTAGAAAAAATTGATCTTCGGGTAGCAAAAATAACTGCCATTGAAAGGCATCCTGAAGCAGATAAGTTGTATATTGAGACTATTGATTTAGGGGAGGAGGAACCCAGGCAGATAGTTTCCGGTCTTGTTCCTTATTATAAGGAAGAGGAACTTCTTAATCGTAATGTAATAGTGGTATATAACCTTAAACCGGCTAAGCTTCGTGGTGTAAAAAGTCAGGGAATGCTGCTGGCAGCTGATAATACTCCTCCGGGTTCTGATGAACGTGGTGATGTTGAAGTTCTCTTTGCAGACTGGGCAGAACCAGGTGCAAGAATAAATATTGCAGGTAACGCAGTTCCGGAAGGGGATAGTCCTAAAAAACTTAAAGTAAATCATTTTTTTAATATTCCTTTAAAGGCAGAAGGTAATATTGTAAAGGTAGGCGATACGGTTCTTGAAGTGTCCGGACAGACACTGAAAACAAATGTTGTATCTGATGGAGAGGTGGGGTAATCCCCCTCTCTTGTGGAATTTATAAATCCAACTGGAAGTAGTAATATTCTGCAGTCTCCATTTTGGGGAAGTCTGAAAGAGGCTTTCGGGTGGAAACCCTATTCATTTAATTATAATGGCGTATTAATTCTTGTTCTTGTTAGAAAGGTTTTTGGGAAATATTCTATTGCTTATATTCCTCATGGCCCTGTTTTGTCAGTTGATGATCAGACTGGGGTAAATCTAAAGGAAATTGGGCTGGAAATTAAAAACAGCCTTCCGACTGGGTGTTTTGCTCTTAGGTATGACCTCCCCTCCGGTGTTTATCAAACAGATCCTGTTATGTTTAATATGAAACCGGAACTTGAAAAGGCCTCTTCAGATATACAACCTCCTGATACTGTTATCATTTCGTTAAAAGAGAATGAAGAAGATATTCTTTCACGGATGAAGTCTAAGACAAGATATAATATTCGTCTTTCTTTTCGTAAAGGTGTTATTGTAAAAAAGACAGGTATAGAGTCTTTGGATGACTGGTATAGGCTGTATGAAGAGACCTCTTTACGGGATAAGATAACAATTCATTCCAAATCCTATTACAGAAAGATATTTGAACTCTCTTTTGAAGGTTCAGAATTGAAAGAAGATCCTGAAAGAGTACTGTTCAGGGCTGATTACAATAATCAGCTTCTTGCAGGAATTATTGTTGCTTTATATGGCAATAGAGCCTCATATCTATATGGTGCTTCCTCCAACGAAAACAGAAATCTAATGCCAGCCTATGCTCTACAGTGGGAAGCATTAAAGTTTGCTAAAGAGAATGGTTGTACCGAATATGATCTGTTTGGAATACCCCCTGAGGATAACCCCGATCATCCCATGAGCGGTCTCTATCGTTTTAAAACCGGCTTTGGAGGTGATATCCTCCATCGTCCGGGATGCTGGGACCTGCCGTTGAAACCTGTTGTTTACAAGCTGTACCGATGGGCCGAGACAGTTAGACTGTTTTATTATAAAAAAATCCGGAAACGATAACCGCAATTTTATGATACAATTACGACGACGGCAACGCCAAAACCATTTGTCTGAATTGATCTCCTCTGTCAAATTCATTATTAAACATTCCAAATGATGTTGCTCCGGGTGAAAATATTACAGATTCTCCAGACTGACTCTCGTCAGCTGTATCTTTCACAGCATCCTTTAGATTAGTATAAGGACCTTTATAGGAGATCTTTTGCTTATCTAAAAGAACAGTAAGTCTGTCTGTCGCAGTTCCTTCCAGTAGATAAATACTTTTTGCCAGTAAAAATGCTTCAATAGTACCGTCAAAGTCCAGTTCTTTGTCTGTACCTCCTGCTATAAGCCGGAAAGGAGTTCTACAGCCTTTCATGGCCGCTGCAGTAGCCTGTGGAATAGTTGCAGCGCTGTCGTTGTACCAGGAAACCCCGTTTTTTACTGTTATTAATTCCATTCTATGAGCTATACCTGTAAACTTTTTTAGCCTGTTACTAATTTGATCTGAATTGATACCGGATAATCGCAGTACAAGTGCTGCATATAAGAGGTTCAGTCTGTTGTGTTCCCCGGGTATTTTAATATTCTCCGGCAGAACTTTTTCCATTTGTCCTTCAATTCTGATATATCCTTCAAAATCAAGTATAAACGCACCATCTATATTTTCCGGAAGAGGTTTTTCTGAAACAAATAATGTTTTAGCAGCGGTCTCAGCAGCAAAATTATGACCATATTCATCATCATAGTTACAAATCAAAAAATCTTTATCCGATTGATCAGCATATATAAGCTTTTTATCTGCAATATATTCATTCATGGATGAATATCTGTTTTGATGATCGGGCATAATGTTTGTAATTACTGCAATCCGGGGTGTAAGCAGCCCTTTTCCCTTTAGATCTGCCAACTGCCATGATGAAAGTTCAAGAATGACTGGTGCTCCTTCTCTGTCCCTGCACTCATCAATAAAATTTAAAGGAGAAGTAGTAATATTTCCACCAAGTTTTGTGTCATTTTTATAATATTGCAGTACATCAAAAATTGCAGAGACAGTAGTAGACTTCCCCTTGCTTCCAGTTACTGCAATAATCGGCCTCTTATTATATTTAAGAAAAATTGAAATATCTGTTTCTATTTTTTGGGCTAATTTAAGAAATGGGGAACTAAGAGGTACTGCAGGATTTTTAATTACAAGATCTGCATTTGAAAAATCTTCTTCTCTGTGCTCTCCCAGTACATATTTAATTTCATATTTTCTGAGTTTATTAATTATAGGCTTTAGAATGTTTTCTTCTCTTAGATCCGTTACAATTAATTCTGCACCTCTTTCTGCAAAAAAAAGAGCAGAGGATAACCCTCCACCATGAAGCCCCAGACCCATAATAGTAACTTTTAGAGACGATATATCCGTATCAGAATTCAACAAGGAACTCCTTCATATCCTTACTGTTCAAGTATGTTTTTATATTTAAATTTTTCCAGACATTGATCCAGAATGGAGGAACTTTTTTATGCATTTCCCTGAAGGTTGGCAAGTTTGAATTGAAACTCTCTTTTTTAAGTTCATCCTGTATATCTCCAATAAGAGGAAGAGCAAAAGCTCTGGCTGTATGCAGATATAGCAAGTGTTTTTTTCTTCCATTTAGAGAAAGATCTGTCAGTGTGTGACAAAATGTTCTGTATTTACAAGTGAATGGATAATATGGGTAGGTTTTTTTCCCTATTGGAAGAAAAAGTCTGGAAAAATATTTAGTTAGTTCAACATCCATCCATATACCTTCGAGAAGATAGCCTCTCCCTGATTCCCCTATCCATGTATCTGAAATAATTTGCTCAATATTAAAACCGGTAATTTTGCCATTTCCGGAGCTGTACCCGGTAATAGGTATAAGATCACTTTCAAGATAAAGATGTCTTGTTTTATAAACATTTGTTATATCGTTACTACCTGGCTCAACAATAGTTCCATCTCCTGGTTTGAACAGCAGATCCAACCGTATCAGATAAAGATAGAGCTGTTCCTTATATTTATATACCTGATAAAAAAAAGGGTGAAATATTTCAGTCTGATCAAAAAAATATGTAAGATTTGAAAAAATAGAAGATGTGTATGGAATTATTTGTTTCATTAAATTTTCAAGGGCATCCAGGTATGCTTTTTTAGGAGCAGCTTTACTGGAATCATGATGAATTGGAAAACTTGGTACAGTAAAATAAGTATCAAGTTTTATAAAAAAATCTTCATTTTGATTAAAATGATTTGTATAGTTATCCGGCTTGCTTTCTACTGCCAGAATATTATCAATTTGTTTGCTTGTATAGCTTATTGCTATGTTATTTAGTGTTCTTTCCATTTAGATATACTATACCTCCATCAGATTAGATTTTCAACAACTATCTTTCTTTAAGCCTTGACTTTGAGGGCTTCTATCGGCATAATCGGTAGAGATTTGATTTTGCTCTGCTTTTATAAGCGGGGTGTAAGGAGTAACCTACAGTGCCGTGTGGAAAAAAACGAAAGAGGCATAAAATTTCTACTCATAAGAGAAAGAAAAAACTAAGAAAAAATAGACACAAGAAGAAATAAGTCGTGCATTGTTACCACTATTGGCTGGTAATATATACGATAGATCTTGAATAGTTATAACAGTAAGTTATAACTATTTTCTTTTTAAACTGTTTTTTTTATAAATTGAGTTAATATCTTTAATTGATGAAACAAGAGCCTTTATTAGACAGAATAAACTCACCTGAAAAATTAAAAGAGCTACCTCTGGCGTCTCTTCCTGTTCTTGCGAGCGAGATTAGGGAAAGAATCATAGATGTAGTAGGCAATAATGGTGGCCATATGGCTTCCAATCTTGGTGTTGTTGAACTTACAATAGCTATGCACCGCGTTTTTAACAGCCCTGTTGATCAATTTGTCTGGGATGTCGGGCATCAGTGTTATACCCATAAAATTTTAACCGGAAGAAATGATATTTTTGATTCTATCCGTTTAAAGGGTGGATTGAGTGGTTTCCCCAAAAGAGAAGAAAGTGTTCATGATGTTGTTGAAACCGGTCATGCCTCGACTTCAATATCTGCTGCACTGGGTATTCTTGTGGGAAAGCGACTTAAAGGGGAAAAGGGTAAAGTAATTGCTGTCATAGGAGATGGTGCAATTACAGGTGGAATGGCATTTGAAGCCCTTAACCATTCAGGTCATTTAAGAAAAGATTTAATTATTATTTATAATGATAATAATATGTCAATTAGTAGAAATGTAGGTGGTCTTTCTTCACGATCCGGAATTTCAAAAACATCTTCTTATGTTAGTCGTATAACAGCAACCAGATCTTATCAGCGAATTCGGGACCTCATAGATAAAGGACTCCTTGGGATTCCATTCCTGGGGTATCGAATTTTTCAGTTTGTTATGCGAATGAAAAGAGGTGTTAAAGCTCTGTTTCTTAAAGAAACCATTTTTTCTGAACTTGGATTTGAGTACGTAGGCCCTATAGATGGACATTCTATTTCAATGCTGACTAAAGTTCTGGAGAACATTAAGAAGCTGCAGAAACCTGTAATTGTTCATGTTGTAACTAAAAAGGGTAAAGGATTTTCAAAAGCGGAAGATAATCCCGCAGATTATCATGGCGTTTCTCCTATTCCATCACCTGATGATAAAATTTCTTTAAATAAACATACTTTCACAAGTGTTTTTGGCGCAATACTTTTTAAAAATGCCGGTAAAGATAATTCCATTGTTGCTATTACAGCAGCCATGGGGAAGGGTACAGGGCTCAAATCTTTCCAGGGGGAATTCCCTGAAAGATTCTTTGATGTCGGAATCGCAGAGCAGCATGCTTTAACATTTGGAGCCGGACTTGCAGCCTCAGGTTTTAAACCTGTTATTGCAATTTATTCAACTTTTATGCAGAGGGCAGTAGATCAGCTGATTCACGATATTGCTATACCGAAACTTCCTGTTATTATTGCTATGGATCGATCCGGTCTTGTCAGTAGTGATGGGGAAACACATCAGGGATCATTTGATATTCCTCTTTTTATCTCTATTCCAGGTTTAGTGATATTGGCACCAGGATCAGAGGAAGAATTTGATTTGATGATGACTTATGCTCTGAACAGTAATAGAACTGTTCTTTTTAGATATCCAAAAGCAGAATGTCCTATAGGCATAAGTGGGACTGACCTCCCCGTTGAGACTGGTAGAGGGGTTTTTCTTAAACGAACATCATGTCAATTTCTTTTGATTACAATTGGAGGACTTGTAACGGAGGCTCTTTCCGGTTGTGAAATATTGCAAACCCAGGGATTGGATATAGATCTGTATAATATCCGTTTTATAAAGCCTATAGATGAAAAATATCTTTTGGAACTTATATCCGGATATTCACATGTCTTTCTTGTTGAGGATGGATCAAAGAAAGGTGGTATTGGTGATTCTGTTGCATCACTAATAGCAGAAAATAACATTGATATATTTTTTCAGCATAACGGCATTCCTGAAAAATTTTTATCTCAGGCTCTTCGTTCTGAGCTATTAAAGGATTGCGGTTTGGATGGTTCCGGAATTGCAGCTTCTGTTAATAAATTTATAGGGACAGAGACTTTAATAAAAATGAAATTTCTGGAGAAACAAATAATATAAATTTAAGATTTATATACTTTTAGTGGGTTGAAAATCTTTTTACCACTGATGTGCAGACCATTATTATCCATAATTCTATAGAAACAACTATAATAACCTGTGTGGCATGCTCCTCCTGTTTGTGCTACCTTGTACACAAGGCTGTCCTGGTCACAATCTACTCGTATTTCCACAATTTTTTGTATATGACCGGAGGTGCCCCCTTTTTTCCATATTTGTTTTCTGGATCTACTGTAGTAATGTGCATATCCTGTCGAAATAGTAAGATTTAAAGCCTCTTTGTCTACATATGCAAGCATTAATATCTCTTTAGATTCTGAATCCTGAGCAACTACTGGAATAAGTCCATCCATTTTATTAAAATTAATATCTGCTGAAATCATTATGTTAAATATCTCCTTTTCTTATACGTTCTCCTAGAAGAATTGTATGTCGTAAATCGTTAATATTTTTTGCTTTGTTCCAGTTGTTTTTGAACGAGGGATTCTGAACAATCTGGGCAATGGCCATTAGAGCCTGAAGATGGAAATTCCTTTCGTCTCTGCTTCCAGCAAGGGAAAAAACTGTATGAACTGGTTCTTTTTCGCCCGGGAAAGTAATTCCTTCTTTTGATCTTACTACAATAATTTCAAAACGCGCTTCTTTACCTATAATAATATGCGGAATAGCCAGACCTGTATGAATAACTGTGGTTGACTCCTTTTCTCTCTTATAGATAAGTTTTTTAATCTCATTTTCGTCCAATTCAAAAAGAGTTGAAAACTCTGCTGCAAGAAGATTGAAAAGTTCATCCATGGTTGCAGCCTCAGGCATATCAATTATTTTGGCACTTTTTATTATTGTATCAAAGCGATCTTCAATAATATTGTCCCTGGCAAAAAGAATTTCTCTCAGTTCATCAGACAGGGTGTCTGTCTGCATCTCTCTTGCTGTCATTCTTTTTACAATATGTATAATAGCAGAGTCTTTTTTCTGTCTGAAACCGGAAAATATAAAAAACCACACAAGAGAAAAAAGGGTAAATGCACCTGTTAAAATTAAAGAGAATGTACCCATGTTGAAAATTATTAGAAGATAGAAAAATATTCCTGCAATCTGAATCCATGGATAGAAAGGTGATTTGAATTTAGGTCTGTAGGTACTTATTTTACTTTCCCTCATAATTATTAAAGAAAAATTAACAAATGCAAACAGGAGCAACTTCATTGTTGATGCAACCTTAACTAATTGTTCAAAATCAAGCAGCTGTATGCAGATTATCATAAATAGAGTTGTCATTATAATAGAAATAACAGGAGTATTTGTTTTTTGATTAATATCCGATATAAAATTGGGGAGAAGGTTGTCTCTGGCCATTGCAAGGGGGTTTCTGGAAGCAGCCAGCAGGCCGCCGTTTCCTGTTGTTATAAATGCCATAAGAGCTGCAAGTTCGAGGACAATAAAGCCCCCTCTGCCAACCATTATCTCTGCTCCTTTTGAAAGCGGAGTCATTGTCTGTGAAAATTGGGACGGGCTTAATAAACCAACTGTTACGAAAACTGTAAGCACATAAAGAATTGTAACTATTATAAATGCCGAAAACATTCCATGGGGAATAGTTTTTCCAGGATTTTTAATTTCTTCTGCTACAGAAGCTATCTTTGTTAAACCACCAAAAGATACAAAAATAATACCTGCTACAAGGAAAACAGACTTACCTCCTGCAGGCAAAAATGGTGAGTAGTTATGGATATCAATATTACCTATACCAATTAGAATATAAGCACTTAGAATTGTAATTAACCCTATTACAAGGGCTATCTGAAGTCTGCTTGTATGTTTTACACTGACTATATTAATTGTACAAAAGAAAATTGCAAAACCTGTTGCAATTGTTTTGATCATTGCCGGAGAACCTCCGAAGTGAGGTGCAAGGACAACTCCTATACCCAGAATTGCGAAAGCTGTTTTCAAAGATAGAGAGAACCAGGCGGCAAACCCTGCAAAGGTACCAAAGAAAGGGCCCATACTTCTATTCACAAAAAAGTAATCTCCACCGGATTTTGGCATGGCGGTAGCAAGTTCTGTTTTTGCAAATAGTGCAGGAATTACAAGAAATGCTGCAAGAAGATAGGCAATTATTATTCCAGGGCCGGCTAATGGATAAACAACAGCCGGAAGAATCGTAAAAGAGATCAGCGCAAGTTTCCAGTCAAGGCATAACAGAATAATTGCGATACCGATTAATAAAAAAATGTCCTTAAAGACAAATGCGATGATGGAAGTAAAGAGTTCGTGCATATTCTGGATATCGTTTGTTACTCTTGTAACGAGTCGG
>DAOWEB010000017.1 GCA_030638735.1 Spirochaetaceae bacterium
CTTCCTTTTGATGGTTCGGGTTCTGTTATCTATTATGTCGGGCCTTCTCCTGCCCGGCCAGGTTTTGTTATTGGTTCGGCAGGACCTACTACAAGTTATCGTATGGATAAATTTGTCCTAACTATGTTTAAGACAGGTATGCTGGGAATGATAGGTAAAGGACCACGATCAGAGGAAATTAGAAAACTTATTACATCGAAGTGCGGGATCTATTTTAGTGCAACCGGAGGAGCCGGAGCACTGTTATCCGAATCAATTATTGAATCTGAAGTTATTGCCTTTGGTGATCTTGGTACCGAGGCTTTGAGAAAGCTGACAGTAAAAGATATGCCTGTAATTGTTGTTAATGATTGCTATGGCGGTGACCTTTTCAGTAAAGGTATTCAGAAGTACAAATCTTAATAGGAGCTTTGAATTAGCAGAACTGTTATTAGTTCTGCCAATTACAAATAGTTTATTTTAATTATTCAATCATTTCACTATATTCCTGTTTTAGCTGCATATGCTTCTATTAATTTTTCTTCTATTCCAAGTTCTTTTAGTTTTTTAAGGGTTGGTCTTCCTCTTTCATCCCATCCCCTGTAGTTGTAGTATTCGCTCATGGCGTTATCAAAAGCCTCTTTAGTCATAGGGTGATCTTTTGGAGGCCCTTCTTTAAGAATCTCTTTATAAAACCTTCCAGGAAGAGTATCTTCCCGTCGGTCAAATCCAAGCATTACATTGAACATTCTCTGAAGATTGAAAATTCTTTCACCTACTGCATATACTTTTTCAGCCGGCCATTCCCCACCTGCAGTTACTTCATATAGTGATCCAATTGTCACATCACTAATAGGCCAGAAATCACAAACTCCCATGGAAAATTTTACAAACTGACTATTCTGCATATCTGCAACCAATTTTCCCTTTCCTTCAAAAGTAAATGGATCAAGTGTTCCCCATGCTTCCTCTCCAACGGGGTAGGCTGTCATATGACACCCTCCTCTTGGTGCGCTTACATAGGCAATACCCATTCCCCAGGAGCCTCTTGGATCATACCCGGGCAGTTCCATCCCTTTTACATTTATGGCATAATCCTCGCCTCCATATTTTTTAGCAAGCCATTTGGAGCCATTTGAAGCTTCTTTACCAATTCCTCTGCGGAAAGATATATCTTCCATATATTTATATGCTTTTTCTGCTTCACCAAAGCGTATACCAAAGTCATGAAGGCCCTTTTCTGTAGCTTCCATCATGAAAGCAATTGTTCCTCCTGCAGAAATGGTATCTATACCCAGATCATCACAAACAGCATTCATTTTAATTATATCTGCTCTGCTTCCTACCCCTATGGAAGTTCCACAAAGAGCAATTGTCTCAAACTCCGGTCCCTCAACAACAGCATCTCCATCTTTAACGTAGTTACCACAGGCAATTCCACAGGAAAAACAGGCTTTTTTATTTAATCGAACAGCCTTGAATGCTTCACCGTTAATATTTTCATATTCCGGGAATCTTCCCTCAGAAAAGTTTTTTGTCGGGAGCAGCCCTGATTCCTGTGAATAGTTAACAAGACTGCTGGTTCCAAGGGTGTAAATTTCATTTTCAGGATCAATTACTCCATCTTCTATGTGCGCAGCCATAGCCATTTTCATACACTTCTTTATATCAGCCACACCTACATCGAGCCATCCCCTTATGGTTATTGCCTTAAGGTTTTTGCTTCCCATAACAGCTCCCATTCCTCCACGTCCCAACTGACGGTAACGTTCTGATGAAACACAGGAAAAAGGTACAAGGTTTTCTCCGGCAGGTCCTATGGCCAGTACCTTAAGCTTATCGTCACTTGTAATTTCTTTTAATTTATCTTCAGTATCAAAGGTTCCCAATCCTTTAAATTCAGGAATTTGACGTATTTCTCTTTTATCAGGATCAATATGGAGATACGAAAGATCAGGAGCTTTTCCGGTAATCATTACTGCATCGTACCCTGTATATTTAAGTTCCGCACCAATGTGGCCTCCCACTGAGCCATCGGAAATAGTTCCTGTCTGGGGAGATTTTGTAGTCATAGCCAGTTTTGCTGAACAGGATACAATTGTTCCTGTCATTATTCCTGTTGTAAGAATAACCCTGTTCTCCGGGGAAAGAGGATCTGTTTCTACATCAAAATCTTCCATTAGAATTCTTGAACCAAGACCTTTCTGGCCTGTGTAGAGATCAATCCATTCTCTTGGAAGTTTCCTGTCTTCAATTTTACCACTGGTTAAATCGACTACCAGCATTTTACCAAAAAAACTGCTTACTTCACTGTTTATTTTACCACTCATTTTTTCGGCTCCTTTTCCCAAAGTGTAATTACATCTTTTGGACACCATTTTATACACTCAGGGTCACCACCGCATAAATCACATATTATTGTATTGTTATCAGCATCAAGATAGAGAATATTTGTTGGACAAACTTCAACACATTTTCCACATCCAGTACATTTATCATTATCAACAACCATCCATCTTCCATTACTCTTAATGCCGCCAGTCAGACATGCATTTTCACATTTACCACACATTATGCAACTGCTGGAACGTATTTTTATTCCATCACTGTTGTACTCATGGGTCATTTTAAGTCTTGCTTTTTCAGGATTAAACACTCCGTCATGAACTGCTGAACAGGCAAGCTGACATAGTTTACAACCTGTACAGTCTGATAATTTAAATCTAAGGGGCATGATTAATTCTCCTTTACAATCTGTTTGCATTGTAGAAGCAGATATTGCAGGACACAATAAACATTTACAGGTATATGTAATTTAACAGAGCTTTGTTAGAAGGGTGTTAAGAAATATCATTATTAATTTCTAATCAGCCAGCATCTCTCCTGATTAACAGTAAAAATAACAGGGTCTCCGACTTTAAAGATTTTACTGTCCAGAACCTGACGGTCAGATATTTCTGTTTTCAATAGAGTGTTCCCGGCTTTACAGTCAAAAGAGAGATATCTGCCAAAATATTCAGTGGATAATATTTTGGCATTTATCATATTTTCTCCTGTTTTATTTGTTCCGTCATGGATCACTTCCGTATCCTGAGGGCGGAAGAACACAAAATACTTTTCTCCTGTTTTTATCTTTTTCCTATAGGGCACCCTGAAATTAATATCACCATCGGAAGAAACAAGGGAGATTCCGTCAGGCTCAGATACTTCTTCTACTGTGCAGGGTATTTTATTTGATTCGCCCATGAAATCGGCGCTGAACCCGCTTGCCGGCTGATTGTATATTTCCCAGGGTCTTCCTTTTTGTTCAACTCTGCCATTATTCATAACAACAATCCGGTCGCTTATAGAGAGAGCTTCCTCCTGATCGTGGGTAACATATATTGTTGTAATCCCAAGTTCCTTCTGTATGCTGCGAATCTCCCTTCTAAGAATTGTACGCATTTTAGCATCCAGAGCGCTTAAGGGTTCATCCAGGAGGAGCAGCAGGGGAGAGGGTGCCAATGCCCGAGCCAGTGCTGTTCTTTGTTTTTCTCCCCCTGATAGAGAGCTAACAGATCTTTTACCGTATCCCATAAGTTGTACCAGTTCCAGCATCTCTGTTACACGTTTTTTAATAAGAGAGGATTTAGTTTTTCTTGCTTTAAGACCATAGGCAATGTTGTCTCCTACGTTCATATGGGGAAAAAGGGCATAATCCTGGAATACAATACCTATATCTCTTGACCAGACAGGCATTGTTGTAACATCTTTGCTGCCGATATGAATTGCTCCGGAACCCGGTGGGATTATCCCGGAAATAAGCTGGATTAATGTTGTTTTTCCGCAACCGGAAGGTCCCAGCAGGGTAATCAATTCCCCTTTTTCTATTTCAAGATCTACATCTATATTAAAATCTTTAAAGCTTTTTTTTATATTTTTAATAGAAACACCCATCTAAAAACCTCCTGTATCAGAGCCGAAGTAATCCATAATTATGAATGATAAAAAGGTAAAAATAATAAGTACTGTACCAAGTGCGCAGGCAGCGATAAAGTTGTATGAGCCAATAAGACGATAAATCATAAGGGGTATGGTTAGGGTATTCTCTGATGAAAGCAGAATAGTTGCATTCATCTCCCCTATGGAGATGGCAAAGGCAAATGCCGCTCCTGCAAATATTGCCGATTTAATAAGGGGCAGTTCAACTGTAATAAAAACCCTTAAAGGAGTCTCCCCGAGGCTTAAGGCGGCATGAATTAGCTCAGGCTTTATTTTATCCATAACAGGTTTAACTGCTCTGGTAACAAAGGGAAAGGCTATAACCGTATGGGCCAGAATAATTAAAACAGGTGAAGATCTAAGAGGTTCATTCAGATAATTCATAATCTTTAAATATCCAAGTCCAAGAATTACCGAAGAGACCGAAAGGGGCAGCATAAACAGAGTATCCAGTATCGCAGATGCTTTTTCCCTTCCCTTAAGGACATAGCTTATCAGAGTTCCGAAAAGAATGGAAAAAATTACTGTATAAAAAGCATAGCTTATAGAGTTTCCAATGGCTTCCAGTAATGTTATACCGTAATTTGCCGTCGACCTTCTGAAAATATCAGAGTAAGCTGAACTACTAAAGTCAAATCCCGCACCACCTGCAATTGGAATTATAAATGATTTTGTAATAACAGAAATTACTGGAGCTGCTACAAGAAGTGCTATGAAAAGAATATAGAGTAAAATTCCCCATTTAAAAATCTTTCCAGGTGCTTTCCTTTGTTCCTGAAAGTAATCTGTATTAGCAATATTTTCATGATAATTACGGGATGACTGAAAGTGGACATTTAGATAAACAAAAACCAGAGTAATTAAAATACCAGTAAGGGAAAGAGCTGCCGCCGCCTCCATATTCAGTGAAATTCTGGCCTGACGGTAGATTTCTACTTCCAGTGTGGTAAATGCCGGTCCTCCTCCCAACACAAGAATAATTGCAAAACTGGTAAAGCAGAAGACAAAAATTAAAGCTGCACTGGCAAGAACAGCAGGAAGAATCTGGGGTAGGGTGATGGTAAAGAAAAGACGAACCCTGCCTGCTCCCATTGTCATTGCAGCATTAGCCAGGGAGGGATCCAGCTTTTCCCAAAGAGAAGATACCAGGCGTATTACAATAGGGAAATTATAAAATCCATGGGCAAGAATTATTGCTTTCATGGAATAAAGAATTCTTAAGGGAGGTTTTTCCAGACCTGTAACACCCATTAATAATCTATTAAGATAACCGTTGTTTCCGAAAAAAATTACAAAACCAAGAACAACAAGAATAGAGGGAAGTACAAAAGGAACCGAGGAAACTGCCTTTAATATTTTTTTTCCGGGGAAGTTTTTTGTAGCAAGAAGCCATGCTCCCGGAAGGCCAAGTAAAACAGCAAATAGGGTACTTACAGTTGCCTGAAAAATTGTAAATAAAATAATATGCCGGTTATAGGAAGACGACATTACATCTGCCATATTTTTTAGAGAAAACCCTCCCCCTTTTGGGAATAGTGCGCTCTTAAAAACAAGGGAGAGGGGGAGATAAAACAGCAGAATAATAAAAAAGAGAGCTGTTAATAAAAGTATATAATTGCTTCTTTTTTTAGTTGGTAACTGCACTGGTCCATACTTCTATCCAGTTGATGAGCTGGCGATCAATTTTCTCAGAATCAATTATAAGAGTTATTTCAGGTTTAGGGGCATACTTAAATGATTCCGGAAGTTCAAGGTTTGTATTAACAGGGTACATCCAGTTTGTCAGAGGAATAATATTCTGAATTTGATCTTCAAGAATAAAATCTATAAATAATTCAGCATTTTTACGGTTTTTAGAATTCTTTACTATTCCAATTCCCTCAATCTGCATGTAATGTCCGGTCGGGAAAATTGCTGTTTTATATCTTTCACTATTCTCATACTCCGCATGATAAGCCGGGCTGGTTGTATAGCTTAAAACCATAGGAGCCTCCCCTTCGGTAAACAGACCGTAACCCGAATCCCAACCGTCTGTAATGGTAAGGACAGAGGGCATAAGTTTTTTCCAGTAATCTTCAAACTCCTCTCCATATTCAGCAATTGTCCATAAAAGAAACCCAAGTCCGGGACTGGATGTTCTGGGATCCATAAGTATTATGGAATCTTCATATTCGGGCTTTAGTAAGTCATTCAGTGAAGCTGGAGGATTAGATATCTTTTCAGAGTCATAAATAATTGAAAAGTAGCCATAATCAAAGGGAGTAAGCTTGTTTGTATTATCAAAGAGCAGTTCCATAGGAATTTTTTCAAGGTTTTCAGATTTATAAGGTTCAAGAATATCTTCTCCAAGTGCTTTTGCAAGCAAATTGTTATCTATCCCTATAAGCAGATCCGCTCTGGGGTTATCTTTCTCAATAATAGCTTTCTGCATAACCTGACCGGCATCACCGGCGGATATGACAGAGAGCTTAATATTATATTTCTTTTCAAAGGCAGAGAAAACAGCAGGTCCCGGTCCCCATTCTGACACGAAAGAGTCATAGGCATAGATTGTTAAACCCGTAGGGGCCGCAGATCTGCGTCCCCTACTGGAAAAAGAAAAAATTGAAATACCGATAATTATTATTACAAAAAAGATTGCAGAAAATTTTCGCATGATGCACTCCTAAAAAAATATTAGAAGTGGGTCGATTATTGTCACGTTCCCTTCGCCGGCATTATCCGGATCAGGTTCAACGGGTTTAATCTCAGGCCTGAAAAACAGACCACCCCACGACAATTTTAATCATAAACTTGTCTTACTTGTATTGTCAATTGGCTAATAAGGTTTTAAATCTATTATTGACTTAAAAAGAAAAATACCATAGCTTCTAGGAACAATAATTATAAGAAAAATATATAATAAGGAATGATAAATGGGGAAGAATTATAAAATTGCAGTATTACCAGGTGACGGTACAGGACCGGAAGTAGTAGTTGAAGGAAAAAAGGTTCTTGCTGCTGCTGCTGATAAATTTGGATTTAAGCTTGATTTTACAGAGTTTGACTTTGGTGGAGACAGATACATAAAAACAGGTGAGGTTCTTCCTGATTCTGCTGCAGACGATCTTAGACAGTTTGATTCTATTTTTCTTGGTGCTATAGGACATCCTGATGTTAAGCCCGGGATACTGGAGAAAGGCATACTTCTAAGACTGAGATTCGAACTGGATCAATATATCAATCTTCGACCTGTTAAATTATATCCTGGTGTGGAATCACCTCTTAAAGATAAAGGTCCAAAAGAGATCGATTATGTTGTTGTTAGAGAAAATACCGGAGGTATATACACAGGTACAGGCGGTAATTCAATGATAGGTACTCCCAATGAAGTTGCAGTTCAGAGTATGGTCTATAATAGATTTCAGGTAGACAGATGTTTGCGATATGCCTTTGATTATACAAGATCACATGGTAAAAAAGCACGTGGTGTTGGTACTGACAATACACTTGGTCTGGTTGGTAAAACAAATGTACTTACTTATGTATTTGATCTCTGGGAAAGAGCTTTTCATGAGATGGGTGATAAGTATTATCCGGATGTGAAAAGGGAATATTATCATGTTGATGCTACATGTATGTGGATGGTAAAGAGTCCAGAATGGTTTGATATTCTTGTAACTACAAATATGTTTGGAGATATTATAACGGACCTTGGTGCTATTACACAGGGTGGTATGGGTATTGCAGCAGGTGGTAATATCAACCCTGAAGGTGTAGGTATGTTTGAACCAATTGGGGGCTCAGCACCAAAATATACAGGTCAGGGTATTATCAACCCATTAGCATCCGTAGTTGCTGGTGCCATGATGCTTGATACTCTGGGTGAATCTAAGGCTGCCAAGGCTATTGAGGAAGCAGTTATGTTTGTTACAGGAAATAAAATTAAAAGCCTTTCCGCAGGGAAAATGGGATTTTCCACATCTGAAGTAGGAGATCTGGTAGCTGATCAGATATAAAAAACTACCCCGGAGATTTTAAATAAATTAGATTTATTATCCTTTACAGGATGGAGTTGATTTGATATTTTGTCCGGGGGGGGTATTATGGATGATAAAATAAAAAATAAAATGCTTCAGATCCTTGAAGCTTCCAATAAACTGCAGCAGGAAATTGCCGGGAATGTATGGGATTTATTTTCAGTGTCCAACTTAAATAGTTCCTATGTTCATGAAATGATTAATTCTGCTTCAAACAGTGATACTGATGTAGCTACTATTCATGCGAAACTTAAAGAAATTACTTCTAATTCGGAAGAAATTGTCGTAAACGTAGAAGACTCATTAAAAGAACTGCAGACTGGAAAAAATTCCTTTGATCAGACTTCCATTGTAATGGATGATTTTCTTAAAGGTTTAAGGCAGATGGGAGATCAGTTTAGAAGTTTTAAAACTGTTTTTGCAGATGTTCAAAATGCAACCCTGAAAATTCGTGATACAGTACATGCCATTGCCGATATATCAGAATTGACAAATTTATTGTCCATCAATGCCGCCATAGAGGCTGCCAGAGCTGGTGAACATGGTAAAGGGTTTAAGGTTGTTTCTGATGAAGTAAAAAAGCTGGCTGAACAGAGTAAAAATCTAACAAGTGATATTTCCGGTTTATTAAAAACACTGGAAAAAAATATCAGTTCTTCTGAAAATAATCTTCTTGAATATGAAAAAATAAGTAATGGTTTAAATGATAAAGTTGAGGTTACAAGAACAGATTTATCTGTTACATCCCAGTCTCTAATGCGTATTGATAGTAATATGACCAGTATCGATCAATCTGTAAGAAATCAGTCTTCTAATATTGATCGAATTTATCATTATGTCGGCCAATTAAGCAAATCCTATACTCTTCTAAATTCAAGTTCCAAACATATTATACATAATCTTAAATATCAGGATGATATTATCACATCTATGAAAAATCAGGATGATGACAGTAGAGATATTATCAAGACTCAGGAGGATGTTCTAAAAGATCTTAAGGCTTTTGACAGTAATGATGAGCTTATAAGAATTGGCCATGACGTTGCATATCCACCATGGGTATATATTCAAAATGGTAAATCTTCAGGTTTAAGTATTGATATTATGAAAATAATAAATGAAACTCTGGGTATTAATGCTTCTTTTCAACCGGATCAGTTTGTAAATATATCTGAAGGCCTAATGGCGCATAGTATTAGTATTATACTTAATGTAGGGTGGCCTAATGATTTCCTTACTTCCAAACCTGTTATAGTTACAAATCCTTATTCAGTTTTTAAACCAGTTGCATTTGTTCATAAAGAATCTATTAAGAGTTCAGAACTTCAGGATTTGAATTTTATAGAAGGTAAAAAAATTGCAGCTCAACAAGGTTCTTATGTTATGGAAGAGCTTAAAAAATACAATTGTGACATTGTTACTGTAACAAATGATATTGAAGGTTTAAGTAAACTTATCTGGAAGCAGGTTGATGGTATTGTTACTGACAAACAGGTAGGGACATATTTATCCCATAAATTTTTCCAGGATGAGATTGTTGCAGTTACAGAACCGTATAAAGAGATGAGTGTTGTTATGGTTCTTCATGAATCGAATGTAGAGCTCCGGGATAAGATAAATACAGCTCTTGAATTGGATAGTACAAAGCAGAAGATTGCAGCTGTGTTAAGATAATTATTGAGCGGCTTTCTGCAGAGCTTTGAAGAAATTTTTGCTGTCTTTTCTCCCTCCCAGTTTCATACCAATAAAGACATAACCAGGGTAATTTTTCATTTCATAATGAACATAATTACGGACATAGGTATAGCTTTTACCATTTTCAATAATTTCTTTTAAATACCATGAACCGTAGTTGTATTCAAACTTACCATCAATTGAATCATATAAATTCCATTTAATTAGGATTGATCCGTCATCATTAACTATCGGGACCTTATAAAAAACATAGTGGTAGGTTTCTTCTATTCTGCCCATTTTAAATTGGGTTTTAACTTCCTGCAGGTGAGGAGACCATAATGGATCAGTCGGATTCAAATCTTTGGTATATATCATTCTTGGAAATACATTTTGTTCATTTCCCAGATCAATTAAATTATTAACCAGATTAGAAATAGGAATATCATAAATTGCATGGAAATCAAAAAGGGTATCCAATATTTTTTCATCATTTTTTATATTTTGTTTAATATGGGATTCGATATCTGTAGGATTATTAAGAAGTTTTTTGAAGGAATTATAGGTTGCAATTTGATTTTTGTATTCAAAAACATCGCTAAAAATTAATTCCTGAGCTTCCATATTGAATATAGCTATAAAAGAGATGAGTAATGTAATTGTAACTTTAGTAGTTATATTTATTGTTTTCATATAAAAAATCAGTATACATATTTACACTAAAACGTCTATAAAAATATCCACCAATATGTTAATCTCTGCTAATGAAGCATCATACAGTTGTATTTACTGGCGGTGGTACCGGGGGACATGTATTTCCCGGAATTGCAGTAGCAGAAAAATTAGTATCAGATACAGAAAAATCTGATATAAAAATTGTCTGGATTGGAAGTAATTCTGGCATGGAAAAAGAAATTTTAAGTCGTTACAACATTCCTTTTATTTCTATTCCAGCAGGAAAATTACGACGATATTTTTCAATACTTAATTTTATTGATATATTTAAAATAATAGGAGGCTTTTTTGCTTCTTTATTTATTCTAAAAAAAGTAAAAGCTGATCTATTGTTCTCAAAAGGGGGTTTTGTTACTGTTCCCCCCGTATTAGCAGCAAAAATATTAAAAATACCAGTTATTTCTCATGAATCTGATCTTGATCCAGGCCTGGCAACAAGAATTAATGGCAAATTTTCTAAAAAAATATTTTTTGCATACAAAGAGACATTGGAAAACTGGAAAAAGAAAATTCCGGATCAGGAACTTATAGTGACCGGGAATCCGGTTCGGAAAGAGATTTTCGATGGCAGCAGAATCAGGGGAAGAGCCCTTTTTAATATCCCTGAAAATAAAAAAGTAATTCTGGTTTTAGGTGGAAGTCAGGGAGCCAGAGAAGTAAATAATATAATAGAAGAGATTCTTGATAATATTACAGATTTGTATTTTGTTATTCATCAAATGGGAGAGCTTTCTTATAAAAAATCAGACAGGAGTAATTATAGAACAGCTTCTATATTTAAAGCAGATTTTCCTGATATTCTCTCAGCTGCTGATCTTGTAATTTCCCGTGCAGGAGCAGGAACTTTATGGGAAAATGGAGTTATGGGTAAACCTTCTATATTAATTCCTCTTGGATCCGGGAGTTCCAGGGGAGATCAGATAAGAAATGCCGATTTTTTTGAAAATAATGGAGCAGCCTTTGTATTAAAGGGAGATAAATTAAACTCATCCATGCTTCTTCTTGAAATTAATAAACTTTTAAGTACAAAAAGTCTTTTAAATGAGCTTGAAAAAAATGTTAAACTACTTTGTAATGCAAATAGTGCAGAAATAATAGCAGATATAATTGAGAAGGAAACAGGATATATAAAATGAATATAGCAGCTTTTGATATTGTCAGTTTAATAATACTTTTTTTATTAGCATTAAGAGCAACTTTTAGAGGTTTTCTTACAGAAATAATGTCTATGGCCTCAATAATTGTAGGTATTATTATAGCTGTTATATTTACCCGACCAGTATCTGTTCTATTAGAGAATTATATTGGCCAGTCTTTCTGGAATATGATAATAGCTTTTTTGGGACTTTTTCTTGTCAGCTATCTTATAATAAAAATTTTTGAAAGCTCTTTGAATACACTGATAGAAAAGGTTCAACTGGAAAAACTTGATCAGTCTCTTGGTTTTTTTCTTGGCCTTATTGAGGGTTTTTTACTCATAATTATATTGGTATTTGCGCTGCAGGCTCAGCAAATATTTGATGTATCAAATTTATTTGATAATAGCTATGCCTCTACTATTGCAGGTAAAATAATTCCTATTGGAACAAAATTATTAGAAGAAGGAATATAGGTAATTTCGTGTTTGAAAATATTCTAAATCATCCGGAAATTGTAAATCTTTTAAAAGAAGATATAAGAGCAGAAAAACTTCCTTCATCCCTGTTGTTTTATGGAGATGTTTACACTGGAAAACTAACGGCAGCTCTTGAACTTGCAAGAGTTCTTTCCTGCGAACAAAAAGGTGAGTGGACCTGTAAATGTAATTCATGTGAACAGCACCGCCTTCTTGATTCTCCTGGTACAATCATGTTGGGGAATCGGTATTTTCTTGAAGAAATTGAAGCATGCGCAGATGTTCTTAGAAGAAATCGTCATATTACCGGACAGTATCAGTTTTTAAGAGCAGTAAGAAAGCTTACAAGAAGATTTGACCAGCAAATTTGGGATGGTCAGGAGAATAAACTTAAAGGCTTAGGTTCTGAACTGGAAAAAATTGAACTTATTATCGAAAAAGTTCAACCTGGAGCAATTCTTCCAAATGAGAAAAAACTGGATAAATTACTTCTTGATGCTGGAAAGATATGTAAAAAAATTATCACTTATATCAGTGGTGATAATATCCCCATAAATCATATCAGAAATATAACATACTGGTCTCATACTACATTTACCGGATCGGCTAAAGTAATAATAATTGAAGGTGCGGATAGTATGGGTGCATCTTCCAGAAATGCGCTTCTTAAAATAATTGAAGAGCCACCTCCATCAGTATATTTTATACTAATCAGTTCA
>DAOWEB010000165.1 GCA_030638735.1 Spirochaetaceae bacterium
GTATATTGTGATATCCTCCATCCAGTTCAATTACAAGTTTTTCACCGGGACAATAGAAATCAAGGATGAAGTTATCTATGCTATGCTGTCTACGGAATTTACGGCCTGATAATTGTTTATTTTTCAGATAAATCCAAAGTGTTTTTTCTGCGGGAGTTGAATTGTTTCGAAGCCGTTTTCTATAAACTTCAAGGAATTTTATGTTATTGATCATTCTGTTTTATACTTTTACCCTTACTTTTCCAGTTAGAAGATCCTGCATAAGACCTTTTTTAATATTTTGTAGTCTATCTAATCTTGCTGTTGTATATATGATTGATTTATTGACAGAATCAATTTTGTTACTAATTTCTTTCTGTTCAGCTAAAGGAGGAAAAGGAATCTTGTAATCAACAATATATGCTTTTTGCATATGAACAAGTGCTGATGCACCATGCGCGTTATCTTCTATTTCTTTAGTTATTTTTTGAAGAGCCTTATGTAGATAATCTTTATTTACTTTGGAAGTAATCTCAATCTTCCAAGTGTGATAATTCAACAAACCAATAGGACCTTTCCAAATATGTGGACCAAAAGATGTCCCTCTACTACCAGACCACGCAAAAAGAAGATTATTAGGATTTATCAGTATCTTTTTTGCATACTCACCCGAATAATAATTGAAAATATCACTTCCATTTAAGTTTTGTATTCTAATTATGGGAAGTCCTTCATCTTTCCACTCATGTGGTTTAAAACCTCTCCCATTGATAAAATCACATACTTCGCCTAATGGTTTAATTTCCCATTCAACCGGTATCTCACCAATCTCAGTTTTCTTAAACTCTGTATGTCCTATACCCTTAGTCAGAAGCTCCTGAAGTAACCCCTTCTTAACCTTCTCTGTCTGATCTATAACCTTCTGGTTGGCCTGTATTGCTTCATCTACAGAAGAGAGAATAGAGGTTATCTTTTTCTGTTCTGGGAGGGGAGGGAGAGGCAATATTAAAGGTTCAATATGCTTGTTGTTTATTTGAGGAATGCTAGATGTATCCGCAATATTGAATAATCCGAAATCAACTAACCAGTAATATAAAAAATCATTGTATAAACTATCATCCCCATATAAGCACATGAGGTTTGTATCAATATATCCATCTATATGCAGAATCCTAATTTTATTGGTAAAAATAGATGCTCCTCTCTTTGGAAAGATAACAGCACCTTTTTTTAAATAAGTGCTTTTTGTTTCATAATATAAATCTGCATCTACTAAGTATTTATTACAAAAGTTTAATTGATTAACTTTGAAAAATGGATATGATCCGATTTCACTAAATTGGAATTGTGATGGAGATTTTCCACTAAAAATATCAACATGATTTCCTAATTTAACTTTTTCCCATCCCTCAGGAATCATAACCAAGCTCCCTAAGATTATCCATCATAACAGCCTCAGCATCATCCCTCTGCACCAACAATTCCTTTAAGGTCTGTAACTCAGCCTTAACATCAACCGGTGGTTCCGGCTCTGTTGTCTGCACATACCTGGCAATATTCAGGTTAAAATCATTCTCCTCTATCTCAGAGAGATCTACAACTCTACAAAATCTCTCTATATCTTCATATTTCTCAAAAGCATCAGATAGTTTTTTGATATTCTCATCAGATAAAGTATTCTGATTCTTACCATCTACAAAATCCTCAGTACCATTTATTATAAGAACTTTCCCTTTCCGATCCACCGGTTTATTGTTGTTAATAATCAAAATACAAGCAGGAATACCAGTTCCATAAAATAGATTTGTTGCAATGCCAATCACTGCCTCTATTCTATCATCCTGCAGGAACCCCTGACGGATCTTCCCCTCAGCTCCTCCACGAAATAAGATCCCATGAGGAAGAACTACTCCCATTTTACCATTCTGATTAAGAGAGGCTGCCATATGCTGTACAAAGGCTAAATCTCCATAAGACTTAGGAGGACAACCATACTTATCACGTCCGAACTTATCACCGTCCTTCCAATCTTTATAACCCCAGCTCTTTAGAGAGAAGGGAGGATTAGCTATTACTCTATCAAAGGTTTTAAGGGCATTACTCTCTTCAGAAACCTTGTGCTTAGGATCACGAAGAGTATCACCCCGTTCGACAAAGGCATCATCAATATCATGAAGAAACAGATTCATCTTACATATTGCCCAGGTATTAAGATTCATCTCCTGACCATAAAGATTAAGAGATTTTGGATTCATCCCCATCCTTTCCAGATGATGGAATGATTCAAGAAGCATACCTCCGGAACCACATGTCGGATCGTATACACTCATCTCCTCTTCCGGTTTAAGGCATTCAACAATAAGACGTACAACCATCTTTGGAGTATAGAACTCACCACCTTTTTTACCGGCATCGTCTGCAAACTGAGCAATCAGATATTCATAGGCATTCCCCAGAATATCAGCCTCTACATCACATTTTCTAAGTCTAATTTTATCATAATGCTGCAGGAGGAGCTCCAGAGTTGCATCAGGGAAACGATGTTTGTTATTAAAGTCTACATCCTGAAAAATATCTTTAAGCCTGAGATTGGCATCCTCAATGGCATGGAAGGCCGAATTAAGATGTTCACCGATATTTACAGCGTGTTTTCTTACATCAGACCAGAAATGACCCTCCGGTATATGAAACCGGTGCTCTTCTGCATCCCTGGCCATATCTTCATCACCATAAGTTTGCATTCTATCTGTATATTCCTCTTCCCAGACATCACATAGACGTTTAAAGAAGAGAAGGCCGAAGATATAGTGTTTGTAGTCTGAGGAGTCGATCTTTCCTCTTAGTATATTTGCAGATTCCCATAGGTGGGATTCAAGTTCTTGCAGGGTTAGTTTTGGCAATAATGCACTCCTAATAATAAATTAAGTTTAGATATACTGCTTATAATAGACGTTTATTCATCAAATAAGTCATTTTTTCAGTTACTATAGCGGTTCGGGTCTTACTATTTAATGGTTTTTTATGTTTTGTACAATATTCCAGCATTTCATTTAAATCAAGTAATACACGAATAGATGAAATGCCATCCTTCAATAGTTTATCCCGACCATTTTCCAATGTATCTCTCCATTGTTCCCATTCATTTGCCATAGTATTGCCATCGGTTGCTATATTCTTAAGATTTATCCATTGATTTTTTTTATAGTAGGCAAATCCTAATAATATTTTAGTTCTATCCTTCTGGCCAAACAAATACTCAAATATTTCCGACTCAAAATTAGCAATATAGTTTAGGCAGAAAAGAATTGATGTCCCAATAAATATTTTCTTTTGTCCATCGTGCTCATGAGCTATTCCCACCAACTTAGTACTTGAATCTCCTTTTATAAATCTTTTTTTATCTTTACTAAAAGAAAAGACGCCTCCTCCACTAATCCCTTCTGGGGAGACAACAGCCTTTAGATTATCACCATTTCGAGTTGTAGTTTGCTTTAGGTTGAAACGAATTATTATATTATTTTGAATATCACAATGTTTCTGATCGTAAATACTTTTATCTGCTGTATAGGGTCCTACATATTCGAAAAAATCAGTTTCAAACATATTATCTATGTTTTTGGATTTCCTATAAGGGTATCCTGTAAATACATAGAAATCGTTTGGCTGGGGTATATCAGATAAATCTATATCATTTTGCGTCAGAGGAATGAAATAATCTTTCAGTTCTTTTGCTAATTTATTTTCTATTTTTATGTAAGCAAAGTCAATGTTGTCAAAGGAGCAATCTTCTTGCAGAGTAAATCTGCAAATACCTTTTATTGGTTTTATTTCATCCTTTGTAGGAACAAAAATATTATTTTCCTTCCTAACTACATGGGCAGCTGTTAAGAGAAACAAAACCTCTGCTATTTCTAGTAATACACCTGAAGCATATTGTTCCATTTGTTGTTCCTTGAATCTGAATAACGGAATTACAGATGAAAAGGCAGATGGTTTTTCAAATTCTTTGAATGGTCTAATTCCCTTTTCTTGAACAAGTATCTTAAAGACTTTCTTACTCAGTTTAGTATCATATTTTTCTTCTTGAACTGAGTCAAAAAACATTCCTAATATATTAACTTCATCTTGTGTTAAATTGAAATTATTCACTTTTCTATTTCCCTCAGTATTTTGTTAAATCTTC
The DNA here is from genome assembly GCA_030638735.1 of Spirochaetaceae bacterium. GTDB lineage: Bacteria > Spirochaetota > Spirochaetia > B11-G9 > B11-G9 > JAJRQE01. Next base: position 4,163 of record DAOWEB010000165.1, read on the forward strand.
GACAATACTGATAATCCGAATAAACCCCATCCCCACCTATATATCTCTCCTTGAATAACCAATTCAGGAGGACTCCAACAAATGAAACAATATCACAAAACACCAGAAAAGGAAAAACAAAAATATGAGTAGTAACATGACCAGCTGGCTGTTATATTTAAAGGCAGAGGGAACGGATAAGGAAATGTTGTAATTAAAACTAAAAGAAAGAAAACTTGACTAACTCGTTGTATTGTATAAGATATAGTACAAGAGAATGTATTACAAATTATAGAGGAAAAGAAGATAAGTTTCTTATAATTCGTATTCTTTATTAGTGGAGGAATTAACCATGAATGTTCATAACATTATGGAAAGTATAGTAATAGACACTGTAAATGAGATTTTTGAGGATAAGAGAAAAGAAGGTTTTGATATGGCAGATTGTCTTCAATGCCGACTTGATGTTGCTTGCTATGTTCTTAACAGAATAAAGCCGGAATATATCATATCCGGAAGAGGTCTCCTTCATTTTGAAGATAACTACCATGAACTAATACAGACAAAAGTAGATATGGTTACTTTAATAAATGAAGGTATAAAAAAAGTCTCTAAAACAAAAAGATCATATTATAATACAACAGACAGCAATAAAAATATTTCTACCAGATTTGTATATAACTTTCCTTCTATAATTGGATCAGTTCTGAGGGGGGATAATTTTGTCCCTGCAGAAAACCTATCCATAAGTCTCTTATTTGAAAATACGCCTGCAAAAATGATTGATAATACCTGGCAAAACCCATTTACTATAGTAAAAAGCACAAATGGAAGTTATACATTTATGCCTGCTCCTATAGCTGCAGATGAGGAAAATGAAGAAAGAAAATTTCACTTTGAAATTAGAATTGAAGATAATAATTTTGAACCTGTTTATCACTTTTTTGAAATAAAACTTAGAAGCGAAAAAAGTGTAATTACAACATTCTCAATAGAAAGAACCCTAAAACTGGAAAGCTTATATTTATTTACAAAAGATTCAGTTTAAATATTCTATTTAAACAGATCTTCAAAATCATCCATAGAAAGATTCGTGTGGCTATTGCTTGTTTCAGTTTCACGAACTTTCAATGGAAGGTATTTTTCATTATACAAAGCCCCTAATTTATAAATATCATCATTTTTATACATACTGGGTATATCAACTTCCAAATTATAATCATTTTCGAGAAATCCCTTTTTCATTACATGTATAGGATCAGTTACAGTTAGTGCGAAATGAGGGCTGTAATAAATTAAAAATACCAGAACACTCATAACAACAACCAGAAAAAATAGTATATTACCAGTAGCCTGAATTTGAGCTAATTCTCTGACATCAAAGAAAAACTCAAATTCCGAAGTCTTAAAATACTGATAATCTCCCGGACCAAAAACAGTTGAATAGAGGGGATTATCATATCGTGAGTATATTGTCTCTCCATTATTTTTAATTATTAAAAGATCAGCCTCATAATCAGAAAAATTAGCAGCAGTAATAGAAGCATTTGCAGTATCAATATTTTTAAGAAAATTATTTATACTTATTTGCTGATGCTCTATAAATTTACCTTCTGCAGAAGGCAATGAAATTAGCCCGCTAAAAATTGAAAATACAAGTAATGTAAATACAAAAGATGTAATACTTAAAGTTGTAATTTTTGCAACATGCCTTTGAGCCATAACACTGCCGGTATGTTTTATTTGTCTAAATATTTTTAATATTCTAAGTAATCGCAAAATTCTTGCAATTCGAATTGCTTTTATTATTTTAAGTATATTTAAAAGACCACCCATTCCGAAGAAAAAACTGCTTCCTGTTAAAATTGCCAGAAATGCAGGCCCGCTATTTAGCATAAGTAGTGGAATAGAAGCAAGAAAATCTATCCAACCCTTCCCTTCCAGAAAATATAAACCGCCTTTCTTCTCCATTGCAGCTGAAAAAAACCTGATTAAAAATTCAATAGAAAAAAACAGATCAAAACCAAGTCCTGTAAAAATAAGAATCCTTCTTAGATCCCAGCTCCATCCAGCTAAAACTGCATAATCTTCGAGAAAAGTCTGAATAAGTACCAGAAAAATTGCAACTATTACTATTGATTCTACAAAATTCTTTACTTTACTTTGCATATAATACACCTACCAATTATTCTCGGCTGAGAACCTGTACAATTCATCCAGCATTTTAATATCCCATCCAAAATATTTATAATTTCTCCTGGCAATACTAAACCAGCTCTTTTCAGGGCTGGAAGCACCTCTGTCAACCTTTATATTCGCTTTAAGTGATCTTGATAAAGAGTTTATTATTGATGTTAACCTTGCAGTTGCCTGAAGGTATTTATGATCACCGAAAGATAGATTACTTCTAACAGAACTTTTAATTAAAGCAGCAGGTAATGTGGGGATTTCCGTTGTTAAGGATTCCTCAACCTTTTCTGCAAATGATTGTGTAATTATTCCACTTGATGAGTCTTTATTCATGCTGGCACTAAAAACGTAAATCGCTGGTCTTAATAGAAGAGAACTATTTATCATATCTTTAATCTCATCTTTACTCATTTTTAATCTCTGAACCTTTGTTAATTCAAAATGAATATACGAATGAGTAGAGAAAATACTATCAATATATTTATCGACAATCTGGTGACTGATAGCATTATAACTACCTGAAAAATCTTTTCTTCCATCAGGTACAAGAATAATTTTCTTCAAAAAGTTTAAAACGTCTTCTTTAATTTTTTCCTGTGGCCAATTCTGCTGTCTTAGGAGCTGCAAATATCCAAAATCAATTTTATCATACAATTGTCTTTGAATTCCCGGGATTAATGATTCATCAATTAATTCTTTTAGTTTTTTAACGAGAAGGCTGTGTATATCAAACCAGGACTGTCCTGGGAAAAAAGCTTCAGAAGAAAGTGTAGGTAGAAGCTGTGCTGCATTTATCTCCATAAAGCTTAATATCTGCTCATCTTTCTGCAGCGGCTAGAGAAATCTCAAATTTTGTTAGTAATGTGATTTGGCTACAAATAATTTTGCTTTATCAATTTCTTCA
>DAOWEB010000322.1 GCA_030638735.1 Spirochaetaceae bacterium
ACCTTCTACATTAAATATGATAATTATGGCTGCAGGTGTTTTTGTTATTACCTACTATATTTCCAGATTTGGAGAAAGTGCAATTGCTGCATATGGCGCTGCTATTAGAATAGAACAAATTGCCCTTATTCCAACTATAGGGCTTAATACAGCTTTAGCTTCTATAGTTGGTCAGAATAATGGTGCAGGTAATTTTGCCAGAATTAAGGAAGGATTTTTAAAAACTTTACTTCTTGGAATATTATTATTTGTGTTTGTTATGATTCCTGTTGTTATATTTGGGCGGCCAATACTAAGAATATTTACAAACAATAATGAAGTCCTGGATATTGGAGTACTTTATCTTAGAATCCAGTTATTTGCATTTTACAGTTACATTCTTCTCTATCAATGTGGATCTGTACTTCAGGGAATAAAAAAGCCCGGGATGATCCTCTGGACTGGTATTTACAGACAGGTTCCGGCACCATTTATATTCTTTAATCTTTTTGCTTTTACTTTTGGATTCGGGATTGCCGGAATATGGTGGGGCATAGTGGCTGTAAACTGGACGGCTGCACTTGTTATTCTATTTCATACAATGAAACTGGTAAGCACAAAAAAAGTTTGACTCTTCAGGAGGAAATGGGTTAAGATCATTTTACATAGCTGAACCAGATGATAACTGTAAAGTTGTCAGCTGATTCATTGAGTCTCTCGAGGAACACGGTGAAAGGCCGTGACTGTCCTCTACCAACTGTATCCGGCGACGGACACTTTATATGCCACTTAACGGGAAGGCAAAGTGTTTAGCACCGGGAGTCAGTATACTCGGTAGACTTAAAATATTTACTGTGGAGGTACGTTCGTGAAACGTATTATTATTATTATTCTGTTGGCATTGGTGTCAACAGCTGCATTTGCTGATGTGGAAATTATTGTTACTGCATCAAGAATCGAAGAAGATTCAAAAACAACACCTGCCTATGTCCGGGTTATACCGGAGGAAGAGATTAACCAAAAGGCTACAGTCCTTGATGTTTTAAAAACTATTCCGGATATTTCCATCAGGGAATTTTCTCCTGCGAAACAATCTATAAGTATGGGTGGTTTTGGAGACGGAGGTTATGGTCGAACTCTCATTCTTATTAATGGAAGGCCTGTAAATAGACCGGATATGGCTTCTTTTGACTGGAATTCAATTACCATTGCCAGTGTGAGCAGGATTGAGATTGTTAAAGGCTCTATGTCATCTCAATACGGAGATCAGGCTGTAGCTGGTGTTATAAATATTATTACAAAGCAACCTGAGGGGTTAACTGCGACCGTTTCTGCATCTGTTGCAGATACTCTTAGTAATAATCAATCAGCCTTTGTCTCCTATGGAAATGAAACTGCTGGTATCGCCCTCGGATTAAATAGAGTTGATAATAATACAACCCGTGACAGATCCGATTCTACCATTTTAAGTGCAAATGTAGATTCATTTTATAATTTTGCAGGAATTGAGACAAAACTTGGTTTTAATTATTCAAATAGCGAATATCAACTTCCAGGTAGTTTATCTGAAGATCAGTATGATGATGATCCTGATCAGGCAAGTGATCAGGAGGATGAAGGTAAATCATTAAGTTATGGGGTAGATGGTTCTTTTGATTTTGCAGTAGGGCCTGTTGATATTTCTATTCCTGTTTCATATTCAGTACTTGATTATAGATCAGATATGGTTTCCTGGTTTACACCTTCATTTACTGATACTATTATTAGTACAGCAGCAGCATGTATAAAAGTTAGTGGTACCTTTTATGCTGGAGATTCTATTGAAATCGTCCCTGTAGGAGGGATTGATTTTAAGCAGAATAATTTATCTCTTGATAAATACAGCAGCGCAGATAGAACTGTAAAAACAGTACAAAATGAACTTACAAGAATTGATTCAGCTTTCTGGGCAAGAGCAAAGGTAAACTATCTGGATATCTATATTTTAGATGGAGGTTTAAGGTACAACTATTCCGATCTTGATACTAATCCTGGAGTTATCCATAACGAACTGGTCTATGATATAGGCGCAGTTTATTTGGTATCACCTGAATTAAATATTAGTCTAAGATATGGTAAAGTTTTTCGCTATCCTAACTTGAATGAGCAGGTCTCTTACTATTATGGCCCGTTAACAGTAAACGCAGAACTGAAACCTGAAACAGGGCATAATTATACAGCATCTATTGACTATAAAAAAAATAATTTTCAAGTTTCATTAGTTCCCTATTTAATAAGTATGGAAGATGAAATTGCATATGTTTACGATCCTGTAACTTTTTCTGGTTCTAATCAAAATATTGAATCTTCTCTTCACTATGGAGCTTCAATTGAGTCAGGCTTTTCAATGGGTATAGTAGGTTTTTCTGCCGGTTACGCTTATGACCATGCAGAGTTTACAGATACTGATAAGATAATACCCAGAGTCCCCGAGCATACTGTATATGGTTCTATTACAGTTTCACCCATAAAGGCAGTTACCGTTTCTACTGATGGACGATATTCCTCTGAGTTCTATACTGATCAGGATAATACGGATACAGTGCAAGGTCGATTTGACTGGAACATGCATATCGACTGGAATATTACAGAATATTTTGCCTGGTATATTAAAGCTAATAATATTCTTGATGACCGAACTCCTACTTTTGCTTATTCGAATACTTCCTGGTATCCTATGCCGGGTAGAACATTCGAAACAGGGATAAAGTGGGTGTATTAAATAAACAAAGTACTTTGACTATTGCAGTGTGGGCTTCTGTTTTAATTCACACTGCAGGTTTTCTGGGGTTCGAACTGGTATTTTCCAATAGAAAAGAGTCCTTCCCAAAGTCCGAACCCCGGACTGTTACTATTGTTTCTATAAATTCAGTAACCAGTTCTCCTTTTTCTTCTCTGCCAGTAGAAGAAAATAGTATAAAAAATCAGGTATTAGAAAAAAATTCCATTCAGGAGCCAGTTCTGGAAAAAAAAGAATTGGCCATTGAAATTATACAAGAGATAACCAGCTCAGAATTGGTGCCAGATATTGGAAGTACTAATAAACAGGAAGATAAAACTTTATTTTCTGACAATTCTGTTTCTTCTTATGGAAGTGGAGTAGTTGAAGAAGCTATTTTAAAAACCGAACCTGTTCCTCTTAACAATATAGAACCGGAATATTCTTTTAGAGCCAGAAAAAAAGGTCTTGAAGGAATCGTTATTATGGATGTAGTTATTTCTATCCTGGGACAACCTGTTTCTTGTATAATAACAGATTCATCTGGTTATAAAGATCTGGATGATGCCGCAAAAAAAACTGTATTATCTTCTCAATTTTATCCTGGTACACTAAATGGGGAAGATATAGAAAGTACATTAAGAATCAGCATTAGATTTCAATTAAATAAATCTTGATTTAGTGGGTATTTCAATACCCATAGACATTTCCCCTTAAGTTCCGTCCTCCATCCACATAAATTACCTGACCTGTAATAAAATCATTTCGCAGTAAAAATAAAACAGTACTGCTTACTTCTTCAGGAGTTCCTATTCTTTTTAGAGGATTTCCCTCTTTCAGGCGAATTAAAGATTCTTCATCACTAATATTATCAGGTATTATAATTCCAGGAGCAACAGCATTTACTCTAATAGAAGGAGCAAACTCCAGGCTCATCATTTTGGTTAGATTAAAGAGCATCTGCTTACTTAATTGATAGCTTATATGATCTGGTTCAAAGTCTGTCATTCTTGCATCCAGAAAATTTATTATTGCTCCCCGGGAACAAATATTTTTAAACTCTCTGGCAAGAACAAAAGGAGCAAGACTATTAATATTAATTGTATTAGTCAGATTTGATTCAGATAAAGAGTGCAAACTGTCAACTGGATAAATTGATGCGGAATTAATTAAAAAATCGAGTTTTCCTGTTACGTTCTTTGCTTCATTTATAAGCTTTTTTATTCCATTAATATCATTAAAATCGTATTTAAGTTTATCGGATATAACATCTTTCTCAATGGACAGCTTAACTGTTTCTGCAGCATCCTCTTCAGAATTATTATAGTGGATTATTGTATTGATACCATTTTCTGCAAGAGCTACTGCAGTAGCTCTTCCCAGCCTTTTTGATGCACCGGTAATTAGTGCTGTTTTACCTGCTAAATTATTCATGGTGTTATTATATATAGTTATTATATTTAAGAAAACCGATAAAATATTAACATATTTCGGGTTCCCGTCCGACAATTTATATGATAGAGTAAAATAAATAGTTACAGGGAGCATGATAAAAAATATTTGATATCCTATTATCGCCGGTATCTGTTTTTTTGTCATCATTACAGGAGTAAAAAAATGTTAAATCCAACAGATACAGCAATGTCCATTGCACATGCATTAATCTTCTTTTCTACAATTGGGTGTATCATATTTGTTCTTATTAATTGGAATAAACAGGATTCAAATACTCCTATACAAGTTGAAAAGGACTAATCTACCTTCTCTTTCTTTTATCCATATAATAAAGTAGTTTTCCGGGGGAGTTATTTAATACTCTTTCCTCTTTAATAAAAAGATCAGTTGCATCAAGTAGTTCTCCCAATTTCTTTTGACCATAATTTCTTGAGTCAAAGGCAGGATCTCTTTTTGCAATATTCTGGCCAACATTTCCAAGATAAGCCCAGCCGGTATCATCAGTGGAGTCTTCAACTGCATTTCTCAGAAGAGAAACAAGCTTTGTGTCCTGTTTCAGAATAGCTGTGGATTTTCTGGTCTGGGGTTGTTCGCTGGATTCATCTTCGCGTAGAATCTCAGTATAAATAAATTTATCACAGGCAGCAACAAAGGGTCTTGGTGTTTTTACTTCACCAAAACCATAAACAGTTAAGCCCTCTTCTCTAATACGTGCAGCCAGGCTGGTGAAATCGCTGTCACTGGAGACTATGCAGAATCCATCAAATTTTTCTGTATATAGAAGGTCCATTGCATCAATTATCATTGCAGTATCTGTTGCATTTTTACCAACAGTATATCCAAATTGTTGTATGGGTATTATGGAATACTCAAGTAGAGATTCTTTCCATCCTTTAAGGTGAGGATTAGTCCAGTCTCCATATATTCTTTTTACACTGGCTATACCAAATTTTGCAATTTCTGCAAGAAGTCCATTTACAATTCTTGCTGGTGTATTATCAGCATCAATAAGAACTGCCAGTTTGGGTTGGTTCATTTTATCATTGTTCATTATTTTTTCCTTTTTATTTCACATGGGTAGTGGATTTTTTTATAATCCAGCAATAGTGAATTTTTTTATTCCGTTCAAAGTCCAATGGAATAGTTTCGTTACTAATTTCTTTTATTGTAAATTTACTTAATAATTCTTCATCCAGTTTGAATTTTTTGAAATTTGTAGAGAATATTAATGTTCCATTTTGGTTAAGTATTTTTATACAGCTTTTTATTAAGCTGCTATGGTCTCGTTGAATATCAAGTGTTCTGCTTGAACCTTTTGAATTCGAAAATGTAGGAGGATCCAGGAATATAAGATCATATCTGTTTTTTGAAGAGTTTAACCAGTCAAAGCAGTCCTCTTTTATAAAAAGGTGATTATTTCCGGTAAATCCATTTAATTCCATATTTTCTTTTGCCCACTGTGTATAGGTTTTTGAATTATCCACAGAAGTTGTTGTTTTAGCACCTCCGGCAGCTGCATATACTGTTGCTGTTCCTGTATAAGAAAACAGATTTAGGAAATCAGTATTCTTTGCCAGTTTACCAATTTTTTCTCTGGTTATTCTATGATCAAGAAATATACCTGTGTCCAGATAATCAGAAAAATTAGTAAGAAATTTATTTCCATTTTCACTTATTTCCTGTTTTTCTCCTTTTATGGATAATCTTTCATATTGATTGGATCCCAATTGTCTTCTACGGGTTTTCATAAAGATCTGCTTTTTATGGAGTTCCAGGGTATGAATAAGCCCATCTAAAATTTCCTGAATATGTCTGTTCTTTTTTTCTATTTCAATTTCTGCGGGAGCTGCATACTCCTGAACATTTACCCACTTCCCTTCATAATAATCAATCGCTGCTGAATATTC
>DAOWEB010000428.1 GCA_030638735.1 Spirochaetaceae bacterium
CCTGGTGAACACATAAGAGAACAACGTACTACTTTGATGTATTCATTAGTAGTAGTTATAGATTTGAATGCACCTATTACCTCTCCAAGGGAAGGAGAAGGATTTTTAGAATTAAGTCTTTTATCTCTTTCGGGGGTACCCGCATGGGGCATCTGTACGGGATAGGAAATTGATGAAATATTTTTGTTTAATTGTCGAGTAAATAAAAAACCCCGCCGGTTGGCGGGGCAAATAAAGTTTTTAGTTAAAAACTAAATTAGAAGGATACTACTATAGCAACAGTAAGACGACCACTTTCAGTTTCATCATCATCAGCACCAAGTGCTACAAGATCATCAACTTCACCATTTACCATAGAATCATTATAGTAATCGATAGTAATAGCTGTGTTGTCAATACCAGTAAAATCAGCACCAAGCTCAACACCAAGTCCTAATTCCATCTGTGCATGATAAAGGCTATAAACAGCACTCATATACGGTTTCATACCACCAGTCATAAAAGAAGCTTCAAATTCAACTTCTACAGGAGTAGTATCAAGACCAGTGTCTGTATAATCCATCAAGTTCCAGGCTGTTACATCAAGAGCCCAGGAAAGACCAGGAACAAATGCTTCTGAGTCTGCAACACCAAAAGTTACTTCTGCAACTGCATTTTCAATATCTGAAGTACCTTCAACATCTGCAGCAAGTACATCAGTATAGCTACCATAAAGGAAATCTGCGCTTACAGAGAGACCTTCCATAACTGCATAACTAACTGCAGGCTGGAGTTCATAACCACTCTGGTCACCATATTTTACATAATCTACAGGAAGATCAAATGTAAGATCGCCCATTACTACAGAAGGAGCCATACCAAAAGCAATAAGATCTTCAGCCTGTGCACCTGTACTATTTGCTGCAATATCAGAAACTATAGCATCACTTTTTGGATCCATAAAAAAGCTAAAAGGAATAGTAACACCTTCTGCAGGAGTAATTGTTGCAGAAATACCATATACTAATTCACCATCAGCATTTTCTTCATAATCGTCATCTTCTTCATCTGTATCAATATCGTTGTTAAAAGGAAGAGTATGATCATCATCAACTTCTGCAGAAATATCATCATCAGTATCATCACGATAATCTCTTTCAGATGCAATCATAAAAGAAACATCTAACATATCGTTTGCAAAACCAAGTGTAAATCCACCTGTAGCAAGAGAAGCATCTGCATTTGCATCTACTGAATAATCATCACTAACGTCAACATTGTTAATTTCAAAGTCAGGAGCTCCCAGACCCATATACATACCATTAAAATAAATAGTTGCACTGATATCTGCATAGACAGCATCACTTTCATCAAAAGTGTCGTAAAATCCACCTTCATCATAGTTCCATTCCCAGCCAATGTCTGTTACACTGATTTCAGCATAAACACCATCATCACCGGATGCTCCACCTTCTGCACTAAGTATAGGTAAAATAACCTGGATACTAGAATCATTTACAAATCCATAGCTTTCGTTATCAAGATCATATCCGGCTGTGAGAGTTACATCACCAGATATGGATGCTTCCGCAAAAGCAAAAGAACCAACCAGTGCAATTGCGAGAAAAACAAGTAAAGTTTTTTTCATCTTTTATTCCTCCATAAATCTAAGGGACCGGATCAACGATCTGGGTTAATTCCCTATTTCTTTCATGTCTGAGCAAGTATAACAACCACTACAGTAGTTGTCAAGAAATAATATTCTTTAACTCACATAAATTGTCGGTCAGCGACTGACAATTCTTTACAAGATAGCATTTTTGTATATAAAGTCAAGGGAATAAGAGGGTATTTAGGTATTATGGGTGAATTTTTTAAAATATTATGTTTTTTTATGTTGTAGAGACGTAGCATGCTACGTCTCTACTTAGGCGGAGAGCATTTTTGGTTTAAATTCGGGATAAATATTAATTTTTTCCGTTGTAGAAACAATTTGTATGCCCACAAGGGGCACATGTACAGGATTTTGCTGTTTTGGGTACACCCTCAGCATGCCGGGGGCATGTACTAAGAAAGTATATTATTCCTAAACCATTGCTCGAATACAGGATCAATAAAGAAAACCTTCGAATTTATAATATCAATTATATCCTGTTTCATCAGAACTGTTTTATTCTTGCTTACATTACCCGATGTTCCTAATCTGTATTTATGCAGATTCTCTATTGAGTTTAGATGCTTTTCCCCATAGCAAACAGCTTTTAACAAATTTATTTGACTGCTGCTTAAGGCTTCGAATTCACGAATAAAGAATGGACTGTTCATCTCTATTATTTGTTCCATTGCTGTTGATATAATAGATGGATCAACTATATTTTCTGTTAGATTCCACACAATATGTGATAATTGCTGAACATAGTAGGGATGATTACCCATTAAATCTGCTATTTCTCCACAAAAATTATCTGGTATATGCTTTTGAGTATTATCAAATGCCCTCGAAATAAAGGGAATCCAATATTGCTTTTCGATTTTATTTAAAAATATTACTGCACCAAAGCGATAAAAAGCGCTGGAACTGTCATTAAAGATACCACTCATCATATGTCTCTTACTTCCATAAAGGCAAAAAGTAACATCCTCCTGATTCTGCCATGAAGACCGCAGGTCTTTTAGAATTAGATCAGAATTTTTATAGTTAAGAATATTCTGGAATTCGTCTATGCAAATAACAATTTTCTTTTTTTTCTTCAGAGCAATAGTTTGTGGCAGATCAAGAATACCTGCCCGGTTTTTTGTTAGCTCCTGTCTGTCAAAACTCAACGAAATATCATTAATAGTATCTACTGATAATGATATTTTCGGGATCAGTATAGTAAAAAACTCTCTTATATTTACTACAAGTTCCTCAATTTTATTTGTAGAAGATTTTATTAGCTCTGTAGCATATATTTCAAGAAACTCCTCTTCACTCCGAATCCTGAAAAGATCAATCATAACAACAAGGTATGTATTATCAGGTTCAAAGACTTCATCCATACATTTTTTCACAAGAGAAGACTTTCCCCACCGCCTTGGAGAAATTAAGATAGAAGAAATACCACTGGACAAGTTCTCTGTAAAAGTTCTTAGTTGCTCTTTTCGATTAGTAAAAGCAAACCCACTAACTGTTTTTCCAAACTGAAAAGGTGAATTCATACGATACCTCCCGGTATGCTACCAAAGAGTAGCATACCAAATAGTATCATCAAATCAGACGATGTACAAGCCTTGTCAGAGGCCTTTGCGATGTCTTTGGTAACAACTTTTTTGGCTACTTTGCGCCAAAGACTCATTGGCGAGCATTTATAGCAATTCCTTTAAGGCCAGATTTTTCAAATCAAAATTATTATTCTCTTCCTCTCTTTGATTTAACTTTTGCTGAATTAAATCAACAAACATATTATGAAATTCCTGCAACTCAAATACTGATTCACTATTAAAAACAATTATTTTAGGTTTATAAAAATCGGTTCCCCATTTACTGGTCATTTCAAGTAATTTCTTTCCATTATTACTAATTAGTAATACATAGGTAAAATTTGAGTCATGAAAGACTTCCATTCCATAATTTTCAAGGTGCAAATTAAATTTATTATCATTTTCCTTTTTAGTCAGGTAGATAAAATGATTATACAATTCAACAAATCGATGGGTGAATACTTCCAATTCTTCTTTATATATAATGATTCTTCTTCTTTTAGCTTGCTTATACGTTCATCAATTTTATAATTATCTGTTAATTCAAACATTAAAAACCTTCTCTATATATTAATAGTATAACCTTTTATTTGGTTCTACAATATATATATGGAGTAAAATGAGTTTTTACTTCAAACATAGAAAAGGATAATATTCATTGAATAAGTAATAGGTATATGCCCAAAAAAAAAGATAATTATTAAAAAATATATAGATAAAAATCTATTTAGGCGTTAAATTAGAGACAATGGAAGAATTGACTAAAAAAATAAAAAGGGATCTCTTTGATATTAAGGAAAATATCAACAATCCTGATAAACTAATGGAACTTTTCTCTTTTAACAAGGAAGAGTTTGAAGATATAATACATAACCTTAAATTTTCAGTAGAAGACAGCTTGTTTGAATTTAAAAATACAGCAATAAATCTTATTCTGGATCCCCTTAATTCACTTCAGTACGATTCCAGAGCAATGAACTCATTTGATGATCAGATTATTAGGGCCAGAGGGCTTCTGACTGTAACTCTTATTCAAAGATTAATTGCAGTAAGTGCAATAAAAATAGCCGAAAATAAGGGAGAGGGTTCCAAAGAAGCCCTTGAAAAGGAAGTTTCCCAGCCGGGTATTAAGGAAATTTTGGATTTTGTACAAAAAGAACCAAAAACCAATCCAGGAATACTTAAGGATACTCTTTTTAAAAAAATTATTATGCATATAAAAATGTACAGAAATGAATCCCAAAAAATGAATGAACTGATGACAAAGGTATCTGCAGAGAAAAAAATTGCTATAAAAAGAAATTTTAATATAACCCTGACAGATCAGGTAGCAAAAATGAGGGATGCCTATAATGAAATTATTGACAGAACTGTAAAAAAAGAACAGGCTCCTGTAACTCAAAATTTATTGTTACGCTATGATTTCAAAACTATGGGTAAGTTCTATATGATCCAGATTGAAGCGTTTTCAAAATTATTATCTACTTTAACATTCGCTAAAGATGAAAAATTCAATACCCGTGAACTGCTTCTTAATTTAACCAAAGAAAAAGGATATTTTAGTTCTCTTATTGAAAAAGAACGAACAGAATACAGTTCTATTGTTCTTTTTGATGAAGGAGGCATTGAAACAGGAAAGGCTTTTTTAAAAAGAATTACGGAATTTCTGGGAAAAGAAAAGGATTGGCTGAGGATTCATCCCGGAAAATAGATGTCGTCGGGCAATCGTAGGGGCAGTATAATTATAGCAGATCTGTATGGTTTTGGTTTTTTATCAGTTCCACTGCATCTTTTACCAGCTGGCCTTTCCCTTTTTTGCAGATTAGAAGGGATCCATTTTTCTGGATAACCATTAAATTATCTACTCCGCATAATGCAACGGGGATATCTGATGATATAAAATTATTATCTGAATCTATATTAAAAACAGTTTCTTCCTTACTGGAAGGAAGAGAAG
>DAOWEB010000285.1 GCA_030638735.1 Spirochaetaceae bacterium
GAATAATTACAGAATTAATACTAATAAGATATCCCAGACCTATAAGAGCCATAATAACAGCAGAAATCTTTTTAAACTGCATCTTACTTAGTGCAAAGCTCATCATCAACCCAAAAATTACAATGGCAAAAGTAGAAACAGAGGAATAAACTATACTGTTAATAAACTTAAAACCCAACCCACCTCTTATAAAAGCGGAAGTATAATTAAACCACATTGTTGACCAGCTTATTTTCAGTCTCATTTTTGATGGAAGTTGTGAAATAACTAATTTTTCTCCAACTTTTAAATTAGCAATTTCCACAGGAAGATCTTCTTTTATTAGAAAATAAACCATAAGCCTTCTTGTTGGAGCAATACTTGTGGATTCAATTATCAATCGTTCCCTTTTATCTACATCAGGATCATAATCAGGAATTACATTTAACTGAGGAGGTATTACTATATACTCATCGTTATAATTATCAAAAAGATCATGTGGAAAAGCATATATATTTCTTGTTAGCTCTTCGTTTGATTTTAAAGAAGAATAGGACATCCAGAAAAGTGGAAGAATTGTTATTAGAGTCCATGATATAAAAACAAAATATGAAAGTACTTTTCCTGTTACACTGCTTAATGATTTTTGATTATTAACTGTTGTTGATTTCATAAAATTCAGCCTTCCTCCCCTGCATTAAGTTTCTTACCAATAAAATTACTTAATAAAATAAGGAGCATACTTATAAATACAATTGCATTGGAAATAGCAGAGCCGAATGCAAATCTCATTTGATTGGAGTAGTCCTGAAATGCTGTCTGATACATAAAAATAGGCAGTACCATAGCATTATTTCTCTGGAGACCCTGGGTAGTCATGGCAAAGATAAGATCAAACCCGCGTAGGGAGCCTGCAATTGCCAGAACTGTCGAAACAAGTATTGTTCCGGAAAGAAGAGGAACAATTACCCTGAAAAATATTTGAGGTTCCGTTGCACCATCTATCTTTGCCGCTTCCAACATACTGGAATTCATCTTTTGCAAATTAGCAAGAAAGATAATCATAAAAAAGCCAGTATACATCCATATAAGAGCAAAACCAATGGGAATCATAACTGTATCAGCATAGAGCATAAGATCAAACTGGGCTGTAGGATCACCGGAAACAAGTTGTATAATTCTGGAGACAGGACCATCTGCAGAGAAAGCCCTCTTCCACATTATTCCAATTACAATGGTAGATAAAAATTGAGGAAGAAAGATCATGGCCTGAAAAAAATGCTGAGCCTTTACCATTCTTCGATAAAGAATATAAGCTAAAATAAAACCAATAGGGATTTGTCCAAAAACCGACACAAAAACAACAAACATATTATTATTAAATGCGTGCCAGAAATTAGGATCCTGGAGCATTGTCTTATACTGTAAAAACCCCACAAAACTCCACCCGCTTCCTCCACCCCTGTTTGGATTGAAATCTGTAAAACTTAACCATACAGAGTAGATAACAGGATACGCCACGATAAAAAGATATATTAATAGTCCAGGTCCCACCATGGCGAAAAAAATCAGCAACTGTCTACGGTCACGTTGATTCACTTCTTACTCCTATGCTATAACATCTAAAAAAAAAAGGAGAGGAATTTCTCCTCCCCTTTTATTTATTAAAATTGTAAAATTATTTTCTGGCGAGAGCTTCAACTTCTGCAGCTATTTCTTCTGCTGTAGCCTGTCCTGAAGCTATTTTCTGCATTCCTGCATTAAGGGCATCATTAGGTGCACCAGTTAAAAAAGCATCTATAACTTCTGTATTCATAGCAGACTTTGCAAGTCCAACTTTCTGTTTTACACCATTTGGAAGATCATCAGGAACAACAAAGTTCTTAAGTACAGGAGCTACAATAGCACCATCCCGAAGACGCTGAGTTACTTCAGCATGACTGTAAAAAAAGTTGATAAACTTAATAGCAGCATCTCTGACAGCAGGATCTTCTGCACCGGATTTTGTTAAACCATAACCAACTGACCATGCAGCAGCAACAGAACCAGCTGCCCCAGCTTTTTCACCTGGAAGTTTTGGCCATGCCATAAGAACCATATTATCAGCAACTGCAGGATTTTCTACACCACCAGCAGCCCACTGACCCTGAACCATAAACAGTGCTTTTTCATTGCTAAAATTAGATACATTCGAACCATAGTCAACAAGAACTGCTTTTTCAGAAATAACACCGTCATTAACCATAGTGGAAATAAGTGCAAGAGCATCAACAAAAGCCTTGTCTGTAAATTTATTCTCTCCTGCCACAGCCTTTGATACCCACATGGGATCACCGGAAGTTCGTGCAATAAAAGACGACATAAGACATGAACCCCAGGCCCAGCCATCAGCACCATCTATAGAAACAACATCTATACCTGCAGCTCTGGCAGCCGGTACCATTGCAACAAGGTCTTCATATGTCTTTGGCTGTGAAAAGCCCATAGATTCAACAAGTGTTTTATTCATAAAAAGAACAGTTGTAATATTGGATGTTCCAAGAGGTATTTCGTATATTTCACCATTTGGTCCCATTTCAGGAATAAGACTGAGGTCATAGTGATCTGTATCAATCAAGTGTTTAAGGTCATACTGCTGATCAGCTTCCATCCAGGGAGCACCCCAACGAGCATCTGCACCCATGTATGCAAGGTCAGGAACATCTCCGGAAGCAAGTCTTGCAACTACTTTCTGATGATAAGCTTCGTCGTATAAAAGTTCATCCTGTATATCAATGTTAGGATTTTCTTTTTCAAATGAATCTACAATTCGCTTCCAGGCTAAACCTTCCTGATTGGAGTTATCTCCATAACCCATTGCAGTTACAACAATCTTTTCTTCACCCTTTGATTCTGATTTACCACCTGCCATTATTGAAGGAACAATAATAAGTGCAAGTAACAGAACTAAAAGAGTTTTTGTAAAATTTTTCATATAATCTCCCCTTTTGTTATCTCCTCATACGAAGAGATATATAATTCAATTCACTTATAGTGAAATTGTTTCCTGTAAAAAACTATTGTTAAGATCACTTTCAATATCAAA
>DAOWEB010000218.1 GCA_030638735.1 Spirochaetaceae bacterium
ATCGTCTGTAAGGCTGCTGTCTTGATACACGTGATTTAATTTCATGATCGTACATGACCCTTCCCATTTCTGTATCAATTAAAATCATTTTACCAGGGCCGAGGCGCCCCTGCCTTAAAATATCTTCAACCGGTATAGGAAGAACTCCTGTCTCTGAAGCAAGAATAACCCTTCCACTTCTTGTAACTGTATATCGTGCAGGTCTCAGCCCATTACGATCCAGAGATGCACCAATCTTTACTCCATCTGTAAATGCAAGAGCTGCAGGGCCATCCCAGGGTTCAAGAATGGAAGCATGATATTCATAAAATGTTCTTCTGTCTTCACTAATATGAGACTTTTCACCGAAAGGTTCAGGAACCATCATCATCATTGAATGCTCAGGAGATCTTCCAGCCTGAACAAGAAGCTCAAAATTGGAATCGAAAATGGCAGAATCACTTTGATCCGAATTTATAACTGAAAGAACTTTCTCTAAATCATCTCCAAACAGCGGAGAAGACAGAGTAGTCTCTCTTGCTTTCATTTTATTGATGTTTCCTCTAAGGGTATTAATTTCTCCATTATGAGCAATGTATCTAAAGGGCTGAGCCAAAGACCAGGAAGGAAAGGTATTGGTACTGTATCTTTGATGAACCAGTGCCATTGCACTTTTAAAATTCTCATTTTTCAGATCCGGGAAAAATTCCTCGAGCTGAGGAGCAACGAACATACCCTTATAAACTATTGTACGACAGGATAAAGAGGATATATAAAAATCATCAATAGTAAACCCCGAGGCTGATACCCTTTTTTCAATACTTCTGCGTATAATGTATAACTTCCGTTCAAGATCATTCTCAGATAATCCATTGGATGTAATAAATGCCTGATAAATAAAGGGCATTGAAGAAAGGGCCTTAGGGCCAAGAGAACCTGAAACAAAGGGAACATTTCGTGTTTCCTGTATTTCAGATCCCTCACTTCCGACAACATCCTTTATAATACTAATTACAGTATTTCTTTTTACTTCATCTACTGGTAGAAAAAACATCCCAACACCATAAGAACCAGGTAAAGGTAAATCCATTCCGAGTTCCCTTAAAAAGAATTCATGAGGGATCTGGATTAATATACCCGCACCATCACCGGTATTCACATCACTTCCAACAGCACCCCGGTGTTCAAGATTCTTTAGAATAGTAATTCCATCTACAACAGTCTGATGACTTGCTTTTCCATTAATTTCCACAACAAAACCAACACCGCATGCATCATGCTCATAGGAAGGATCGTACAAACCTTGCTTTTTCATCTTCCACCTCTTTACGGCAACTTATTGCCATTAGATACTTCAACATTATCAATATAGATAGTTTATGTCAATATTATCAAGGGATATACCAGTTCTATACATTATTTTTCAGATTCTAATATCAAACAAGACGGCATTATTGCCACCACAATTGCAATAAAGATATATTTCTCTTGACACAATTTCTATTTATGATAGGATTAGTAATGCAGAAATGGTAAAAAACTGATTTAAAAATAATATTATAAAAACTCCGGAAAAAACAAGGAGTAATATATGAAACTTAGATCAAAGTTAAGTCTATTTATAATTGGAGTTCTGGTTGCATTTTCCATGGCCATCCTACTGCTTATTAGTATCAACTCTGCCATTGAAACAAAGAAACAGATTCATGCTTTTAAAGAACAGGAAATTGAGAAATCAAAACAAACATTAATTAATTATGTAGATCTTGTATTTGAAGTTATAACAACAAATTATTCAAATGCAACTGATAAGAGTTTTCTGGAAATCGAATACGGTAGAAGATTAAGAAATAGTATTCAAATGGCTGAATCCATTATTGAAACAAAAATGCTGCTTGTAAAAAAAGGTAAATACACTCTATCAGAAGCTAAACAATCGGCGATTGATGCTATCAGCAACCTACGGTACGATAATGGAACAGGTTACATATGGATAAACGATACAGGACTTCCATATCCAAAAATGATTATGCACCCTACTGCCCCTTCACTTAATGGAACCACTCTTGATAACAAAAAATACAATGTAGCTCTGGGTATAAAACAAAATCTTTTTCAGGCTATGGTTGAAGTTACTGCTAAAAATGGTGAAGGTTTTGTTAATTATGTCTGGCCCAGACCTGTTGACGGGGGGCTTTCAGAAGATCAGCCAAAACTATCCTATGTAAAAAGAATAGAGGAGTGGAATTGGATTCTTGGAACAGGTATTTATGTAACCGATGCAATGGATGATGCAAAAAAAGATAGTTTAGAGACAATAAAATCTATGAGATATGATAAAGGTACTGGTTATTTTTGGATTAATAATACAGACGCACCATACCCAAAAATGATTATGCATCCAACTGCTCCAAACCTGAACGGAAGTATTCTTGAAAATGAAAAATATAACGTAGCTATGGGTACTAAACAAAATCTTTTTCAGGCTATGGTTGAAGTAACAGCTTCCAATGGCGAAGGCTTCGTTGATTATGTATGGCCAAAACCAACAGAAGGAGGGTTAACCGAAGAACTTCCTAAACTTTCATTTGTTCGTCGGTTCAAGGAATGGAATTGGATTATTGGAACAGGATTCTATATTGATGATATTGATAAAAATGTATTGGAAAAAGAAAAAGAAGCAAGACTTGAACTAGTACGACTTACTATACAGATAATAATTGTAGCGATTTTGCTATCTTCAATTTTAGCTCTTATCTCATTCTTTTTCATCAAACAACTCCTAAAACCAGTAAATATATCGTCAGATCTATTTAAAGAAATGTCCAGAGGAACTGGAGACCTGACTGTAAGATTAAGTGCAAAAACAAGAGATGAACTTGGCGATATGTCCACTAATTTCAACCAGTTTGCAGACAAACTCCTTGGTATAATTAATACAATAAAGAAGTCATCAAATAATACTGAAAATATTAAAGATTCTCTTGAGGAAACAACATCATACACGTCAAAAGAACTTGATAAAATAACTATACAGGTAAATGAAATAAAAAATAAAATTGATACCCTTGATGATAAAGTAACACTAACTCAAACAGGTGCTACAGATATTGAAAAACAAACAAATAAGCTTAGTGATCAAATAATTGAAGAAACAAGTGCAATAGAACAATCAACTGCTGCAATCAATCAAATGGTAGCTTCAATAAACAGTGTTGCAAATATTACAAAAACAAAAAAAGAAGCAACAGATCAGTTGGTAAAATCAGCTAAAAATGGCAGTGAGTTACTAAACAACATGACAACAGCCGTCAATGAAATAAATACTCAAATTGGAAGTATTCAGGAAATGGTGAGTCTTATAGATGACATATCGTCTCAAACAAACCTCCTTGCTATGAATGCTGCAATTGAAGCAGCCCATGCAGGTGAGGCAGGAAAAGGTTTCTCTGTAGTAGCTGATGAAATAAGAAAGCTGTCGGAAAATACAAGTCAGAGTTCAAGGCAAATTGCTTCAAGCCTTGGGGGTATTGTGGGATCAATCAAACAGGCTTCCGAAGCAAGTGCCGAAACTTCCAGCACATTCATGAACTTTATTGATGAAGTTACTAAAATAGCCCAGGCATTAGATGAAATTGAATCTTCAACAGTTGAGCTTGCAACTGGTGGAGGTGAAATAACCAAGGCAATGATGCTTTTATCCGATCTTTCAGGTGAAGTTAGGGAAGGTTCTTCTTTAATGGAAGATAAATCAAAGTCAATGCAGGTAGATATGCTTGGAGCAAAAACAGAATCTGCAGAAGTAAGAAAATCTATAGATGGAATTTTTCAAACTGTAAATGAAATTTCAACTGAAATGACAAAGATTGTTGATATCACGGAAAACCTGGCAGATACTGCTAATGGACTGTCCAATGAGGTTAACAAGTTTAAAACTGAATAAGGGCAATTTCATTCAAAAACAGTATCAGTCATTTTTCATATAATTATTCTTATGAAGATTCCTTATAATGATCATAAAGATTTTCTACAGGGAATAGATTATTAAACTCTACAAGACCACTAACTGCTTTTGATATAACGCTTATTCCGCTTTCTTCCAATATAGCAATTGGATTCAGACCACCAATTACTATTCCGCCCATTCTTCCCCAGTTAATAGGAACCTGAAGAACAGAATGCCCAGGCCATCCAAGTGTAAGAAATGTTCCAAGACCGGCAATTCTCATCTCTTCTCCTATAGAAATAATTTCTTCTCTTGCTGTACCTGGTGCTTCCAGAAAGTTTGCACCAATTCGTCCATTTCCATTATTGGCAGCCCCTGCTGCATCGGTCATTCCGCTCTTTATAAAAATTTCAAGAGGATCTATACTCGTACCGTCGTACTTTATTATTTCAACAAAGCGGGATGGTTTTCCATTTTCAATTTCAAGAAGCCCCCCAAAAAGAGAGCGAATAGGAATACCTTTACCTGTAAGAACACCATTTAGAGTAAAAGAACAAACAGTCCCTATTCCTATATACCCTTCAGGAACAATCTCCGCTCCTGCCAGATCTCCCGGATAGTGCAGGCTGATTAAATTACCCATGGAAAATCCGTTTTTAAAGGCATTTATTAATATTTTTATAGATTTTTTCATATCTCCAATTGGAATAAAACTAATATTAATAACAACAGTACCTTTCCTGCTATTCAGATCAAAGTTCATTTTATATGAAAAATAATCTATTTTACTATTTATCAATCCGACTTTATCTACAACCCTTGCCTTGGAAACTTCTGAAATTCCCTTCTTGGTAATCCGCCTGCCCCGACGTTCAATATATTCCGTTAGACCATCCTTATCCATATCTTTAAGATGGAATCTGACAGTTCTCTCGCTTATTTCCTGTCCAATTTCATAAAGAAGTTCTACAATTCTCTGACTGGAAATAGGCTGCTCACTCTCTTTTAATATCCTCAAGATAGCAAGTCGCTTTTTTTCTATTCTTTCCTTCATATTACTCTGCCGCTTTTAATTGTTTTTTTTACCAGATTTGTTCCAAAATAGTATGGAATCTCTTCCGGGCTTTTTATATCCAATATTATTAAATCTGCTTTTTTACCAGGCTTTAAACTTCCAAATACTGCCTCTCTGGATATTGCTTTTGCTGCATTTAATGTAGCCCCCAACACAGCATCTTCTACAGTCATACCACAATGAAATACACCCAAAGTAATCATCATCTGCATGGAATATGAAGGACAGCTCCCGGGATTAAAATCTGTAGCAAGTGCAACAGGAATTCCCCTTTTTATAAATCTCTTTGCATCAGGATAAACAGACGATTGCAGAAAGAAAGGAACCCCGGGTAATAATACTGCCACTGTACCGGAATCTGCCATTATATCAAGATCTTTATCACTGATATTCTCAAGATGATCCACTGAAATCGCTCCCATCGAAGAAGCAAGGCCAGCAGCTCCCAGATCATTAAACTGACCTACATGAGCTTTTAGCTTGAAGCCGGCTTTTTTTGCCGCCTCTAATAAAGATTTTGTCTCTTCCAAATCAAAAGCACCCTCTTCAGTAAAAATATCGAAAAACTCAGCATAATCCATGAACAAATTAAGGCTCCTTCCGGAAAGCCAACTTACATAATCTTTACGTTCAGAATCTGAAGGAAAAGTGTGAGCTCCAAGATAAGTTGAGACAATATCCAGAGAATGCTTCTCAGAAAGCTCTTTAATTACCTTAAGCATCTTTAATTCAGAGTCTTCATCAAGTCCATATCCGCTTTTTATCTCTACTGATGTAGTGCCGTTTTCTGCCATTAAATTCAGACGCTTGGCAGCTATATTAAATAAGTCATTAGCAGATGCAGCTCTTGTAGATTTAACTGTGGAATGGATTCCTCCCCCGGATTTTAATATATCCAGATAACTTTCCCCCTGAAGGCGTCTTGCCATTTCAACAGATCTGTTTCCTCCAAAAACAAGGTGGGTGTGACAGTCAACAAACCCCGGCATTACCAGATAGTTTTCTGCATCTATAACATTAGTACAATGTGGATATTTGTCTACTATATCTGATGTAATTCCGGTTTCCACTATAAAACCATCTTTGACAGCAACTGCACCATTAACAATGGTTCCAAGTATGTCATTATCTGTTTCCAGAGTTAGAAGTTTTGATGAGTTTATAATTATAGCATCAGCAGATTCATCTCTTAATTTAGTCATTAAATATTTTTCCTGACAAAATTAAAAAGCCGTTTGTGAATTTTTGAAATTTCATCAATCAAACTATCAGCTTCTTTAAGCACTTTATCTACAAACTCTTTATCCTTTACCCCTGGTAAATTAATTCTAATATTAAGATAGGCTCCCTCACCTGCAGCATTTGCCTGACTCACCCCTACAAAAGCATCTGAGAGAGCATTATTATTTCCTCTTTTAAGAACTGTTTCTGCAAGATCAATAATTTCTCTGCACAACCTTAATGTATCCAGAGGTACCAGAGTAATAGTTTTGGATGCAGACTCTACTGCTGCAGCTCTTGTATTAAATTCATTTTCACTCTTTTTTGGAAGTCGTAAAGCACTGATATAATTATTAAATGCATCAGTGTCTGCTTCAACAAGACCCAGTAACTGTACTTTAAGTTCCTGAGCCCTAATAGAAATATCTTTCATTTTTTTAGTACTGCGTTCATATCCCTTTTTACCAAAAGTTAGATTGGCAACCATAGATGTCAATCCGGCAGAAAGTGCACCGCTTAAGGCGGAAACACTTCCTCCTCCAGGAGCCATGGAATCAGAAGACAGTTCATCAATAAAACTATTAATAGTTAAACCTGTAAGGCCTTTCTCTTTTCCTTGTATTGCGTATTCAATAACCCTCTCTTTCGGATCAAAGGGGGTTGTATCGTTAAGACCAAGAGAAATTACAGCTATATGAATTATCTCTTTTTCAGGTATACCTGTATTTTTACCCATCTTCTCAAGATAATGTTTCCCGGCATCCAATAAGGCCTCTCTGGGAAGAAGACCTATAGCCTCACTTCCAGTTACCCTGACACCACGTCTGCCTGCTTCTTCTGAAACTATATCAAAAGCTTTATGAAGTCCTGTCTCATGAAAGTTTGTAAGATTCATTGTAACCTGGGCATAGCCGTATTCATCAATATACCAGCCCCCGGCCTGACAGTTACTTAATCGTCCGGGGACTTTTACAGCCACACCATCTTCATCTCTGATTATTACCCCTTTACTGTCACGCTTTGCCCTGCCTTTTTCTCTTACCGTCAAGGCGATATCACTTGCTGTTTTTTTATCTCTTGAGGAAAGATTAATATTGTATGCCAGAAGAAAGTCTCTGACTCCAATTGCTGTAACACCTGTTTTTGCATTAAAGCTGTTAGGGCCATAGTCCGGTTCAAACCCCGCAGATTTAAATTTCTCTTCCAAAGCTTCATATTCTCCATCTCTTATATCAGGAAGTCTAATTCTTTCTTTCTTTTTTGCAGATTTAGCATAGAGGAAAACCGGAATACCAAGTTCTTTTCCAACCCTTAAAGCAAGTTCCTTTGCAAGAAGAAGACATTCATTGACAGAAATTCCGCTTAATGGAATAAAAGGAAATACATCTGTTGCTCCCATTCTGGGATGTTCTCCAGTCTGCCTGCTCATATCAATAAGCTCTGCAGCCTTTTTCATCCCCCTGAATCCGGCTTCCACAACGGCCTCTGCGTCTCCGGCAAAGGTAACAACAGTTCTGTTTGTGTCGTAACCCATATCAACATTTAACAGCTTTATTCCATCTACAGAGCTAATTGCAGCTGCGATAGCATCAATAACAGACTTATCTCTTCCTTCACTGAAATTGGGTACACACTCAACAATTCTACTCATTTTTAAAGTACTCCCGGAATATTAACTCTCTTTTTCTTTGCAAAATCAATGGCTTCAGAATAGCCTGCATCCACATGTCTGAAAACACCAAAACTTGGATCGGAAGTAAGAACTCTATTAAGTCTGACCTCTTTATCTTTTGTACCTGTAGCCACGATCACCTGCCCGGTATGGGTAGAATTTCCTATTCCTACACCCCCGCCATTATGAATAGAAACCCAGTCTGCACCGGTCGCTACAGAAGACATGGCATTTAACAAGGGCCAGTCAGCAATTGCATCACTGCCGTCAAGCATGTCCTCTGTTTCTCTGTTAGGAGAAGCAACTGAACCACAGTCAAGATGGTCCCGTCCAATTACAATTGGTGCTTCCAGTTCCCCGCTTCTTACCATATCATTCATTCTAATAGCAAATTCTGCACGTTCTCCAAGACCAAGCCAGCAAACCCTGTTGGGAAGGCCAAGTGTAGGCACTTTCTCTCTTGCCAGTAGAATCCACCGGGTAAGAATTTCATCATGAGGAAACATTTCCAGAACAAGATCATCCAGTTTTGCTATATCACTCTCTTTGCCTGACAGAGCAGCCCATCTAAAGGGACCCCGGCCTTCACAGAAAAGAGGACGAATATAAGCAGGCACAAATCCGGGATAGAGGAATTTACCTTTATCATCCCTTACCTTCAATCCACCAAGCTCTGCCTGACCACGAAGATTATTACCATAGTCAAATGCTACTGAACCCTTATCCTGCATGTCGATAATTGCCTGAGTATGCAGAACTATTGCTTCAAGAGCCCGCTTTTTAAATTCCGCAGGATTTGTATTTCTTAAAACTCTGCTCTCTTCCAAATCACCAATAGGCATATAATCAAGGAGATCATGGCTGGAGGTTTGATCTGTTACAATATCAGGAATTGTACCCCTTTTTACAAGTTCAGGAAAAACTACTGCCGCATTTTCTACAAGAGCAATAGACAGAGCTTCATCTTTACTCTTTGCTTCCTCCATCCATTTCACTGCCTCATCCAAACTTGAAGTGAAACGATCACAGTACCCCTCATTAACTTTACGGGAAGCTCTCTCAGGATCTACTTCCACAACAATTGCAATACCTCCTGCCATTGTTACAGCAAGAGGTTGTGCACCACTCATTCCACCAAGACCACCGGTTAATATAAATTTTCCTTTTAAACTTCCACCAAAATGCATATCCGCAAGGGAAGCCAGAGTCTGATAGGTTCCCTGAAGTATCCCCTGAGTGCCAATATAAATCCAGCTCCCTGCAGTCATCTGACCATACATGGTTAAACCCATTGCATCGTACTTGTCAAAGTTATCCTGCGTGGACCAGGCAGGAACAATATTACTATTGGCAATTAGTACTCTTGGACTGTGTTCATGAGTCCTAAGAACTCCAACAGCCTTTCCTGACTGCACCATAAGAGTTTCATCCACTGCCAAATTCTGCAGTGCACTATGAATTTTATTATATTCTCTCCAGTTTCTTGCAGCCCTTCCGGCACCACCGTAGACAATAAGTTCATCGGGTATAAGAGCAACTTCCGGATCAAGATTATTTTCAAGCATACGTAATGCAGCTTCAGCCTCCCATGTTTTTGCCCGGAGCACTGTACCTCTGGCTGCCCGTATTGGATTTTTTGGTTTTTCGCTCATGTACATTGGTCTTGACTGCATATTTTCTGCTCCTAATTATTTCATTCTCCAGGTTATTGAAAAAAATCAATACGTCATCTTAAGCTATTTCAATATATCTATAATAACATATTTTTATATAAAACAATTCCATTTTTTCAATTTTTCATTACTTCCGGAACTAATCTCTTGATCTTTAATTTTAAAAAATACATGCTGTCAAAATGAATAATAATAGTAATTCAAATACAATCCCGGGAATTTTCGAAGGATCCATACGGCCTGTCCTTATTAAACTATCCCTGCCTATTTTCCTCGGTATGATTGTACAGGTAATCTATAATGTTACAGATACATTCTGGGTCGCCAGAATTGATCTCACAGATCCTTCCTACATGGGAGGAACAGCTATTGTTTTCCCTTTGATATTTTTCTTTATGGCACTTGGTAATGGATTACAGGTGGGAATAAGCTCACTTGTCGCTCGTGCAATAGGAGAAAATAATTCAAAGATTTTAAGTACAACTGCTGAATCAGGAATGTTGATAGGCTTTTTACTATCAATATTTGCACTTGGAATAACCCTGCCTTTTTCATCACAGATACTCATCGCACTTGGAGCCAAAGGTGATTACTATATCCATGGTCTGGAATATTTTAAATTCATTATCCCCGCAGGCCCAATAATTTTTCTCTCCGTAATATTCAGTGGAATACTACAGGGTGAGGGACTTATGAAGTATGTGATGAATTCAATGATTATAGGTACTGTTCTGAACATTATTCTTGATCCAATCTTCATCTTTCTGTTAAAGCTTGATGTTCGTGGTGCCGCACTTGCAACTGTAATTGCCCAGGCTGCGGCAATGATCTATATAATAACAGTATTTGTACGAAATAAATCATCCATAAGAATTGACTGGTCAATATCAAACATTAAAATTAAAACAATAAAAAATATAATGGCAATAGGACTTCCTCAGTCATTTTCATTGATTCTAATGTCACTTAGTTTCTTTATATTTAATAGAATTGTAATCGATATTGACGAATTAGCCCTTACAGCCTTCGCACTTTGCGGCCGATTTGAGCAGATAATGCTGATGCCTGCATTTGCTCTTGGGGCTGCTGTTGTTACAATTGTCGGACAGAACTCAGGACGTGGTAATTTTGAAAGAATAAGAAAAACCATGAATGAAGCATGGCTGTTGGGCTTGATTACTGTAGGAATTCTTACCGGGATAATAGTTATTTTTGCTCCCTGGATATTCAAACCATTTACCAATGTTGAAAAAGTACTTTGGTATGCAGTCATGCAGTACAGGATTCTTGGAGTTTCATATCTTGCCGCTTTAATAGGTATAACCGGTCGTTCTTTCTTTCAGGCAATAGGATACCCCATGCCGGCGCTGTTCCTGACATTACTAAGGCTCATTATTATAACACTGCCAATTATGATTGTATTAGTTTATGTCTTTAACTTAGGTATGTATGGAGTCTGGATAGGTCTTGCTGCTGCAAGTATGGTAACTATGTTTATTTCATTCTTTTGGGTTCGAAGGACAATTGATAGATTGGAATCGGGGGAAATAACTATTCGTTAACTGTGTACCCTGTGTACAGACGTAGCATGCTACGTCTCTACTACGCAATTCCCCCCACAGCATCTTCCACTGCTTTCAAAACAATCCCTTCTTTAATAAGCCCCAGCATCTTTTCCATATCCGGATACATTACTCTGTCTTCCCCTAAATGAGGAATATGCTTCCGAACTTCTTTCCAGGCTGCATTTGTTCCGGTTCCAGGTTTCAGTTTTTTTTGAAAATCTATACCCTGGGCTGCCGCAAGCATTTCTATTGCTATAATCTGTTCTACATTATGAATTATATCCACAGCATGACGACCGGCAATAGGCCCCATACTCACATGATCTTCCTGGCCTGCTGAGGTAGGTATTGAATCCACACTTGCTGGATGAGCTAAAACCTTATTTTCTGAAACAAGAGCTGCTGCTGTATACTGGGCTATCATGTAGCCCGAATTAAGGCCGCTGTTTTCTGCCAGAAAAGGAGGTAAACCGGAAACATGAGGATTAACAAGCCTGTCTGCAGTACGTTCAGAGATATTACCCATTTCCGCCATGGCAATTCCAAGAAAATCGAGAGCAAAGGCTAAGGGTTCTCCATGAAAGTTACCACCGGAAATTGCTTCCTCAGGATCTTCAAAAATCAAAGGATTATCTGTTGCAGAGTTTATCTCTATAGAAAAAACACCTTTAACATAGTCAATTGTATCCATAACTGCACCATAGACCTGGGGAATACA
>DAOWEB010000279.1 GCA_030638735.1 Spirochaetaceae bacterium
GAGAACCGGTTTTCCAGGCCTCGAGAAAAGACGAGTTAACCTTTGTTATTTCAATGGGCACCCATGCCCTGTCTTCAAAAATAATAATATCCTCAGGATCCTGAAATGTTTTTTGTACTTCTGAAGGCGGTAATTTTAAGGCAAAAGCCATAAAAATATGCCCCGGAATTGTTATAAAAGCAGTATCAATCCCCACCGCCTGGAGTATGTATGTGTATAGAATGGAAAGATCATCGCAATCTCCGGATTTATAATGGAGAGTGTTCCTGGGAAACTGAATAAAATCCACAGCCATCTTATTTTTTGAAAACTCAATAAAGGGTGTAGTTGGATCGATCACATAGTTCATTCCGTAAAGCCTCAAAGCCTCATGAAGAGCCATTGCCGTACTTAAATTACCGTCTACCGTACTGCCGGATTCTTTTACCATATGAGCAATTGATTTAGCAATATCAAGAACCACAGGATCTTTATAGGTTACATATGCGGCAACCTTACGGTCATCATCCCAAATCATTGCATGGCGGTCATGAAGGCGGATTGATTCTGAATGTTCAACTGTGTATCTTTTGTTTTTTTGCGAATAGGACACAGTGACCTTTCCGGACACTACAGTAGCTTCGGTTATATCAAGCACCTTCTCTGCAAATAATGCAAATAAATCAATCTCAGCACTCTTACCACCCTGCAGTTTTACAGGCGCAGGACAGTTCGTGGGATTGTCCATATATTTATCTACAAATAAAGTTACCTCAATATCATCCATAGTGGTTTCACCCACATTATGAATAGTTGCTTTACCAATACTGTTGGTACTGTAATACTTGTACAATACCGGAAAGACATTTATAAAGTAAATGTTTTCAATTTTTATCCGGCGTGAACTAAGAAAAGTAAATTTATTACTGACACCAATACTCATTCCATTAAACAATGCTCCGCCGTCACCGTCAGATAAATACTTATAGTCAGCCTGAATGCCAATATTATATGAGGGAGTTAATGACCAGCCGACTCTGCCTCCGGATGAAAAATAGATATTCCCGCCATTTGCATTTTCACTGTCTGAAATAACACCATAATAGTATCCGACAGATCCAAATAAACCAGCCGATATCTTTTTAAAATTGGGAAAATTAAAAGTTAATCCCCCGCCGGCAGTAAAAAGGTTACATCCATCACCAGTCCATATCGGAAGATAGGAAAATCCAAAATTACCTCTGATACCCAGGAAGGGTAAAAATGGAAACCGGTATTCACTGTCGATACCCACTCCTCCTCCACTTGTAAAGTATTTTGGATCAGTCTCAAAGGTCATCTCCATTCCTGGCGTTATAGAAAGTGAAAAAATACCGGTATTCTCCCCGAAAATATTAACAGAGAATAAAAGCAACAGAAAAACTACTAAAACTCTAATCTTCATCTGGTCCTCCAGATTCAAATTTATTTTATGTAATAACAGCTGCGAAAAAATTATAAGTGATATTTGAGGTCTGAATAGGAGTACTGGTTTTTGAAATAGTTGAACATAATGAATACTTCTCTTAAATACATATTAATTATTACATTAATATTATAGCATAGGATCCATTTAAATTAAAACTTAATTTTTTTGCAGGTATACATGCAGAATAAAATAGAAAAAGGTAATTATATAATAACTTAATACTAACGTCTTTTTGCAGCAGCAGCTCTTCTGGCTCTGGAAATTTTTTCCATCTTCATATAATAACCTGCCTGTTTCGCTATCTCTTCCACATCAGTTACTCTAATTTTATTATCCACAAGCTTAAACTTGGTATTTTGAAGAAGTTCCCGTAATGGTGTATTACCTTCACCTTTTGAAAAGCCAACCATACTTACCAGTTCTTTTGTTCCAAAATCAAAAGAATATGCTTCATTTGTAATTGGTATTCTAAGTTTTTCCAGCTGTATCCAAAGAGCATGATAGAGTCGTCCTAAAGGATCGCTTAACTCAGTATTTGCAAGTTGTTTATATATAAACCAGATTCTCTCAGATAACAGTTGAGTTAAACGTGTAATAATCTGGGGCTGGGCAGACACCATTCGTTTAAAGTTTGCCTTGTTTACAGCCAATAATACAGCATCGTCATGTGCAATTGCAGATGCAGATCTTGGTTTATCTTCCAATAAAGACATTTCACCGAAAATATCACCAGGTTTAAGAAGAGCAAGCATAACCTCGTTGTCGTTTACAATCTTGGTTATTTTGACACTTCCTTTTTGAATAATATATAGTTCCTGTCCAGGCTGACATTCTGAGAAAACCATTGTATTTTTTGGATAACTCCTGGTGAATTCCTCACTTGAGCCATCCAGAAACACTGCTTTTGAGTAGGGCTTTATTTTGCCCATTCTTTCACGGGCAACTTTAATACTTGGTCCTGTGGGACAGTACTTTATGTATTGATGATAGGCATAATATGCATGATTATACTGACTTTGTCTGGCATAGTACTCTGCAACCTTAAAAAGATGATCAGGATTATCATTTGCTGTACTTTTCAGGGTAATTCTTGTAAGAGCCTCATCCAAAAAGCGCATTTTTTTACTAAACTGCTGAATAATTTTCATTGCAACAGGCGTATTCTTCTCAATAAGAATACCAAACTGATCACGGTGAACAGAAATAAGAACTACATCAGTTATCGCCTGAGCTGTTTCTATATGACTATGAGAAGACATTGTTGAAACTACACCGAAAAAATCTCCTGGTGAAAGAATATCACTTCCCTCTTCATCCACAATCTTGACTTCTTTGCTAATACGGACTGAACCCTGTCTTAGTATATAGAAAAAATCGGCCTTCTGTTTTCCTTCAACTATGATATAAGCGCCTTTTCGAAAATTTACCAAAGAAAGTTGCAAAGGATTTATCATAAACCACCCGAATCACTAATTTAAAATATAGACAGAAGTAATATTATACTTATATCAATCATAACACAAGAAGATAAATACTCCATTATTATCTTCGGTGAATTCTTCCAAAGTCACTAGTATTTTACTCCTATTTATTGCTTACCACCAATCTACAACCTGAATTGGGCTCCAGACAGCTCTATAATCCTGTACAGTTATAGAAGATTCTTCATAAATATCCTGAAAAGAGTAAAATCTTTCCTTTGTACTGATATTTCCATCGGGATTAATTTTTTTCAGATCTATATTACCTCTGGAAAAAGCAATATGCTGACTTCCAATATTACCAAAATAGTACTCACTATTACTTTCTCTGACAGGAAGATCCGAAAGACTCATATCATCACCCATGGCAGGATCCACGGGGATCCACCCAATTCCATTAATATAGATTTCAGACCACCAATGATTTACAGTTTGTTTATTACCATAAACAAGAAAACCTGCAACAGGTCTGGATGGGATTCCTGCTTTCCTTGCAAGAGCTGTAAACAGGACAGCATAGTCATAGGCATCCCCCTTGCGTTTATCAAGACTTTCCATAACTGTCTGTGATCCTGTAAACTCAATATAATCCAGTCTTCTAAGAAGATACTCATATAATTTCTGAGCTTTAAAATAAGGATTTTTCTCTCTTCCTACAATGGATCTAACAACCTCATTTATAATTTTATCATTTACCGGAATAATTTCATCTTCTTTTGTGTAATAACTAACCAGCTTACGATCTTTATCATAAACACCTGATATTGAAGAAATATTGATATCAGTTTCTATAGCATATCGTTCAAACCAGTGAGTCTGGTTTAAAATATACTCATTCCAGGGCTGAAGGTTTTCCAGATTATATCTGTTAAGACCTTTATAATTCTCCCACATAGGTTCGGGTTCAAAAACAGATTCAACACTTCTTTGAGATAGACTTGATTGAATAACAGGAGCCCAGATCTGAATACTGTTTACCGGATCAGCAATTACATTGGAAACTGTAACTCCATATTGAAGTTGATATCCCCTTTGCTGATTATATTGTTTTGTGCCAAATGGAGTGGTCACTTCAAAATAAATTGAATTACTCATTCCCCTGTCTGTACTAATTTGAATATTTCCCGAAGTAGCACCATCCGGCACATAGACTGAAATTGAATGATCACTCCAATCTATATAATCAAAATCGAGTTCAGAGCAAGCTACATTTTTACTTTCATCAGAAGTAAAAAAACTAAAGAGAACTTTACTGGATCCCCGTTCAGATCCAAGATTCAGACCATCAATTTTAACATACTCACCTACCATCCCTTTTTCAGGGGAGATCGAGTCCAAATAGGGTTCACCGGGACCTGCAGGGCCGGAAACTATTACAGGGATATATTCTTTATTTGTAAAAAGAAGACCATTACTAAGATTTTTATTTGATTTAACAAAAATCCGTCCTGAACCAACTTCATCAGGAACTCTCAATACTATTTTTGTATCTGTCCATTCCAGATAACTTGATACTGTAGGCCTTATACCTGCAATTATTACAAACCCATCAACAGAAGCCTTACCGAAATTTTCCCCTTTTAAGATAATATTCTCTCCGGGAAACGCAACTGATGGTTCAATACTATCAATCCGGGGGTTACTCCCTGTTAAGAATGATGAAACAATATATAAAATTATTAAAAATAAAAATATTCCAAGAGGTATTATTGCGGGATGTTTAAGTTTTTTCATGAGCTGTTTTTATTCTCCGGATCCACTAATGTCTTGATTAACCTGGATCTCCAATTCAATATTATATATTTTTCTATCCATTGACTGAATGACACCTAAAGGGAAAAACAAAACACTTTCGCCCATAGTTACAGGAAGACTTTTAATTGTGCTGTAATGATTCATTTCTTCGGAATCAGCAGAACCAATCCAGATTTCACCCTGAGATACAAGAAGAATAGTACTGTCATTCCTGATATATGGTGTTATATCAGTAATAACAAGAATATTAACTCCCTGGAGTTTAACCTTAACAGATTTACCACTAATGGTAATTCTACTCATCTCTGCTTCCCAGATAGAAATCCCCTGTTCATCTACTATTCTGGTAATAATGTCTATATTAAGAGCATTATTCTTAAGATATTTTAAAGCATCATTAACATCAACAGCATACATAAAGCTAAGAGAGAAGAAGAGAACAATTATAGAAAGAGATTTTTTTATCAAATCAGCGACCAGCAATGTAATCATTTTTTTTCAGAAAACGGGGCTCTCCCTGAATAATAAAATCTGAGGAACCTGGTAATTGAATAAAAACTTCCATTGGTTCATCATGAATATCAAAATAAGCAAGGATTTTTTCAACATTATCTACAGGAATATCCAGTGGAAAATTGACATGATTAAAAGCAGAACCGGAATTTTTTTCTGGAAATATTATATTACTGTTTTTAGGAATTGCAAAAAAGATCCCTGTCCCTAAAACCGCAATAAAAAGAAATGATAAACTAACCATTAAAGATGGAGCAATAACAAAACCACGATGCCAAAAATCCAATCCTTTATCTGTGGAGGTAGAATGCGCCAGTCTTGCCCATACAGCTTCCTTTGAAAAAGAATTAACCTCCGGATTTGTATATTTCAAACGACTTCTTAGAGAATTAAAAGAATCAGCACTTTCCCTGCATGTACTGCATATTTCAAGGTGATCTCTTATTATTAAGCTTTTTGAACTATCCAGTTCATTATCCATATACGCTGAAAGAGTCTGTCCGTCAATACACATTAAGATCTCCCATATTTAACTTCTTTTCCAATAAAGCCCTCGCCCTGTAAATACGTATTTTAACATTGTTTTCGGAAATATGTAAGATTTTTGCAATTTCTTTATAATTTAACTCTCCATATTCCTTTAAAATTAAAACAGACCTATATTTAACAGGAAGATTATCCAGTGCTTCTTTAACAATAACTGCAGTCTCCTCTTTTACAAGATCCATCTGACTGTCTGACTGAATATGAACACTCTCCTGCTTAAGTTTCTCAACTGCATTAACTTCCCTGTTTTTTCGCTTACGATAATTAAATGCTAAATTTTTAGCGACTCTTATTAACCAGTATCTACTCTCATTGATATTAGGAAGAGGGATTCTCTTATTATAATACCGTATAAAAGCTTCCTGACAAAGATCTTCCGCTATGGTCCGGTCTCTGATTATATTATAAACCACTTTAAAAAGAACCGGAAAAACTGAATCGTAAACCTCCCGGAAAGTATAGGTTTGGCCTTCCCCTACGTCCATATAAACAACGGTACAATAATTAGGTTACACATTTTTTGACCACTCTGTTCCGGAAGGCGTATCTTTAACACTAAATCCCTTTGAAAAAATAAGATCCCTCAATTCATCAGCTTTGATCCAGTCTTTTTCATCTCTTGCTTTATTTCTTAAATCAATCAGGTTTTTAATCTCCGGATCAAGAATATCTTCTTTTTTTTCTTCCGGAATAGACAAATTTTCAAGATCAAAGCCAAGGATTCTGTCAAAATCATATACTATAAAAAGTTTATCTTCTGAACTTAAATTACTGTCTTTAAGCATAAGCCATAGATCGGCAAGAACCTTAGGGGTGTTAAGATCATTGGAAATATGGTCCTGAAATTTAGCAATATATTCTTTAGCAAGGTTCCCTGCTTTTGGGGATGGGGTATTATTTGTATCTTTTTTAAGCTGAATAACTCTTTCAAATAAATTCTCTCTGGCTGATTTTGCAGAACCAAGGGATTCAATTGAAAATTGAAGTTGAGATCTATAGTGACCTCCTAAGGAAAAGTATCTATAGTCCAATGGATCAAATCCATCTTCAATTAATGAATCGAGGGTAATAAAGTTCCCGGAAGATTTTGCCATTTTACCTTTATTCATTATAAGAAACTCGTTATGCATCCAGTAATTTACCCATTTTTTGCCACTGGCGGCCTCTGACTGAGCAATTTCATTTGTATGATGTATAGATATATGATCAATTCCTCCACAATGTATATCAAACTGATCTCCAAGATATTTCATACTCATTGCAGAACATTCCAAATGCCATCCGGGATATCCCCTGCCCCAGGGACTGTCCCACTGCATTGCCTGATCCTCAAATTTGGAGTTTGTAAACCATAATACAAAATCATGAGCATTTTTTTTATTAGGATCAACAGCAATCCTGGCACCGGCACTAAGATCCTGGCGGTCCCTTAGAGCAAGTTTACCATAATCCGGAAACTTATCTATATCAAAATAAACATTGCCTCCGGACTCATAGGTATAACCTCTGCTTTCCAGACGTTTTATTAAATTAATCATCTCTTCAATATGATCAGTTGCCCTGGGACTGACAGTCGGCCTGACAATATTAAGATTATCTATATCCTTGAAAAAGGCATCAGTAAAATATTTTGCAATATCCCAAACAGATTTTCCTGTTTCTCTGGAACTTTTTACCATTTTATCTTCACCGTCATCATTATCGTCTGTAAGATGTCCAACATCTGTAATATTCACTACATGATTAACTTTATATCCTGCATATTCCAGAGTACGGCGAAGGATATCATCAAAAAGATATGCTCTAAGATTACCAATATGTGCATAATTATAGACAGTTGGTCCACAGCAGTACATTTTAACTACACCAGTCTCTATAGTTTTGAAATCCTCTACTAATCTTCCCATGGTATTAAAAAAACGCAGTTTCACAAAAATCCCCTGTTAATAATTATTCTTTTCTCATATTATAAACTTGTGAAAAATAATGTACGTAAAAAACTGGAAAAAATCAATATCAGAGGGAAAATAGAAAGAAATATTCCCATGAATTTACACACTACATTCAAAACTGGCGGTAATGCGGATTATTTTGCAGTTCCTGAAAGCTATGATGATATTGCTATACTTCTTAAATTTACTAAAATGCATTCTATTCCTGTTTTTATACTGGGGGGAGGAGCAAATATTCTTGTTTCAGATAATGGTATAAGAGGGCTGGTAATAGATATGAGTAAAATATCAAATTTCAGCTTTAAGGAGAATATTTGTTCAGCAGAAGCAGGTTTTTCAATTAGTGATCTTTCAAAAGAAGCAGCAGAAAATAACCTGTCTGGTCTTGATTTTATATACGGTATGCCTGGAAGTGTTGGAGGTGCCGTATGGATGAATGCCCGATGTTATGATGTATCAATTTCTGATATTCTTCTTAATATTAATTATCTTGATGAAAATTTTGAAATAAGAACTCTTGACGGTATTGATATTAGTAATAATTTTTCTTATAAATTTTCTCCATTTCAAAATTCAAACACTGTAATCTTATCAGCCTCCTTTAAACTGAAAAAAGATAATAAATATAATATCTGGAGCAATATGAAATTACACAAACAGGACAGAGAAAATAAAGGGCATTATAAATACCCAAGTGCCGGATCTGTATTTAAAAATAATAGAGATTTTGGAAAACCTACAGGTGCAATTATAGATTCACTGGGTTTAAAAGGGTATTCCAAAGGGGATGCAGAAATTGCCAGTTTTCACGGCAATATTATAGTAAATAAAAAACAAGCCAGATCACAGGATATTCGCAGTATAATTACTTATACTCAAAATAAAGTTAATGAAAAACTCGGACTAAAACTGGATCCGGAAATTCAGTTTATTGGTGACTGGGGGAATAATGAGTACATGGATTGAACATCTAAGAGAATACGAAGAAATTATGGATCCCTCACGCCTCAGGGAGTTACTGGAAGATGTAGATATAGTTAAGCTTACAGATGAATGGCGTATTTTAACAGAGGAAGAAGAAACACTTGTTTTTCTCCACCTGCCAATGGAAACAAAACTTGATCTAATTACAGAACTAACAGATCCCCAACAGGAAAGAATACTTCATACTCTGTCCGAACAAAATAAAAAAGAACTGTTTAAAGAGATGGAACCGGATGATCTTGTTGATATTGTCCAAAGTGTTAATCCGGATATAAGAAATACAGTTTGGGAAAGTTTAAGTGATGAAGTAAAAAAAGAAACTCTTTTTCTTCTTAGATTCGATGAAGATGATGCTGCCGGCTTAATGAATCCACGGTATCTTGCTATTAGATCTTCAATTAATGTATCTAATGCCCTGGATTTTATTAGAAAAAATGCTGAAAAAGTCGAATTCCTATACAACATATATGTTCTGGACAATCTTCAAAGGCTTATTGGTATTGTTTCTGTACAGAATATATTATCTGCAGATAATGATAATAAAATATCAGACATTATGGATGATAAAGTAATTTCTGTAAGAGAGGATACGGATCAGGAGGAAGCCGTAAAAATTCTGGAAGCCAATGATCTTGTTTCTCTACCGGTTGTTGATCAGAACAATGTTCTTCTTGGAGATATTACTTTTGATGATGCCCTGGATGTTATCAGGGAAGAACAGACAGAAGATGTTTACAAAATGGGTGCTATGTCCGGAGAGGCAGAGAGCTACATGTCTACCTCTATATGGGGGCTTGTAAAAAAAAGAGTTCCATGGCTAATAGTTTTGCTTTTAGTAGGAACTATTACAACTAATGTTCTTCATCATTATGAAGGGGTAATATTAAGTGCCGCCTTTCTGTTTATATTTATGCCGGTAATAACCCAGACAGGAGGAAATGCAGGAAGCCAGTCTTCAACCCTGATGATTCGTGGTCTTGCTACAGGGGAGATTCAGTTTAGAGAAATTGGTGTTATAATGTTTAAAGAACTTTTTGTCGGAATAATGATGGGAATTATTACCGGAGCAGTTATAATTCTACGAAGCATTATCCTTCCACCGGGAATAGGTATTGAGCAGGGATTTATTATTGGTTCCTCTTTAATTTTTGTTGTTCTAATTAGCAATATGATAGGAACTCTGGCCCCCCTTCTTATTCATAGAATGGGTTATGATCCTACAGTTATGTCAGGACCATTGATGGCTACTATAATTGATGTTGCAGGGTTAACCATATATTTTGAAATTGCACGGTTCTTTCTTAAGATATAGGACATAGTTCTTTAATTTCTATGAACATTTGTTGTTTAAGTTTTAATATGGTATAATATCAGCATGATTAACCGAATGAATCGTAGTAAAATTATTGTCTCAAACCAGAAAGAACTTGAACAGCTGGATCGTAATGAATGGTCACAAGCAACTGTGAAAGAACGATTCAGAACAATTACATACTTAAGGGAATGTTTTTATGGTTCCGAGGCAACTACCGGTAGACTTCAAAGAGTTTATACAGTGCTTAAACAATCACAACGTTAAATATCTCCTGGTCGGCGGATGGGCTATTGGTGTTTATGGAAATCCGCGAGCTACCAAAGATATTGATTTTTTAATTGCTGTAGACAACAACAACATTGCTCAGCTTCAAAAAGCTCTTCATGAATTCGGAGCTCCTACCGTGAAAGATGAAGTTTTTAAAGAGAAAGGGAATGTTTTCCGGATGGGGAACTCCCCCATTCAAATTGATATAATAAATCATGCTGACGGAATTAGTGTTGCTGACTGCTATACCAGACGTAAAATAATTAAGATAGAAGGAATTGATATTTCCGTCATTTCCAGGGCAGATCTAATTATTAATAAGCGCTCTTCCGGGAGATTGAGAGATCTGGCAGATGTGGAATATCTCGAAAATATCAAATAGTGTTATAATTGCAAGACTTTCCATTTGCTTTAAAATAGTATGGTTTTTTCTCAAGATATAAATTTATTCAAGACCTGCTTTCATCATGGCAAAATAGTTTTCAGGGGGTACATATTCCGGTACAGAGTTTCCGGTTCCCAGTGCAAATCCACCATCCAGACCAGTCCTTTCCAGCATGCCCTTACTTCTTTTATAAACCTCTTCCGGTGTACTTCTACAGATAAAATCAACATCTATCCCGCCAATTATGGATATTCTGTTATGGTACTTTTCCCAGGCATCCTCTACAGACATTATTGAATCTTCATATGAATGCTTACCATCTACCTGTAAATGATCCACTATCCTGTCCATTAAGGGATAGATATTTCCACAGGAATGAAGTATTACCGGTTTACCGGCAGCATGAATAACATCATTTATTTTTTTATGCCAGGGGAAAAGCCATTTCTCCATGTCCTCATGGGAAATAAGCGTTTGAGTATTAAATCCCCAGTCATCATTATTTATACAG
Source organism: Spirochaetaceae bacterium (assembly GCA_030638735.1). Taxonomy (GTDB): domain Bacteria; phylum Spirochaetota; class Spirochaetia; order B11-G9; family B11-G9; genus JAJRQE01. The sequence goes on from DAOWEB010000279.1 coordinate 11,157, forward strand.
GCACCTATAATATCATATTCAACCAGACGGGAGTAGTAATCCAAAAGTCGCTGACCAACTTCATCAAAAATACTTTTAACAAGATCAGGATTATCTACAATCATGTAACAGAGTTTTTCAAAACCCACGAGCTCAATTACAGACTCTTCCACGCCATCAGGTCCTGAGGCAATTAGCTTCATACCTTCAGGGATATAGGGTGCTAATTTATCCAGTATTGATAGGTCTATTTTAAAGGGATCCGGCCAGGGGTAAGAATCCAGAATCTCTTTTGAGGTAATACCTGCCCCATTATTTAGAGAAAAGGATTCACCTCCCTTTTTATCCCGCTGATAAAAACTCATCTCATTAGGAGGTAAAAAGGTTGCAAAATCATAACCGGCATTTCGGAAAGCAAGAATCATCTTTACACGATCTCTAAGAAACGGATCATCAGGTAGTTTTTCATTTTCTGTTAGAATATCGTAAACAGTATCATTCATATAATATTCAAAAAGGACCGGAACATCTGTTTTTGCACGTTTTAAAACCTGTATCAGCCTGTTAAAATCAGGATTTCTATTTTCACCATGTAATATCATAGTTTTATCCCTTTAATGCTCCCGAAGACAGTCCCTGTACAAAATGTTTGGAAAATATTATGTAAAATAACATTACTGGAATTGAAGCCATGGACAACACTGCAAACACAAGAGCATAGTTAGTCTGATACTGACCAAAAAGCAAGGCTGTAGCAAGAGGAACCGTTTTTACATTGTCAGATTTTAGGAAAACCAAAGGGAACCAGAAATCATTCCATATAGGGATATAGTTTATTATAGCAACAGCAGCTAGAGCAGGCCTTAAAAGAGGTATTATTACAATCCTGAAAATTGCAGGCTCACTGCAGCCGTCTATCCTGGCCGCAGCACTCAATTCTTCAGGAATCATCTTTATAAAATCTGTAAGTATAAAAATACCAAAGGGAATACCAACTGCAATCCCCACAATTATAACAGAAAACAAGGTATCGTTGGCATGCATACCTATCATTAACTTCAATATACTGATAGTTCCAAGTCTTATGGGGATAATCATCCCCGCAACAAAGAAGATATATAGAAAATTTTTCCATTTAAAATTATATTTTGCAAGGACAAATGCAGCTGTTGAAGTAATTACAATAATCGTGAAAAGAGAAATTGCAGTAACAAAAATGCTGTTTCTAAAATATGTCAGATAATTTGATACAGTAAGTAATTTTATATAACTTGTAAATTCAAAAGATGCAGGGAGACCAAAAGGATTTGTAAATATTTCTCTTGTTGTTTTAAATGATGTTAAAAACATAAGAAATATAGGATAGAGTATTGTAACAGCATAAACAGATAGAAATATAAAAAGTATAGATTGTGTTATTTTTCTTTTTACTGCATGTTTAGTCATTTTTATTCCCCTTGAGTTTAAAAAAGTAGAGCCAGACCATAACACCGGAAAAAACTATAAAAAACATTACTGTAGAAACAGCAGCTCCCATGCCCATACCCCAGCCTCCCCGGACAGGAGTAGAGAAAGCAGTTCTATAGAAGAGTGAACCAAATAGATCTGTTCCAAAGGCGGGGTTTGCCATTGTTGTTGACATAGCATATACAATATCAAACTGTGTAAAATCGCCTATAAAAATCAGAATCGTTACAATTCCAATAATGGGCAAAATAGATGGAAGAATAATATACCACAGTTCCTGTAGCGGGTTAGCACCATCAATTCGGGCAGCTTCTGTAACCTCTTCAGGAATAGCATCGATTCCTGCCGTATAAAACAGAACAGATTCACCCATAAACTGCCAGCTTACAACAATGGCAAGCACAGGTAAAGCAGTCAGAGGGTCACCAAGCCATGGTCGAATAAGGGCCTCCAGACCAACTGCAGCAAGCATCTTATCAAAAATACCCCATACAGGATTAAGTATAAGCTTAAAAAGAAAACCTACTACTAAAACAGACAGAGTTGTTGGCAGAAAACTAATTTTTCGAAAAAAACCTTTTCCAATAATTTTTCTTGTAACAAAAAAAGCAATAAAAAAACCAAATACATTTTGAATTAAAGTTACAATAAAGAAAAACTTAATATTATTTGAAAAGGCATTTATCATTCTGTCTTTAAAAGGGAACTGTGTAAAAAGTTTTATATAGTTTTCAAACCCTACAAATTTATCAGGAATAAGACCTTTGCCGGAATAAAAACTTAATCTCATAGAATCCAGGATTGGTAGTAACAAAAACCCTGTATAAATTAGAACTGCAGGTAAAAGAAAAAAAACCATAAAGGGTTTTACTTTTCCGGACTTCATTCCTGTCATAACAACTCCTGTAAATATAGATAAAGCTGCCTGGATAAAAAATCCAGACAGCAAAGATTGTATTTATGTAATCTTATTTCATAAAAGGAGCATACCAGGTAGCAAGGCCATCCTGAACGTATGCTGCTGCTTCTTCAGGTGTAAAAACATCTGTAACCATCTTTGGAAGAGCTTCTCCCATTAGACCGTTTCCGCTTGGAGACTGAGCTGACATTTTTTCCCATACAGTTCTTACAGTAAGAACAGCATCACTGGCAGCACCAATCATCTCTTTTGCAATAGCATTTTCAAGAGGATAATCACCAGGTGTATAAGAGAAAAATCCAGGAAGCTCATTCATTAATAGCTGAGCATATTCAGGTGAACTTACCCATTTAATGTACTCAAGAGCTTCCGGAAGGTGTTCAGAATTCTTGTTTAATGCAATACCTGCATCAACATGAAAACTGTACTGAAGAACATCACCTTTCTTAACTAAAGGAGGAGCAAACCATCCAAGGTCTGTAGATCCAAGATCTTCCAGTATTCCAAGTTCCCAGGAACCTCCCATAAACATAGCAGCCTGACCTGTACCAAACATTGTCTGCATACTTACATAATCAAGAGCTTCATACCCCTTTGGGAAAAACTGCTGTAACTGATCTACAGCTTTGAAGGCATCAAGAAAAGGTTTATCTGTTAATTTCATTTCTCCAGCCATTAACTTCTGTCTTGCTTCTTCACCACCATAGAAGTTTGGTCCGAGTCCACTAAAAACTACTTCGTAAAGTGTCCAGTCATCAAGTCCTCCCTGAGCAAAAACAACTTCACCATTATCTTTCAATTTTTGAGCTACAGCAATGAATTCATCCCATGTTTCAGGTTCAGTAAGACCATACTTATTAAAGATATCTTTATGATAGTAAACACCATGCGTAACACCTACTGATGGAACTGCATAAATTTTACCATCTTCTGTAGACCATGCCTTTACTGCTGCAGAAGGGAACCCCTCAAGATTAGGCAGATCTTTATTAAGTTCATAAATAGAACCACCATCATAGACTATTCTTCCTGTATCATAAGACCTAAGAAAAATAATATCTGCACCTGTTCCTGTTTCCAGACCGGCTCTCATCTGAGCATCATATTCAGTATCATTGATGGGCTGAAACAAAACTTCAATATTAGGAAATTTTTCCATAAATACAGCATTGATCCTGTTCATCCTCTCAATATCCTCTGTTCTCCAGCTTGTAAAGGTAATTTGTACCTTTTCTTCTCCAGCTGCTTCCTTATTTCCTCCTGCACTTAAAGTGAAAGTGCTTAAAACAAGTAACACAACGAGCAACATACTAATTCTTTTAATCATCTTTTCCTCCGTAATATATTTTCTTATAGTAAGCAATATATGTGCCAATTATTTTTTTCCTCTAAGAACTCAAAATTAGAGCTGACAAAAAAAAATTAGACAAAATACAACATAAATGGCTATGATTGGCTAATTACCGGCTAACTTTAGCCAATTTCAAGAGAGTATTTTGTTATACGATACCTAAGGGAACCTCTGGATATTCCAAGCTCACGGGCAGAAGCAGAAATATTCCAGTTATTTTTATTAAGTATTCCAAGTACCAGTTCTCTCTCATCTTTTTTAACAACATTCATGGAAAAGTTATATTTGCTATTATCATCTTTTTCAAAAAGAGGGAAATCATCTATCAATAATTCATTATTAGAGGAAAGAACTACAGCCCTATGAATAACATTTCTAAGCTCTCTTATGTTTCCCGGCCAGTGATGTTCGGAGATATAAACTAAGCCTTTATTTGAAATTGTACCAATATTTTTATTATTTTCATTTGAGAACCTCTTAATAAATAACTCTACCAGAGGGGAAATATCTTCTTTTCTGGATCGTAATGGAGGTATTTCAAGCATTACAGAATTTATCCTGTAAAAAAGATCTTCTCTGAATTTCTTTTCCTTAATCATTTTAGCGATAGATTGATTTGTAGCACTTATAATTCTAATATGTGCCTTGTATTCCCTGGTACTTCCTAATGGAGAATAAATTCCCTCTTCCAGAAGTTTTAGTAACTTTGACTGTACATTCAGAGAAAGATCTCCTATTTCATCAAGAAAAAGAGTTCCTCCATTTGCCATGCTCACCTTTCCTGGAAAATCTTTATCTGCTCCTGTAAACGCACCCTTTTTATATCCAAATAATTCACTCTCCAATAGGGTATCCGGTAATGCAGGACAATTTATACTTATAAAGGGAGACTCAACATCTGAATCCTGAAAAGCATAATTATGAATAGCCTGGGCAATAATACCTTTCCCGGTCCCGCTTTCCCCGGTTAAAAGGATAGATAAATTACTGGGTGCTACCTTACGGACTGTTTCCATAATCTTCTGCATTTTCCCGCTGCTGTAAATAACACCTTTGTCATTCCGAAGAGATTTATTTTGCTTACTATAATTTTCTTTTTCTCCATGAATAGACCGATAAACTATATTTTTAAGATCTTCTTTATTAAATGGTTTTGTAATAAAATCAACTGCCCCCAGTTTCATGGCATCTACAGCCTCTGTTATTGATCCATAAGCAGTAATAAGTATCAAAGGAATATTAATTTGTGATTTTTTTAAATATTTTAAAAGTTCTATCCCATCCATTACCGGCATTTTTATATCACTGAGGATAAGATCAAATAAAACTCCTTTATCGAGTATTTCAACTGCTTCCCTTCCATTTGAAACAGTTATTACCTCATAATTTTCTCTACGAAAAAGAATACCCAGAACTTTCTGCATATTAAGTTCATCATCAACTATTAAAAGCTTTTTCATATTGTTTCCTGAAATATAAGTCTGAATAGTGTTCCCTGTCCCTGTTCAGATTCTACCTGAATAGAACCATTATGTTCTTCAATAATTCTATGAACAATAGAAAGTCCTAATCCTGTTCCTGTTTCTTTTGTTGTAAAAAAAGGATTATACATTTTTAATATTATCTCTTCACTCATTCCATAACCTTCATCTTTTATTTCAATAAAAAGTGCAGAATCCTTACGATAGGCTCTTACAAATATTCTATCACCTTTCTCTGAACACTGGAAAGCATTAATTATTATATTGGAAAATGCCTGTACTACAAGATTTCTATCAAAAAGATGATTTCCAATGTCAGGATCTATTTCTCTAATCAAATTAACAGGATTATACTTCTCTATGGGAATACTGCGTATTGTAAAATCAAGAAGATCTACAATGCTTTCATAAGTCTTATTACCTCTTTTTGGTTTGGCAAAGGCTAGAAAATTATTTACAACAGAATCCAGTGTATCGATTTCATTAAGAATAAAACCAGTCAAATCTCCCGCTTCAGTATCATCTTCAGGATATGCCAGATCATCCCTCAGCATTTCCATAGAAACTTTCATAACCGCAAGAGGGTTCCTTATTTGATGTGCAACACCAGCGGCCATTTCCCCTAAAGCTGCAAGCCTGGATGATACTACAAGTTTATCCTCAAGATTCCTTATTTTTGTTATATCTTCAAATACAACAATAATACCGA
>DAOWEB010000126.1 GCA_030638735.1 Spirochaetaceae bacterium
ACTTGGTATGAATGGCCGTATGGATAGTATCCAGGCTGCAGTGGTGAGTACCAAATTAAAACAATTTAACAATGAAATCGATGCTCGAAATAGAGTAGCAGAACTGTATTTTGACAGATTGAAGGATATTGTACAAGCTCCGGAAGTTTTATCAGAAATCCGTTCAACCTGGGCACAGTATACTATTAGGTCGGAAAAAAGAGACATAATAAGAGAAAAGCTCAGTGCTAAGGATATTCCCACGGCTATCCATTACCCTATGCCTCTTCCCAGACAGAAAGCATTTTCTCATCTGGAGCAGAATGACAGCTATCCTGTATCTGATATGCTTTCACAGCAGGTAATGAGCCTTCCTATGCATCCATTCATTACAGAGGAAGAGATAGATTTTATCTGTAAATCAATTAAAGAGGCATTAAATGGCTGATTATTTTGTACATGAATCAAGTTATATTGATGAAGGATCTGATATAGGAAAAGATACAAAGGTTTGGCATTTTTCCCATATCATGTCCGGGGCAAAAATCGGAAAAAAATGTTCAATCGGGCAAAATGTAAACATTGGCAGCAGGGCTGTTCTTGGGAATGGAGTAAAGGTCCAGAATAATGTATCTATTTATGATGATGTAATTCTGGAAGATGATGTTTTTTGTGGACCATCCTGTGTTTTTACTAATGTAATTAATCCAAGATCTTTTGTAGTAAGAAAAGATGAATATAAAACAACCCTAATAAAAAAAGGAGCTTCTATTGGAGCCAATGCAACAATAGTATGCGGTATAACTCTTGGTAAATATTCATTTGTAGGTGCGGGATCGGTAGTAACAAAAGAGGTTCCTGATTATGGCATGGTCTATGGAACTCCGGCAAAATTACATGGATGGATTTGTAAATGCGGTGAAAAACTTGATAAAAGTTTAGACTGTTCTTTCTGTGGTGAAAAATATAAAGAATCTGATGGGATTCTTGAATCAATAATTAATGAGGATAAATAATGGCAGACAGCTACAAAAATATACTTAAAAAAATATCAGATAAAACTATAAAAATAGGAGTTCTCGGGCTTGGTTATGTAGGACTTCCTCTGGCCGTAACCTTTGCTTTAAAAAATACAAAGGTTCTGGGTTTTGAGAAAAGTTCTGAAAAAGTGAAATTAGTAAATACAGGTAAAAACTATATTGGTGATATTGAAGATATTGACCTCGAGACAGTTAGTAAAAATGGATATCTTGAAGCAACAGAAGATTTTTCAAGGATTTCCGAATGTGATGCCGTTTTAATCTGTGTTCCAACTCCTCTTGATCATTTTAAAAAACCGGACATGACCTACATAGAGTCAGCATGCACGGAAATTGGACAGAACATGAAACCGTGTACATTTATCTGCCTGGAGAGCACTACCTATCCAACTACAACAGAAGATTTAATGCTTCCTATAATAGAAAAAGAATCAGGTATGAAAGTAGAGGATGATTTCTGGCTTGCATTCAGTCCGGAAAGAGTAGATCCTGGGAATGAAGAGTATAAAACAGGGAATACTCCCAAGGTTCTTGGAGCAATGACAGAAAAGGGTAAAAAGATAGGAATGGAGCTTTACTCTATTGCTATAAAATATATGTATCCCGTTTCTTCACCTAGAGTAGCTGAAATGGTAAAAATACTTGAGAATACTTATCGCCTGGTTAATATCTCTCTTATCAATGAACTTGCCCTTCTTTCAGGAAAGATGAAGATCAATATTTGGGAGGTAATTGAAGCTGCAAAGACTAAACCCTATGGTTTCCAGGCGTTTTATCCGGGGCCAGGGGTAGGGGGGCACTGCATCCCTCTGGATCCATTTTACCTTGAATATATTGCGAAGAAATATAATTTTGATATTGCGATGATAAATACAGCCGGACAGGTTGATAATCTAATGCCCCATCGTATGACAGTAAAAATTGGTACTGCCTTAAATAAACATAAAAAACCTATAAATGGGTCAAAAATTCTTTTCCTTGGAGTAGCCTATAAACCTGATATCAGTGATGAAAGGGAGAGTCCTGCATTAAAGATAATGGATGAGGTAGCTCATAAGGGGGGAGACGTCCTGTATCACGACCCTCATATCCCGGCTGTAAAAACAGAGGGGGGTAGAACTTTCAATTCAGTATATCTTTCAGATAATATTCTTAAAGAAGTAGATTGTATAGTAGTTACTACTAAACATAAGATATTTGATTTTGGAAAGATAGAGGAAAAAGCTGCTCTTATAGTAGATCTCCAGAATGCTTATCCTGCAAGAACAGAAAAAATATACAAATTATGAAAACCATTTTAACTGTTATTGGAGCAAGGCCTCAGTTTGTTAAGGCAGCTGTTTTAAGTCGCCTTATTCGTCAAAAGTATTCACTGGATTTTAAAGAAATCCTTGTCCATACCGGTCAGCACTATGATAAAAATATGTCTGATGTCTTTTTTGAAGAGATGGAGATTCCTGAACCGGATTATCTACTTGTATATGGTGATACCAATTCAATTCTTGCAGGTTTTTTGGCAGTGTCGAAACTCCACATTCCTATTGTTCATGTGGACGCCGGCCTTCGCAGTTTTGATATGTAAATGCCAGAAGAGCAAAACAGAATTGTTGCAGACCATCTTTCAACTCATCTCTTGTGTCCTACAGAAACTGCTATTGAAAATCTACAGAAAGAAGGAATAACAGAAGGTGTTGTAAATATAGGCGATATAATGCTTGATGCTGTACACAGAATGCAATCTCAAGGAATTTATCTTAGCCAAAAAGATATAAATTTTGCATTACAACAAGTAAATGAAATTTAATTATATAAATCTAAAGAGATTTCAGTAAAACACTCAAATATTGATAGTGTATATCCAGTCCACCTAAATCCTAATGTCCGGAAAGTGGTGGAATACAGGAAGAAGCACCTTCCCTGAGAAAACCCGTCCTTGTAAAGTGTGATAACAATAGAGCGACCGGAAGAACTTGATGCCGGAACAGTAAAGCTTGTTGGAACAGATAAAGATAAAATTGTAGAATTTACGTCAAAATTACTTGAGGATAAGGGATTCTATGAACAAATGTCCACAGCTCATAACCCATATGGTGTTGGGGGGACATATAGTAACAATAGGTGAAGCCCTTTGTTGCCACCTTATCTATAAATATTTAGTGGATAAGCTGTCAAAGTTTATCCTAGCAAAATAACAGGAAGTAAAAAATGAAAGGAATAATCCTGGCCGGAGGTTCCGGTACAAGACTCTACCCAATAACAAAATCTGTAAGCAAACAACTCCTCCCAATCTACGACAAACCAATGATCTATTATCCCCTCTCAGTATTAATGCTGGCAGGAATAAAAGAGATCCTAATAATCTCCACCCCAATAGATCTACCAAAATTTGAAGATCTACTAGGAAATGGAAATCATATTGGATTAAATCTAAGTTATAAAGTACAACCTTCTCCAGACGGTCTTGCCCAGGCCTTTATAATTGGAGAAGAATTTATAGGAAGTGATGATGTCTGTCTGGTCCTTGGAGACAACATTTTTTATGGTCATGGATTTACAGACTTATTAAAAGAATCAGTCAATAATGTAACTCAGGACAATAAAGCTACAGTATTTGGCTATTATGTTAATGATCCCAATCGTTACGGAGTTGCAACCTTCGATAAAGAAGGAAATGTAACAAGCATAGAGGAAAAACCGGAAAATCCAAAATCAAACTATGCCGTTGTAGGGCTCTATTTCTACCCTAATTCTGTAGTTAAAATAGCAAAAAATGTAAAACCCTCGAATAGAGGAGAACTGGAAATAACAACAGTTAACCAGGAATATCTAAAAAGGGGTGACCTTAAAGTAGAACTTATGGGTCGTGGTTATGCATGGCTGGATACCGGCACCCATGAAAGCCTTCTGGAAGCATCCATGTATATTCAGACAATAGAAAAACGACAGGGTTTAAAAGTTGCATGTATAGAAGAAATAGCCTTTGAGATGGGATATATAGCAAAAGATCAGCTACTAATACTTGGAGAAGATTTAAAGAAAAATCAGTATGGTCAGTATTTGATAAATAGAGCGAGAGAAGAGGGGTAGGAAGGAAGAATAAGCCTATAGTCTACAGGCTAAGCAAGGAGAAAGTTGTCATGCCATTTGAATTTAAAGAAACACCTCTTAATGGGCTTAAAATAGTTCAACCCCGAGTCTTTACAGATGAAAGGGGCTTTTTTCTGGAAGCATACAAAAAATCTGACTTTGTTAAGGCTGGAATTACTGAAGAATTTACCCAGGATAACCATTCTTATTCCTCAAAGGGAGTATTACGCGGTATCCATTTCCAAAAGGATCCTTATGCACAGGGAAAACTTGTTAGATGTATAAAAGGTGCAGTTTGGGATGTAGCTGTAGACCTTAGACCGGATTCCAGAACTTTTGGACAGTGGTATGGAATTGAGCTGACAGAGGATAATAATACAATGTTTTATATTCCTCCTGGATTTGGACATGGTTTTGTAACTTTGCAGGATAATACCCATTTTCTTTATAAATGTACAAATGAATATAATCCGGATGCAGATTCCGGTATAATATGGAATGATAGTGATCTCAATATAGAATGGCCTCTAAAAGATAAACTGGCTTTATCAGATAAAGATCTTGTTTTACAATCTTTAAAAAAATATAAGGAACTGGAAGATTGATTTTATTAACAGGCGCAAATGGGCAATTAGGACAGGACTATCTAAAACTTTTTAAAGATCAAAACATAGAATTTATTGCTACAGACTACAAAGAACTGGATATAACTAACATTGAAGCTGTAAGATCTTTTGTATTAAATAAGAGAATAACCACTATAATAAACTGTGCAGCTTATAACGATGTTGATAAGGCTGAAAGTGAAAAGGACAAAGCATACCTTCTTAATCGGGATGCACCTAAAAATCTTGCACATATATCTAAAGAGATAGACGCTATATTTATTACCTATTCTACAGATTTTGTGTTTGACGGGACAAAAGGTTCCCCGTATGTCGAAGAGGATGAACCTAATCCTATTTCAGTTTATGCAGACAGTAAATATCAGGGTGAAAATGCTGTTTTAGATACCTATGAAAAAAGCTTTGTAATAAGAACATCCTGGGTATTTGGAATGGGAAATAATAATTTTACTAAACAGGTTCTTGGATGGTCAGAAAATAAAGATTTATTAAAAATAGTTGATGACCAGAGATCATCTCCAACCTACTCACATGATTTAGCTGAATACTCCTGGCAATTGATAAAAACAAACAAGTTTGGTTTATATCATCTGTCAAATTCAGGCGAATGCAGTAAATATGAACAGGCAAAATACGTGTTGGATTCTATTGGTTGGAATGGTGCTTTAGGAACTGCCAAAACAGCAGATTTTAATCTTCCTGCAAAACGATCATTATATACAAAATTAGACAGCAGTAAAATTGAATTAATTATTGGGAAAAAGATTCCTACATGGCAAAGTGGAATAAAAAGATTTTTAGAAGAATATAGAGGTTAAAATGACATATCTAGTAACAGGAGGTGCCGGATTTATCGGTGCCAATTTTGTTAAATATATATTGAATAAATATTCAGATTGTAAAGTTATTATACTTGATAAATTAACTTATGCTGGAAATCTTGGAACCATTAAAGAGGAATTAAAAGATTCCAGAGTATCCTTTTACAAAGGTGATATCTGTAATCAGGAGCTGGTAGAAAATATCTTTATGAACCATAATATTGATACTGTTGTAAACTTTGCAGCAGAATCTCATGTAGATAGAAGTATAGAAGATCCAGGAATATTTCTAAAAACCAATATCCTTGGAACACAAAATTTAATGGATGTGGCAAAGGTTCACTGGACAAACGGTAAAGATAATCAGGGTTATCCCACTTTTGTAGTGGGGAAAAAGTTTTTACAGGTCTCGACCGATGAAGTCTATGGTGATCTTGAGAAAGACATCCCGGACGGAATTATTCTTGAAGCTTCAAGTGAAGCTCTAAAATCAGTTCTTAATAATAGAAAAGTGATGCCAAAGGTATTTGGTACAGAATTTTTCACTGAAGAAACATCATTAAAACCACGATCTCCTTATGCAACATCCAAAACTGCAGCAGATATGCTTGTCCGGGCTTATGCAGAGACCTATCATTTTCCCGTAAATGTAACCAGATGCAGTAATAACTATGGTGCATACCATTTTCCTGAAAAACTTATACCTTTAATAATTAAAAATATTCTTGAGGGTAAAAAACTTCCAGTGTATGGAGATGGGAAACAGGTCAGAGACTGGTTATATGTAGAAGATCACTGTAAGGGAATTGATCTGGTAATAAATAAAGGGAGATTAAAGGATGCCTATAATATAGGTGGTTTTAATGAAGAGTTAAATATAAATATTGTTAAGCAGACAATTGATATTGTACGGGACCTGGTTTTCGATAACAAAGAAGTTAAATCAGATTATAAAGATTTTGTAACTGTAAGCTATAATGGCTGTTCCTATGATCTTATAACATATGTTCAGGACAGACTTGGTCATGATGCCCGTTATGCCATTGATCCCACAAAGACAGTAAAAGAATTAGGTTTTTATCCTGAAACACCATTTACAGAAGGAATTCGGAAGACAATAAAATGGTATCTGGATAATCAGTGGTGGGTTAATGAAGTAGCTTCCGGAGATTATCAGAAATATTATGATGAAATGTACGGGAGCAGGTAATTATCAATAAAGGCTTGTAAGTTTGTAAATATGAAGTTATACTTCAGATATGCAAGGTTACATTGAGAGATATCAAGATCCTTTTATTAGAAACAGACTTTCTAAAATGCCTGTTGTTGCCATCCTTGGATCCCGGCAAAGCGGTAAATCTACACTTGCGAAGCATATTATAAAAAAAATCGAAAATTCGTTATATTTGGATCTTGAAAGTAATCGTGATCTCCGCAAACTGGAAGATCCTGAAACATTTTTTGAAGATAATTATCAGAAATTAATCTG
>DAOWEB010000120.1 GCA_030638735.1 Spirochaetaceae bacterium
AAAATTTGGTAATTTTAGTATTCTTAATGATGGCCGGGATTCCAGTATTATTCTAAAAAAATTGTTGACACTGTCTGTAAACAGCATCTTTTTTGCTGTTGTAATGACTCTGCTGGCAATTATATTAATATTTGCTTTCTTTCGTATTCTTGCCCTTGTCAGAGAGAGTGCAATGATAAAAATGGAAGTTAGTGCTTTGATAAATAATAGAATGTTGCCATCTGAAAAGAAAATAGAGAGGTTAAGAAATATGCAAAAACGTGGTATGGGATTAAGAATAAAGTTTGCAGTATTGGTAACATCTCTTGTACTTCTGGTTGTTCTGATGGTTTCATGGTCCTTAAGTATTTTTACAATTTCCACTCAACAGAGAAATCTTACGGATGCGCTTTCTCAAACTACAAAAGTTTTAATAAGCAGTGTAAATACTTCTGCAGGGAAATATCTGCAGGAAAATAATACACTTGAGTTAAAGCGATTACCCTCTCAGATTGAATCAATGGGGGCTGCCCGTTTTCTTACTATCACCGGCCCTGGATTAAATACAGGGGAGAATGGTGAAGTAGAATATTTATGGGTCACAAATGATGCTTCTATAAAAGATAAAGTTAACCTCGAATCCTTTAGTACAGAAGAGGATGCCACTGCCGGTTTACCTGGGGGAACAAGATTCGTAGAAGGTTCCATTGCTATGGATGATGATCTTTCTGAAGTTATTGCAAAGCTGGCTGAAAAGATTAATTTAGAAGGAGCGGAAACTCTTGGTACTCTGTCTACAGAGCTGGCTCGTCTTCAAGGTATTGCTGCAGATCTATCCAGGAAGGCCAGAACAGAGGCTGATATTGAAGAAATCAGAAAAATGCAGGATGAAATTATTATCCTTAGTACTGAAATTGATAAAAAACTTATAGAAATTGGAAGCTACTTTGGTTCTGTTCCCGAATTTGATCCGGAAAATATACTTATAAATCCAATGGAATATACTTTTTACAGCCCCATTGTTTATCAGCAGCGTGGGAATACAGATAACTATTATCAGGGAACTGTACGTCTTCAAATATCTACAGACGAGATAATTAAAGAGATAGAGACCTCCCGTGATGCTTTAATAAAAAGAACAGTTTATGTTGCTTTAATAGCTATTAGTCTTGGAATAATTGGTGCCCTCATTCTTGCCTCAATTATTATAAGTCCCATTAATCACCTCCTTCGCAAGGTAGAGGAAATACGTGATTCTACGAATCATCTTGAGCTGAAAAATTTTAAGGTAGATATTAAAACCCATGACGAAATTTCTCTTCTGGCAGGAGCAGTTAATCAGATGAGTAAGGGGTTATATAAAGCGGCTCTTGCTAATCAGGAGTTAACTGTAGGTAAGGATGTACAGAAACAATTTTTACCTCTTGAAAAGGATAATAAAGGGGAAAAAACTGCAATAGCAAAACTTGAGACAGAATATGCTGAATTCTTTGGATATTATGAAGGTGCCAAAGGTGTTTCCGGAGATTATTTTGATTTTCTTGAAATAGATAAAGACAGATATGCTGTAATCAAGTGTGATATTTCCGGAAAGGGTGTTTCTGCTTCACTGATTATGGCTGCAGTAGCAACAATTTTTCATTCATATTTTAATGACTGGAAGAGAGAAAATGAGAAAAGAAAAAATATTGCAGCACATAAAAAGGTAAATATTAAACCAAGTGTACCTAAAATTGACAAACTCGTTTATTCCATTAATGAACTTGTTGAGTCTATGGGGTTTAAAGGAAGGTTTGCCGCATTTATTATTGTTTATGTTGATACACGTACCGGAGAAACAATTTTTTGTAATGCAGGAGATAATCTGGTTCATGTATACAAAAAAAGTAAGGGTAAAATGGAAATTGAAACTATACCGGAGGCTCCGGCTGCAGGTGTATTCCCTAACGATATGGTAGAGATGACAGCTGGTTTTAAACTTGTACCATATCAAATGGATCCCGGAGATATTATATTTTTGTTTACAGATGGAATTGAGGAAGCTCAGCGTCACTTTAGGACTTCAGAATTAAAAATTATTGAATGCTCAGATGAGGATCATGAAAATGTAAAAAATTCTACCCATAAGGCTGGTCAGGATTTTGAAGAGTTCGGGGTTCCCAGAATGCAGACCATAGTTCAGGCTGTTTTAAACAGAGATAAATATGAACTTTTTAAGTTTCACACTGAATATTCTGACGAGGTCTATAACTTCGATTTCAGTGCTTGTGAGGGAACCTTTCAGGAGGCTATAATTGCACTCCTTGCCATTGAAAGAGTATACAGGCTTTATCACGACTCATCTTCCGGAACAGGTGATAGAATCTCTGTAGATGGCAATATAATGGAATTTATGGAAAAACACTTTGTGGAATATGATCGTTATTTTTCTAATCCGCTGGAGAAGGTGGAAGATGCCCATTCACTGATTTTTACCCATTTAAAAGAAGATGAGCAGTTTGATGACCTTACAATTCTGGCGTTGAGAAGGAAATAGCTTTTATGGCTGATCCCTCTTTTTATTGTGAAAATTGCGGAATGAAGGTTGCTGCAGGAATGGATACCTGTCCCGGATGTGGGCAGGAGTTTGATTCAGTCCTCTGTCCCTCCTGCGGGTTTAAAGGATCTTCCATGCTGTTTAAGGAAAAATGTCCAAATTGCGGGTACAAGGGGGTGGTAGATACTCCCTTAGGGAAGAAACCTGATCAAAGAAAACAGTTTTCGACCTGGGTATACAGAGTATTAATTGTAATGCTTACTGTTACTCTTATTGGTTTGATAAAAATTTACTTTGAACTGTAACTATGTCGTAAGCAGTGTAAAAAATCCAAAAAAGCTCTGTCTTTTATAGGATCTTTTTTGAAGTAGTATAAATGTGAAGAACAGCTGCAGTCGCCGGAACCAAATTTTGGAATCCCTCTGCCCCCAATGTTTTCAAGCCCTTTTGCAATATCACATTCAGAAAACCTGTCAGTGTAAATCCCGAAAGTTTTTACCTCATCAGCATTTGCTGTAAGGTAATCAATATGCCAGTGAAACTTTTTCTTGTTTCTGTTTTTATGCCGTTTAATTCTTCCCAGTAAATTTATTTTTGCAGAACCGGCATATACATAATAACCGGATTTGTATTCAGAATATTCAAGTTTTCCTGTTGGAATGCTTTTAGTTTCTTTTATTTTTACAATAACCATATAGATACCTGAATCTTCTTCAGCAAATTTTACCGGTTCCATATCTACAGGAACTTTTAAATTTACAAGTGATGCTGTACCATTTGCTTCACATTTAATTGATGAAAAATCAACTTGTATGCTTTTTAATGCTTTTTTTAGGGTAAATGCAAAATTGGGATCTGTATGTATATTGGGGGTAAAAACTTCTGCATCTTCATGGGTTATAATAAAAAGAACTCTTCCTTTAGTGTTTTCTTCATTTTTTTCAATTTCCATAAGTTCATTTATATGTCTTGAACCTCTTGTCGTTGGTGCATCAGGAAACATTGCCCTCCCTTCTTCAACTAATGTACAGGATTTCACTTCAAGATAGGTTTTTTGTTTTCCTTCCTGTATAAGAAAATCAAACCGGCTTTTTCCAAATGTCTGTTCTGGTCTAACTTTCTCTGCATTAGGAAATAACATAGGTATAACAAGCTCATTAGCAGCTTTATTTGCCATTACAGAATTTAGGGGTATAACTTTATCTTTATAATATGCTGCAACTAAACTATAAGGTGTTTTTCTTTTGGGGTTATCTGATTTTTGAAAAATAAGTTTACAGCCGGGAGTAAGAATTTCAATAAGTCTGCCGGGGTTAGGGCAGTGTGCCCTTATTTGCCCGGCAGAAGTTTCTGCAATTACAATGAATCTGTTGGGTCTTTCCAAAAAAACCCCCTCAAGATCATTTCTAAAGAACTGCATATTCTATTTAAAAAGTGATTTTATCTCTTTTACATACAGCTCATCGATAACACTTCTTCTTAATTTAAGAGTCTGGGTTAATTCCTGACCAACCTCAAATGGTTTTTCCATCAGTTTGAATCTGAAAACACATTCAAAAGGTTTAAATCCGGTTTTTGTACTAACCTGTGCCTGTATTTCATTATGAATAAAATCCTGTATTTCAGGATCGGAGAGTAAATCTTCCGGTGGAATATAACTAATACCTAATTCTTTGGCTTTTTCTTCCAGAACTTCCATATTTGGGACAATCAATGCTGCAAGGAATTTTTTATCCTGTCCTACAACCATGTTTTGCAGGATTGCATCAGAGGCATTTATTTTATCCTCTATAGGAACAGGTTCAATATTTTCTCCGCCCATAAGAACTATAGTTTCTTTTGATCGTCCTACAATACTAATTTCTTTATTATGAGTCATAATGCAGATATCACCGGTATT
>DAOWEB010000061.1 GCA_030638735.1 Spirochaetaceae bacterium
GAAAGAATTGATATGGAATATAAAAAACTACTTACCGATAAAAAAGGTTTTGAAACGAATGGTACTGCCATTTTAGAATTTGCCAGAGGCAGTGAGCACGGTGGATTTAAAGAAGCCTTTGATCACTTTACAGAAGAGGTTCTTGAAGCAGGCTCTGTACTCTATATTGATGTAAGCTTTGAAGAGTCTCTTAGAAAAAACAGACGACGATTCAATCCTGACAAACCACACAGTATTCTTGAGCATGGTTTGCCTGATGAAAAATTAAAGGAAATGTATGAAAAAAGTGACTGGAAAGATTTTTCATCCAATGATGAAAATTTTCTAACAGTTAAGAATATAAAAATTCCATACGCAGTTTTTAACAACGAAGATGATGTCACTACAAAGGGAGGAGATTTTCTGGGTGACAGGCTCGAAGAAACTCTTACAAAACTTTGGGAATTAAAAAAAACTAAATAGATTTTCATATCCTCCGGACTGAATAATTTTACCAGACTGGAGATTCTCTCATTTTTAATATATAATAACTCAAATCAACTTTTGTTAGAGGATAATTATGAAAATTAAATGGGGTGTTTTAGGTGATGCAGGAATTGCAAGAAACTATGTTATTCCAGGAATGCAGGCAGGGAAATACAGTGAAATAACTGCTATTGCTTCCAGAGATATAAATAAATCAAAAAAAACTGCTGGAGCTTTAGGTATAGAAAAAGCGTATGGCTCCTACGAAATACTTTTAGCTGATCAATCCATTGATGCTGTGTATATTCCACTTCCAAATCACCTTCATGTAGAGTGGAGCATAAAAGCCATGGAAGCTGGTAAACATGTACTATGTGAAAAACCTTTTGCATTAACTATAGCTGATGTAAAGAAAGCAATGGAAATCAGGGATCGTTTTGGAGTTAAGTTGGGTGAAGCTTTTATGGTAAGAAGTCATCCACAATGGCTTAAGGCAAGAGAACTAACCTCTGGTGAAGATTTTGGAAAACTAAGAGCAGTACAGGGATTTTTCTCTTATTCAAATTTTGATCCGTCAAATATCAGAAATAGTTATTCTTCTGATATGGGTGGAGGAGGAATTTGGGATATAGGCTGTTACCCGGTTAATACATCAAGATTTCTGTTTAAAGAAGAACCCAAAAGAGTTATTGCAATAGTAGAATATGATCCAAATTTTAAAACTGATGTCCTGGCATCAGCAATCCTTGACTTTCCTTCCGGCCAGGCAACTTTTATAAGTTCAACACAAATTTCTCCATACCAAAGAATGCTGGCAGTAGGCACAAAAAAACATGTTGAAATTAAAATACCATTTAATTCCCCATCTACTTTTCCTACAGAAATATATTATGATAATTCAAATATAGAGGAAGATGAAAGAAATAAGATTATCATTGAGACATGTAATCAATATGCTCATCAGGGAGATGCTTTTTCAAAGGCTATAATTGATAATACAGAAGTACCTGTACCAATGGAAGATACTTTAGGTAATACAGCAGTTCTTACAGCACTCTATAAATCTGCAGAATCAGGCAATTGGGAGAAAGTTAAAAAATGACAATTTACAGTGCAGCTATAATGCTTATTCTGGTAATGGATCCTTTTGGGAATATACCTATCTTTTTATCTGTTCTTTCTCATGTAAAACCTGAAAAAAGAAAAAAAATTATTATTCGTGAACTTTTAATTGCATTGGTATTTCTTACTTTTTTCCTTTTTTTTGGAAAATATATATTAACAGGTATGCATATTACAGAACCTGCCCTGGGAATTGCAGGAGGAACAATACTATTTCTAATTGCAATAAAAATGATATTCCCATCTGATAACTCATCCTTTATCGGTGATAAGGATAATCAGGAAGACCCGCTCATAGTACCCCTGGCTGTGCCCATGGTGGCCGGACCTTCTGCAATGGCAATTGTAATACTGTTAAGTACTCAATATCCTGACAGGTTATTAACATGGTTTGGTGCTCTTCTTATAGCCTGGTCTATTGGATTTGTTATATTAATACTCTCCGAAAAAATAAGCAGAATTGTGGGAAGAAGAACCCTTAAAGCAATCGAAAGGCTGATGGGGATGATTCTTACAACTATGTCTATACAGATGCTTTTAACCGGGATTAAGACGTTTATTGCATCGGTTTAAATGGTTACTTCGATACAATTTTATAATTCAACCTCAGACACTGTCAAAGTATTACCATCAGGATCCTTAAATTTAAACATTCTCATTCCCTGATCTGCAAATTCCCTGATTTCTCCAACAAGATGAACCTGATGGGATTCAAGAAATTTCCTATACCCGTCAAGATCATCAATTCCTAAAGTCAAAAAATCATTATAGGGATGATCACCGTCCCCTGCCCATTTATTAAGAGCAAAAAATGTATTGGGTGCTCCTGGAACTGATAATTCGGCCCAGCCATCAGACTCAAAAACTACCTTACATCCTAAAATTTCAGCATAAAAATTCAGTGATACTTTTGTATTTTTCACCCAGAGAAAAGATATTATATTTTTATAAACCGGTTTCATTTACTGCCTCCCTTTTCGACACCCTTCTGATACATAATTCCCGCAGTAGGACAAACTGTTACACATTCACCACAACCATCGCAAATAGTGTCAACAAGAGATCTTCCAAAGGGAGATACCATCCTTGTACCAAACCCTCTGCCAACGTATGCAAGAACACTAAATCCCTTTATCTCTGCACAGGCTCGTACACATGCACCACAGTTAATACATTTGTTTACTTCCATTTTAATAGTGGCATGGGTATGATCATTCTGAAAATCACGAATATCCCCTGCAAAGTAAGATTGATCTGCCTCATACTCTGTTGAATAAATACGCAATTTACATTCCGTTGCAGCCTCACAACCACACTCAAGGCATCGTTCTGCTTCTGTTTTTGCATTTGGCCTGCTGAAACCTGTCTCTATCTCTACAAAAGTTGTTACACGTTCAGTATCTGGAATAAGCGGCATTTCTACTTTAGGTTTCTTTTCATATATCTTAAAAACTTCTTCACTTATATCTTCCAACGCACCCATTGTAGAATTAAACTGCTCTGGTTCTCCTGTTACTTCCTCACCATTTAAGTACTGATTTACAGAATATGCAGCTTTACGGGCATTTCCAACAGCTCGAACTGCAATATCAGCACCAGTCTGACAATCTCCACAGGTAAATATCCCTGGTCTGTCTGTCATAAAGGTATCTGGGTCTGCAACTATAGTTCCCCATCTGGTAAGACCAACTCCGGTTTCTATAATACTGTCAGTAACAACCTTCTGCCCTATGGCACTTATTACTGAAGATGCTTCCATTTCAAACTCAGATCCTTCAATTGGGATTGGTCTTCGACGTCCACTTGCATCTGGTTCACCTAATTCCATTTTTATAGATCTTATAATTACACCATTTCCACTTTGTTCAACTTTTACAGGGGCTGCAAGAAAATTAATTTTTACACCTTCATGAAGTGCCTCATCAATTTCAAAGCTGCTTGCAGGCATCTCTGCTCTTGTTCGTCTGTAAAGAACAGTAACTTCTGCACCCTTACGAATTGCTGTTCGGGCAACATCTATTGCTGTATTTCCACCACCAACTACTACTACCTTGTTTCCAATATCAGGATCTCCCCCTTCACCAATCTGTCCAAGGTAGTCTATACCGGAATAAACTCCTGGAAGATCCTCTCCTTCCACTCTCATAGAGGATGCACCCTGAGCTCCTATAGCTATAACAAGAGCATCATAATCAGCTTCAAGGTGTTTGGCACTCATATCACGACCTATTACAGTATTATATTTTACTTCCACTCCAAGTCGTTCTATGGCATCAAACTCATCACTTAGAGTCTGATCTGTCAACCTGTAATATGGAATACCGTATCTGAGCATTCCCCCGGATTTGGCATGAGCTTCAAAGACTGTAACAGCATGTCCCTGAAGGCGTAAAAAATATGCTGCTGTCATACCAGCTGGTCCCGCTCCAATAATTGCTACATGCTTATTGGTATCAGGAGACGGATCAGGAAGCTGAACTTCACCAAATTCTTTAATCTCTGTATCAGAAATATGTCTCTTCATATAACAGATAGAAATAGATTCCTCTACTCTGTTTCTACGACAGGCGGTTTCACAGGGTCGTGGACATATTCGTCCAAGAGAACCAGGTATAGGTGCTGTCTCTCTTATTAACTTAGCTGCATCAGATTCTCTCCCTTCTCTTACAAGTGCAAGAAAACCCTGAATATCAATGGAAGAGGGACAGGCAACAGTACAGGGAGCAACACAATCTCCTGAGTGATCTGAAAGAAGAAGATTAAGGTTCATTCGTCTGCTTTCAGCAATCTCATCTGATTCAACAGTAACAGACATTCCATCTGTTACTTTAGTTGCACAGGAAGGTACAAGATTACCCCGACCTCCATCCACCTTTACAACACAGATGAAACAGCTTGTAAATGGTTCAAGACCTTCAGCATGACAGAGAGTTGGAATTTCGAATCCTGCTATCTTTGCAGCCTGAAGTATTGTTGAATCCTGTTCTATCTCTACATCAATTCCGTTTATTTTTACATTAACTAAAGCCATCTTACACTACCTCTATTGCGTCAAAATTACATGCTTCAATACAGAGTCCGCATCGGGTACATGTTTCAGGATTTATTACATGAATTTTTTTTCTTTCACCTTCAATTGCACTTACAGGACAAACCCTTGCACACAAAGTACAACCTGTACAGTTATCAGGAACTACCTGAATTATAATAAGAGACTTGCATACCCCTGCCGGGCATTTATGATCCTTTATGTGAGCTTCATATTCTTCCCTAAAATATTTAATTGTTGTTAATACCGGATTCGGCGCAAGCTGTCCTAATCCACATAAAGATGTTTTTGTAATATGACCTGCAAGTTCTATAAGCTTGTCCAGATCTTCCATTTCTCCCTTACCATCTGTAATTCTTGTAAGGATTTCCAGCATTCTCTTAGTACCAATACGACAAAATGTACATTTACCACAACTCTCATTCTGAGTAAATGAAAGAAAGTACCTGGCAACATCAACCATACAGGTAGAGTCATCCATAACAACCATACCACCGGAACCCATAATTGCACCGGTTTCATTTATTGAATCATAATCAATGGGAGTATCAAATAAACTTTCGGGGATACATCCACCTGCAGGACCACCCATCTGAACAGCCTTAACAGGCCGCCCGGAAGAAGTACCACCACCAACATCGGTAACAATTTCTCTAATGGACAGACCCATGGGGACTTCTATTAATCCACCACGCTTAATTTTACCTGCTAAAGCAAATACCTTTGTACCATAACTGTTTTTAAAAGCGTATTTATTAAATGCATCTGCACCGTTTAATATAATAAATGGTACATTTCCATATGTTTCTACATTATTGATATTTGTAGGAGATTTATTTATACCTGAGTTTGCAGGAAAAGGAGGGCGTAACCGGGGCATGCCCCTTTTACCTTCGATAGATGCCATAAGTGCTGTTTCTTCTCCACAAACAAAGGCACCTGCCCCCTCTTTAACATGAAGATGAAAGGAAAAATCAGTGCCTAAAATATTATCACCAATATAATTCTTCTCTTCTCCTGCTTGAATTGCAATATTAAGTCTTTTTATAGCCAGGGGATATTCTGCTCTACAGTAGATTACTCCCTCTTTTGCACCTGTTGCATATGCCGCTATAAGCATTCCCTCAATTACCTTATGTGGATCTCCTTCAAGAATAGATCTGTCCATAAAAGCACCAGGATCACCCTCATCTGCATTACACACCAGATACTTATAGTCGCCCTTTGCACCTGCAAGGAAAGACCATTTAAGGCCCGTAAGAAAACCAGCTCCACCACGACCCTTAAGGCCGGATTCTTTTACTATTGAAACTACTTCCTCAGGTTTATATTCTTCCACACATTTCTGTAAAGCCTTATAACCATCTGCTTCAAGATACTCATCTATACTTTCCGGATTAATAATTCCACAATTTTTAAGAACTATTTTAACCTGTCTGTCCAGATATTTTTTTCCATCATCTGATATTGCAATCATATTTTTATCGGGAAAATCCCCGGTTTTAACAGATTCCAGTAGCTCATCAGCAAATTTCTTATCCACATAGCCATATCTGCGGCGTTCACCTTCATATTCAATTTCTACAATGGGCTCTGCATAGCACATTCCGACACAGGAGGTGACCTCCAGATCCAAACCTTCTATTTTGAGTTCAGGCTCCATGTAGTCGTAGATATCCTGAGCTCCGGCAGCTATTCCACAGGATCCAAGTCCGACAAATACTCTAGTGTTTTCCATCTTTGTATTCCTTTACTATTTTACGAACCTTACTGGAAGTAAGTTTTCCATAGACCTTATTATCAATCATAACTACTGGCGCAAGAGAACAGCACCCCAGACATGCAACTGTCTCCAGGGTAAAAAGCATATCTTCTGTAGTTCCACCCTCTTCAACTCCAAGTTCATCACTTATAGAAGCAGTAAGAAGATCAGCTCCTGAGACATGACAGGCAGTGCCCTTACAAACCTTAATTAGATGTTTTCCCATAGGGGTAAAACGGAATTGAGAATAAAATGTAGCTACTCCATAGATATCAGCTGCAGGAACTTCCATAACTTCCGCTACAGCCTCTACAAGATCATCTGGAAGATAACTATGCCTGTTTTGTATTTCCTGAAGCAGAGGTATAACCTTTTCCGGTTCCGAACCAACCTCTTTAACTATCTGCCGCGCTTCTTCGAGTACAGCGTTACTGCAATCCTTACATGCCATGAAAGACTCCTGATATATGAAGATTTGTCATGATATTATATTAAGAAGGAAAAATACAGAAAAATTTTGATTTATTTTCCGCTTATCCAATCAAGCTGACCACCTTGCTATAAAAGATGAAATTATTGTAGTTTGAGTGACTCAGACA
>DAOWEB010000390.1 GCA_030638735.1 Spirochaetaceae bacterium
ATCGGAAGAAGTACTACGCTTATACGAGCATTAGGGATAGAAGAGGAAATCCCACAGCGTGGTTGTATGCCATTGTAGAGACGTAGCATGCTACGTCTGTACTCAGAAAGACAAAATGTTATCCAGTTAATAAAATCCGTGAGGAATTGGAATGGATAGCCCGGCCCGTGGATGTATGCCGTTGTAGAGACGTAGCATGCTACGTCTGTACCCAGCATAATAATATGTTATCCAGTTTAACATTTACGGGCAATGCCCAGAGGGAAAATAGAAGTTTTGGCTGAAGGTTAATAGTTTTATTAATCTAATTTGGGGTTACAGAAACGTCTCTATCTAATATATACTCCACCACATGAGTGGGAAAATAATAGTATTCGCTAATCAAAAGGGGGGAGTCGGTAAGACTACCACCGCTGTTAATGTTGGAGCCTTTATTGCAGAAGAGGGAAAAAGGGTCTTGCTAATAGATTTTGATCCTCAGGGTAATATGTCCAGCAGTGTAGGTTCAGATAAAGAAAAACCTGGTATTTATGAAGTTATAACAGGTAAAACATCTATGAAGGAAGCTATTCAGGAAACAACTGTTAGAAACCTTAACATTGTATCTTCTAATGTAAATCTTGCTGGAGCAAATATAGAGCTTATCGATGCTGATAGAAGAGAATTCTTTCTTAAAAATGCAGTACTGGAAGTTATAGATAATTGGGATTATGTTTTAATAGATTGTCCACCTTCTCTTGGACTTTTGACATTAAACGGATTAACAGCAGCAGAGCAGGTTTATATTCCTATGCAGTGTGAATATTTTGCACTTGAAGGTTTAAGTCTGCTTCTTACCACAGTTAAAAAGGTCCAAAAGGGATCCAACCCTGCCTTAAAACTTGGTGGTATTATTTTTACTATGTATGATTCAAGAACCCGGCTGGCAAATGAGGTAGTTCAGGAAGTTACAGGATATTTTAAAGAAAAAGTTTTTAAAACAGTTATTCCCAGAAATGTTAAATTATCTGAGGCTCCCTCACATTCTGTACCAATAAATCAGTATGATATGACTTGTATCGGTGCAAAGAGTTATAAAAAACTTGCCCTGGAGGTATTGGATCGTGTCTAAAAGAGCATTGGGAAAGGGACTTGATTCCCTTATACAACAGTATGAGGACGAGTCGGAAACATCTTTTAATGAGGGAGTTACAGAAGTACAGATTAAGCTTGTAGTTCCTAATCCGGATCAACCCCGAAAAACATTCGATGAGGAAGCTCTTCAGGAGCTGGCAGATTCTATTAAGGAACAGGGTGTTATTCAGCCTGTTATACTTGAAGCAAGTGGTGACAGATATATAATTATTGCCGGTGAAAGACGGTTTAGAGCTTCCAGGCTTGCTGGTATGGATACAATACCCGGACTTATTAGAAAGTACACCCGGGAACAAAAATTAGAAATTGCCTTAATTGAAAATATTCAGAGAGAGGATCTGAATTCTATAGAGGAGGCTAAGGCATATCTTTCTCTTATGAATAATCTGGATCTTAATCAGGAAGCTGTTGCGCATAAGGTTGGTAAAAAGAGATCGACTATTGCAAATAGTTTAAGGCTTCTTAAACTTCCGGAAGATATGCAGGGCTCTCTAATTAAGGGTGATATTTCTGCAGGTCATGCACGGGCAATTTTATCTGCACTTAATCCTTCGGATATGAGAATTCTTTTTTCCAGGATAGTGTCAAATGGTCTTTCTGTAAGAGAATCTGAGAAACAGGCAGGTGATCTTAATAATGGAGTAAGAAAAGCTCCTCCGGCTCCCGGTAAGGTAGAAAAAAGTAAAGATCCGGAAATTAGAAGGATTGAACAGAAATTTCTGGATGTTCTGGGTACAAAGGTGACTGTAAAGGGTGGACTTAAAAAGGGTCGGATTGAGATTGATTATTATTCTCTGGATGATCTGGAAAGAATATACGATCTTTTGGTTGATAAATAAGTCAAATATATCCAATACATAGTTAAACGCAATTATCTCTATAGTGCTTTTGTTGTGAACTGTGTAATTACTATATTGTTATTTTTTAACAGCTATGATATTTTTTTGAAAAATAATGAATTTTGGAGGAACTATGGATATATCAGAGTTAAATGATGGATTATATGCAGAGATAGCAACTAATAAAGGGGAAATACTCCTTAATCTTGAATATGAAAAAACACCTATGACAGTTTCAAATTTTGTAGGTCTTATTGAAGGTTCTCTTAATCGTGAAGATGAGGATGAACCCTTTTATGATGGTTTGAACTTTCATAGAGTTCTGGATAATTTTATGGTTCAGGGAGGATGCCCTCTTGGAACCGGTACCGGCGGCCCGGGTTATAGCTTTCCGGATGAGTTTGATTCTTCTCTTAGACATGATGCTCCAGGGGTTCTCTCTATGGCTAATAGCGGACCAGCTACAAATGGAAGTCAGTTTTTTATTACCCATGTAGAAACTCCATGGTTAAATGATAAACATACTGTTTTTGGAAAAATTGTAGGTAATATGGATGTTGTTAATTCCATTAAACAGGGTGACAGGATTGAAGCTGTAAAAGTAGTACGAAAAGGTGCCGGTGCTGAGGCTTTTGTTGTAACAAAGGCTGGATTTGAAGAGATGGTTGAAAATTCAGGAGTTGAGGAAGCTGCCAAAGAAAAAAAAGAAGCAGCCGGTGTTCTTACAGAAATTAAGAACAGGTATCCTGATGCACTGGAAACAAAAAGCGGACTACGTTATGTAGTTTTAAATGAAGGTTCCGGAGATTCCAGTCCGGCAATGGGAACAAAGGTAACTGTACATTATGCAGGAACTCTATTAAACGGACAGGAGTTTGACAGCTCAATTAAAAGAGGCGAACCGGCAGAGTTTGCTATTGGTCAGGTAATTGAGGGGTGGAACGAAGCTCTTCAGACTATGAAAAAAGGGGAAAAACGAACGCTTATTATTCCACCGGAACTTGGATATGGTAAGAAGGGTTATCCTGGTGTAATTCCTCCGGACAGTTTCTTAATTTTTGATGTAGAGCTTATAGATTTCTAAGTAGATTATTTTATTGCATGAAGCCCCTCTGAAGCACTATTTGGAGGGGTTTTGTATTTAAAGATTTAAATTCAGCAGTTTTTTACCAAAAATCTTAATGCCCAGAAGACCTATAGGTGCTGTGAAAAGAATTGAAAGAACAGCCAGAGCCAGAATAATTTCACCTTCAGCAATTCCTTTCTGAAGAGCAACACTACCCAATGCTGCCTGAACTGTTGCTTTTGGAATATATGCAATTACACAAAATAAGCGTTCTCTCCAGTTAAGTTTAGAACCTGCAGTAGCTATCAATACCCCCAGAGATCGGAATAACAGCCCTGCAGTAATAACAGCAATTCCCTTTAAACCGGCATTTAATGCTGTCGGTATATCTACGGAAAGTCCTATAAGAACAAATAGGATTATTTCTGCAAAGATCCATAATTTTTTTAACTTTAGAGCCAGTTCATGGGCTACTTCTTCTGCCCACTCCAGTAAAATGAAACCTATGGTCATTACTCCCAGAAGTGCAGCACTCTGATACCATTCACCCAGCTGAACCAGTAAAATGGCTCCGGTAAGAAGAATCAATGTTTTCTCGGTAGCTCTTATTTTCATATGATGCTTTTTAAAATATTTAACAAGTAACCATCCCAGTATAATTCCAGGTATAATTCCCAAAATAATTGAAATAGGTATAGATATTAAGGTTTTTCCTATCTCTATTCCCTGGGATGTTGAAAGTCCCAGGAAAACTGAAAATATTGTTATTGCAAATACATCATCAACTGATGCACCTGCCAGAATTATAGATGGAACTTCGTTTTTTTTACCAATTCCCTGTTCCATCAGATCGAGCATAGAGGGGACAATAACAGCCGGGGATACAGCAGATATCATAAAAGCTGTAAGCCCTGCAATAATCCAGTCAAAACCAAAGAAATAATGAAATAATAAAGTAAGAGCCGTTCCTTCAAAAATACCAGGAATAAATGACATAAGCAGAGCGGTAACACCTGCTTTTTTTAGTGTAGCCTTGCTTAAACCAAGTCCGGCTCTTAGAAGTATAATTATAAGCGCAAGAGACTTTAGAAAGGGTTCAATTTCCCAAAGTGACTGTGGAATAAGAGGAGTAATCAGGTTGCCAAGGACTATACCGAAAATTAGCATACCAAGAATATTTGGAAGTTTTATCTGATGAAACAATCGGGAAGAGATCCAACCGCCAAAAAGAATTAATGCAAATATTAAATTTAATGTCATAGTCTCTCCAGAATGACTTATAGGTAAATTAAACTCAATGTGATACATTTTATAAGATCTTTTGAGACTCTTCAACAGTGAAAATTTAAGTAATTTGGAATGGAGTTAAGTATTGAAAAAACAATTGATCTTAATAGTGTTTATTTTTGCAGGGTTAACTTTGCTTTTTGCCGATTCTCCTCTTACTTCAACACCTTTTTATAAGGCTTATTCTGAGATAAACCTTATAAAAGAGGCCAGAGTAAAAGGTACTCTTAATTTGGAAATGGCAGAGTATCTTTCATCAGGATCTGTTTCTCTGGATTTAAAAGCTGCTTTAATAAATGCTTTATCCTGGGATATTGCTGGGAAAAATAATTCTGAGTTATATAGATATTATCTTGGTCTTAAATATGGTGTTTTATTAGAGGAGATACAAGTTTCCCGGCTTTTACCCTTTGAAATTTTCAGTTTAGGGTATCTTCAGGCAATGGATAATTATTTTAATGTAAGAGATAGTCTTAATTTACTGGAACTTGCTATAGAAGACCTTGATAAAAGCCTTATTGCTAATTTGGTCTATTTGCTGGTAAAAACCCAGGGTATGATGCAGAGCCAGAACTGGAATGAGATTTGGCCATTGTTTGATAGTTTGATAAATGATGAAACTCTTTTGGTAGATATTAGGCCGGAAGCAGTAAATATTATAATTGATTATATGGTTTTATACAGGTAACAAAATGGCATATATTAATGAACCTGCAAAAATTCCATGGTATTTGAGACTTGGAATTCGAATTGCAGAAAAAAAAACAGGCAAAAAAATGCTGCCGGGCAGGCTTCTCTCCTGGTATCCTAAAGCTGCAATAGGTTCAGGAGTATTGGAATCTCTTGTTGCTCATAATGATAAAGAAGTTTCCAGGAGACTATTGAAATTAATCAGGGTACAGGTATCCTTTGCATCCAGCTGCACTTTTTGTATAGATATGAACTCCTTTGAGTTTGAACAGACAGGTATTTCTGAAGATGAGATACTCTACCTTCAAAATACTGAAAAAGAATGTGGATCTATTTCAGTCGAAGAAAAGTGTGCCCTGGAATATGTTCGGGAGCTTACTGCCACGCCTATAAGTATAAAAAAGAGAACCCTTGATAAGTTGAAAAGCTATTATTCTGACAGGGCTATAGTAATTATTGCAAGCACAGCTGCCCAGGTAAACTTTTGGACAAGACTTATTCAGGGGCTTGGTATACCTCCTGCAGGATTTAATGAGTCCTGTTCTGTATTAAACCTTGATAAATTTGGAACATTGAAGACTGATGAGGAAACTAAATGAAGAAAAGAGAGATTACCTTTGAAATGGTTACTACAAAGGGTGGAGATATGGGAGAAACCAGTCTTTATAATGGAGAACGTCGTAGAAAAGATGATCTTATAATGAATGTGGTCGGTGATCTCGATGAGCTTGGAGCGTTTCTAGGGGTTGCAAGAGCTGAATTAGCCAGTAAAGGCAGAAAGAAGGAATTGGAAATAATTATAGAAATCCAAAAAACACTTTTTATAATCGGCGGAGAGGCTGCAACTCCGGAAAATGATAAACTTTTTAAAAATATATCCAGGATGACTGAAAAGCATATCCTGTATCTTGAAAAAGAAGAGAAAAGGCTACTAAAAACTACAACAATTAAACCTGTATTTGTAACTGCCGGTGAGAACAGTATTTCAGCATCAGTGGATGTGGCCAGGGCTGTCTGCCGCAGAACTGAACGAAATATGGTCCGTGTTATCAGAGAGAGGGGGCATACATATCTTGCGGCAGGTCAGAGATATTTAAACAGATTGTCCGATTTATTGTTTATTCTTGCAAGGAGTCTGGAAAATTAGATTAATAAACCTTCTATTGTAGAAATAGTTAATTTTCGAAAGGATTTAATAATTAGATTTGCTTCACTAAGATCCTGATTACCTGATCCGAGGTTAGAATACCCTATACACTTCATTCCCGCCTTAACCGCAGCACGTACACCGTTTGCAGAGTCTTCTATTACCAGACAGTCATTTGGTTTAACTCCTGTTAATTCGGAAGTATTCAAGAAAATCTCCGGATTGGGTTTTCCATAATTAACATCATCTCCACTGACTCTGACTTTAAAAAATTTTTCTAAATTACAATTGCTTAAAATATAATTGATAAGCCGGTGAGGAGATGATGAAGCAAGTGCAAGAATATAACCATCATTTTTTAATTTGTTTAGAAGTTCTGTAATTCCCAGAATAGGTTCAAGAGAGTTTTTATTTTCCAAATAAACCAGGAATTCAGATTGCCCCTTTAAAATTAGTTCAGAAACTGTAAAAGGCAGATTATTAGTTTGTTTTATAATTGTCCACATGGTCTTTGATGTTGTTCCCACAAAGGTTTCATGTTGTTCCCGGGAGACAGTAATTCCCAAAGATTTAAAAAGTCTGCTTTCAAAGTCAAAATGGAGGGGTTCACTATCTATAAGGACACCATCCATATCAAATATTATACATTTGTCAGAATTCAAAGTATTTTTATCCTTTATTGTTTTAATATCTTGAAATAATTATTTTGGTACTTTATAAATTCACTCCAGAATAGAAGATGCCCAGGATGAAGCCCTTTCAAGTTCACCATTATGCATTGGCCCTTCATTACCTTTTACATAAAATCCTTCCGGTTCTGCTACGCTAATACCACCTTTTTTTACCATAAGCTTATTTAAAGGTTCTGCAGCATACCCAAACAGGCCAGCCATCTTTTTAAGAACTTTGGATTCAACATCTCTTAAATCCATTCTTGTATCAAAGGCTGCTGTTTTAATACCTTTTAAACCATTGGACGGCAGTGATTTCAGGAAATCAATTGCAGCTTTTGTGGGTCTGAATGCCCTTGTAGGACTGCCTAAAATAAGAATGTCAGTATTTTCCAATATATCCGGAGACACATCTATAAACCTGTGCATTATTAGCTCTCCTGATGTTTCAAGCCCTTCTTTAATTGATTCCGCTACTTTTTCAGTATTTCCAAAATATGAATCAAACAGTATTACTATTTTCATGCATTTACCTCCAAAAATTTACTTATTTGAAAAATTTCTTTAATGCATCTGAAACATCATCACCAATTTTGGCAACACCTTCACCCAGATTTTTCGCTATCTTTAAAACAGGATCTGCTTCTTTTTCAGTCTCTTTTTTATAGTATTCAAAACTGTCTTTTATATCTTCAGAGACTTTACTTTGAGTATTT
Source organism: Spirochaetaceae bacterium (assembly GCA_030638735.1). Classification (GTDB taxonomy): domain Bacteria; phylum Spirochaetota; class Spirochaetia; order B11-G9; family B11-G9; genus JAJRQE01. The sequence goes on from DAOWEB010000390.1 coordinate 7,551, forward strand.
CCACGTCTTTGGTAGTCTCCGCCTATAATTTTTGAATATTCTCCATCAGCAATCCAGTTTCTAAGCTCTGTTAAGCGGATTACAGGAAAAGGATGGGAAGTCCATACAGTATTAAGAACCTTATGAATTCCATCCAGCAGATCTTTACTGTTTTCATACTCGTCAGCCTGAAGAAAAAAGTCATTCATGTTCAGGTCTGAGGGATTATCTCCACCTGCCATGCGCATTAAAACTGAATAACTGGGATTTTCTTTTTGTACTGCAAGTAAACCTGCTCTGTCTGCAGAAAGTTCACTTTTTCGATCCCATTCTTTCAAAGCAGCTATTATTGGCAGTACAATTAAATCGGATACTGGAAGAGCTGTGAATGAAATATTCAGCATTAACCATAGCAGTGTTTTATACAAAGAGTGTCCGCTTATAAGATGCCCCATTTCATGAGCCAGAATACACATTAATTCATCTTCATTTAGACTGTTAACCAGATGACTGTTTATGACTATAAAAGGTTTCTTAACTCCATACACACCGGCATTAAAAAACGGGCTTCGGGTTACATATACTTCCGGAATATAATTCCAGTCAAATATTTCTGTAATTTTTCTTATTTGTTTATGAAGAACCGGAAATTGATTAGGGGAAGTTCGTATAGAAGAGGATAAATGGAGGAGTTTAATGGACTTTTCAGTGGTAAGGCCAAAAACAACCTTTATTATTTCATCAAATCCTGGAATTTGTTTGAGAGTAGCTAATGCTGCTTTATCCGCAGGGTGTTCCCAGGACCTTGAATCTATATTTGTTAAAATTTTCTGTTCAGTTTTAGGCATAGTTACTTTTCCTTCCTTTTCTCTACTTCAGAGACAATATCAAACCAGTATCTTCCATGGGGTACAAAATCCCCTGGATGCGTATCCAGTTCATTTTTCAGAATACTGGTATGACAGAATCTTATTTTTTCAACTTCTTCTTTCTGAAGTATCAGATTATTAATATCATCATTAAATTTAAGAAAGTAAACATAATGAAATTCATTATCAAGAAATTGGTTATATTGGGAGATTTGTTTTCTAATTTTATAAAATTCAAGATCTTTTGGTGCAGCCACAAGGCCTATTTCCTCTTCTGTTTCCCTTATTGCTGAGTTTATTGGTTTCTCTCCAGCTCCAATGTGTCCTGCAGCTGATACATCCCACAGGTTAGGGAATATATTTTTTTCTCCGGATCTTAATTGAAGAAGAATTTCCGATTTATTGTTGAAAATCCAAATATGTGAAGATCTGTGCCATAGGCCGGATCTGTGTGCTTCACTTTTCATTTTTTGAATATTCAGAGGTTCGTTATTTTCATTGTATATATCAATAAGTTCATCCATAGTCTTAATATACTTTAAAAAAATAGATTAAATAAACAGATTTATTAGTGCTTTTATTATTACTATCATAATTAATATCCATATAAATATAAATACTGCTCCTACTATTTTATTAGGCTTAAGGCGTTGATAATTATTTTCAGCTTTTGCCCTGGATGATTCCATAATTTCTGCAGGAATAAGTTTTAGAGATAAAGATATCAATAAGGGAAGAATTATCAGATCATCAAGATATCCCAATACCGGAATAAAATCAGGAATAAGGTCAATGGGACTTAGAGCATAAGCAACAGTAAAAATAATTATAAGTTTGGGCAATAGATTTAATTCTGGATCCCTGTATGCAAAGTACAAGGCTAAAATTTCTTTTTTTAACTCTTTAGCTTTTAGTTTTAGATTTATCATGGTTGAATTGTAGATTATTTATTCTTTTTTGTAGACAGAAATATAGTAATTTCTTATTAAGCTATAGATTCTCTATGGGAAATTATTACAAATTAGTGATTTTTTTACTAAAATGATGTATATTGTGAATTATAAAGTAATAAAAGATAGGATCTTATCATGAAACGCATAATATTAGGTATTTTGGTTTCAATATTTAGTGTTACCGGACTCTTTTCACAACCTGATGATAAACAAATAAATGTTGCAGTAATTAATTTTGAAAATCAGACTGGAAGCAACGGCCTTGGATACCTTTCATCATCTCTGGCAGATTCGTTATCTGCAACCCTTTCACAAAATAATGATATTAGTATTGTAGAGCGTGGGCAACTGGAAAAGATAATGGATGAGGTTAAACTTGAACTTTCAGGTATTATGAAAGAGAGTAATCTTTCTTCGTTTGGTGAATTAGTTAAGGCTAATGTCCTTCTTATTGGCTCTTATACAGGAGATCCTCAAAAAATAGTGGTTAATCTTAAGGCTGTAGATGTTGGAACTGCTAAAATTCTCTATGGTAGAGTTATTACTGCTCCCCTTTCTACTTTGTTTGACATTATTACCCAGGCGTCACTTGAGATGGGTACAATTATTGCAGGAGAGGATATTGGAACACTTTCGGTTACCACTGTTCCAGATGGCAGTGATATTTATATAAATGGAATGCTTGCTGGTAAATCACCTCTTGTTGAGTACAAGGTTCCTTGCGGGAGGATCAGGCTAAAGTCAGTGAAAACCGGATATATGGAGGAAGATTCAGTAATTGATATTACTCCGGAAATACCAGCTGTCTGGAGTATTGTATTAAAAGAGGCACAGAATAAGTATCCCTGGCATGTAAGCCTTTCCGCTTTCTATTTACAGCCGATTAATAATCCTTTGGATGATACCTTTAAACCATCTCTTCTTCTGCTTGCAACCCTGGGGTACTCGTTCAGTAATTTTTCTCTGGATGCAGAACTCGGCTTTAGTAAAATGGATCATAGTGAGACTATTGATTTTTTTGGTACTTCTGTTGAGCAGAAAAGGTGGTACAACTATGCTACTATGAACCTGAATTTTAAATACTTTCTTTTCCCGGGCTGGAAATATATATCTCCCTGGCTTGGTATATTGGCCGGAGGAAGTGTTTTTACAGATATTAGGGAAAACAGCTCTGGTGAAGAAGGAGAGGAGGAATTAATGCAGCAGGGGATGGTTCTTCTCGGCGCCAATGCCGGTGTTAATTTCTTTTCATTTTCACGTTTTCAACCCTATCTCGAGGGAAGGTTTTACTATTACCCTCAACAATTAACCAGAACTGCATATTCAAGTGCCGGACTTGGGGGTGGATTGATAGCAATACCCGAAGATTTTATTTTCTTCGGATTTGCCATAGGTTGTGGAATAAGAGTTACTTATTGAGGAATGGAGGAAAGCTATGGAAAAAATTTCAATCAAAAAAATTGTATTAATATCTGTTATTTCTCTTATTGTACCCATATTTTTTGGATGCCCTACTGATCCGGCACAACTTACATCTGCCATTTTTAGCGGAGTTGAAAAGATTAATATATCAACAACGGGTACTCCATCAGCCTTAGATCCTTCCAGTGATTCATTTACCTATGATCTTTCAGGAGATATTAGTTTTGCCATTTTAGAGCTTTTTGATGGTCATATCTCTATACCCGATGATCCGGATAATAAGGTTCCTCTTGAGAATCTTGTTGCTGGAAGCAGAACAGGGCTTAATGATTTTACACGTTCATCTGTGCAGGTAGATAGACTTTTTCCTGTATATGCTGATAATTCCGATTTTGATACCAGTAGTAATTACAACCCCGGGACAGGAAATCTGGATTATACATGGATTCTTCTTGGTTATGATGAAAATATGATACTTACTCATGCAAGTACAGCAATGGAAGTAATAGTTAATTGGCCATAGGTTAGTCTATAACCTTCTTTCAAAGGTTTAATTACTTATTCATAGAAAAGAATTCTTCTTTTAGCAACTTTTCCAATTGATTTATTACACTACTTATATTATCAATACTTCCTGACATATCATTTTCTTTTTCCAACAGGTGTCCTGCACCCGGAATAATCATTTCTATATAATCAGGTAACTTACCAAGACTTATATGATTTTTTTTATCATAGAAAGGATCACTGTTTCCAACTACTAAGAAAGAGGGAGAGTTTCCTTTTTTAAGTATATAAATCAGTTTTTCCCATGCCCGGGCAGGTGTATACCAAATAAAAGAAGTTGAAGAGAGTCTTGTTTGAATTAGCGGATGATCATACATAATGGTAATTGCTGTGGTTCCTATAGATTTTCCACATATAAGGAGTGGTTCTGTTTTAATAATATTCATTAACTGATCTGCAAGAAAAAGCTGGTCCTTTTTAAAGTATTCATCTTTCGCATTGTCATTCAGTTTTATGAACGAATCTCTTTCATTATAGTGGTAGTCTATTGTAATAACATCAAAGCCGTATTCCACAAGAAGAAGTTTTGTATAAAACAAAAGAGGCCCATCAACGGGGTAAGCAAATCCTGGAAGAATCAGGGCAGTTTTATCTGATTGTTTATTGTTGGAAAGTTTCACACATGGTACTTGTTGTCCATCAATTGATTTAAGTTTAAAACTGTCAAAATTCATCTTTTTATCTCCTATTTTTGAATATGGTATTATCTTTACAGGATGTTAAAAGGACAGACTGTAAATACACTAATCATCCTGAAATATAGCGGCATGTATTGCCATGACTTCTTCCATGAAATCATGAGGTATTTGTGTAATATATCTTGCATTTCTTTTTGAATAATCCAATGATTTGACCTGTTCTACCATGACAACACCTGTTATATCTAATTCTTTTGGTAACAGAACATGAAAAGGATAGTTACGTTTTGTATTTGTAATAGGACAAACAAGAGCAAAACCTGTTGCATTATTAAAGGTATAATTACTTAAGACAAGACCAGGTCGCCAGCCTTTCTGTTCGTGTCCGGATTGTGGATCAAAACTAAGCTTAATTATATCACCTTTAGCA
>DAOWEB010000382.1 GCA_030638735.1 Spirochaetaceae bacterium
ACATTCAATAATTTTTATTTCCCATCACCTCCAGGAAGTTATGGATATTTGTGACAGAGTTGTTGTTTTACGGAATGGCAGGCGAGTAGCAGAAGCAAAAGTATCTGAAACTACTATACCGGAACTTGCAAGCCTTATGGTGGGACGGGAACTTCTTGAACGCCTGGATAAAGGAAAATCCAAAACAGGTGAAGCTGTTCTTGAGGCAAAAGATTTAAAGGTTAAGAATAATCGTGGTATTACAGCAGTAGATGGTCTTAGTTTTGTTTTGAAGGAAGGGGAAGTTCTTGGTGTTGCCGGTGTTTCAGGTAATGGTCAGACAGAATTGTCAGAGATGCTTTTTGGAGAGATAAAACCTGAAGAAGGTGAAATCTATATTTCCGGAAAGAAAATCCCAGGAGGAAGTCCATCTTCAGTAATAAATGAAGGAATGGCAAGAATTCCCGAAGATAGAATTAAAACAGGTTTATTTATGGATCTTTCAGTTAAAGAGAATATGATTCTTGAGAGTCATGTTAAAGAACCTATTTCTAAAAATGGTCTTATAAATATGAAAGAAATTCGTTCTTTTGCTGATAATTGTATAAATAGTTTCAGTGTAAAAACAGACGGAATGGACGCTCCTGTAAAGAGTTTATCCGGAGGGAATCTTCAGAAGGTTATTCTTGCAAGAGAACTGGTGGGAAATCCAAAGCTGGTTGTTGCATGTCAGCCCACAAGAGGGCTTGATGTAGGTGCTATGGAATATGTTCATCAGGCTATGCTTGATCAAAAAGAGAGCGGTTCCGGAGTTCTTCTAATTTCAGATGATCTTGATGAGATATTTTTACTCAGCGACCGGATTATTGTAATGTACGAAGGAAAAATAATGGGTGAAATGAGTGCAGAAGAAGCGGATAGGGATAAAATCGGCCTCTGGATGAGCGGGGTAACATCATGATAAGTATGAGCATAGTAAAACGTAAACAGTTACCAGGATGGGTCATACTTGTAGTACCTGTAGCAGCAGTATTTGTAACCCTTTTAATAACTGCAATACCTATTCTTTTTGCAGGTGGTAATGTATTTAAGGCATATGGTGCTTTATTTCATGGAGCACTTGGTAGTAAATTTAATTTACTTGAAACTTTTGTAAAAGCCAGTCCTCTGGTTCTTACCGGTCTGGCCGTAGCATTTGCTTTCCGGGCTAAGTTCTGGAATATAGGTGCCGAAGGACAGTTGTTCGCCGGTGCAATTATGGCAACCTGGGTAGGAATCTATTTTACATGGCTTCCCGCCTTTCTTGTTCTTCCTGTAATGATAATTTTTGGATTTCTGGGTGGTGGTCTCTGGGCAACTATTCCAGCATTTCTTAAAACAAAATTAAAGGTTGATGATGTAGTAACAACACTCCTTCTTAACTATGTAATTCTCCATATAATGGGAGCTCTGCTGTTTGGACCCATGCAGATGCCCGGTTCTTCATGGCCAAGATCTGCAAGCATAATGGATGCAGCATTCTATCCCATGCTTATTGCAAGATCCAGATTTCATCTGGGTATAATCATTTCAATTGTTGCTGTCCTTGTAATCTGGTTTATAAACAATAAAACAGTTTTTGGTTATCAGTCCAAAGGTGTTGGTATAAATCTTAACGCTGCAAAGTTTGGTGGAATAAATACCAATATGGTTATTTTAAAAACAGCAATAATCTCCGGTGGACTTGCAGGTCTTGCGGGTGTAGGAGAAGTAGCGGCCATTCACCATCATTTAATGATGGATGTCTCTCCAGGTTATGGTTACACTGGTATTGTAATAGCCATGCTTGGAAATCTTCATCCTATAGGTGTAGCTCTGGCAGCTTTCTTTTTCAGTGTCATAAGTGTAGGAGCTCAGACAATGAGCCGTGTAGCAGGAATTCCAATATACATTGTTGGAGTAATTGAGGGGGTTGCTCTAATGACTATGCTTATTTTTATCCTTCTAACAGAATATAAGATAAGGTGGACAAAATCATGATGAGTGAAATATTTACTGTAACATTTATTACAGGCCTTATCGCAGCGACCCTGCGTATGTCGACACCTATTATTCTTGCTACTCTTGGGGAGATAATAACCGAAAGGTCCGGTGTTTTAAATCTTGGTATTGAAGGCACGATGGTTTTTGGTGCAGCTTTGGGTTTTTTAACAACCCTTGCAACAGGTAATCTATGGCTCGGTGTTTTTGTAGCAGCTCTGGGTGGTATTGCTCTATCCTTATTAATGGCTGTATTAGCTGTTTATATGGGCCTAAGTCAGCATGTTTCGGGACTTGGTATAACCATATTTGCCAGCGGTCTTGCAATGTTTGTTTACAGACTGGTTGTGGGCTCTCCTATTGTTCCTCCGGTTATTACACCATTTACTCCAGTAGCAATACCTCTCCTTTCCAGAATACCAATACTGGGAGGAAGTTTTTTTACCCAGTACAGTCTGACATATATAACCTGGGCTTTAATTCCCCTTGTTTCTATATTTCTCTTCAAAACAAGAGCAGGATTAAGAGTTCGAACTATAGGTCAGAATCCCTTTGCAGCAGATACTGTTGGTGTTAATGTTAACCTTACAAGGACATTGTGTCTCGCAGCCGGTGGTGCTTTTTTTGGTGTAGCCGGAGCTTTTCTTACTCTTGCCCATCAGAATATGTTTCTAATCGATGTAATTGGTGGAAGGGGATGGATAGCAATTGCCATGACAATATTTGGTAACTGGAACCCTGTAATGGGTGCGGTTGGTGCTTTGATGTTTGGTTTTCTCGATGCTTTTCAGCTTCGAATGCAGACTCTTGGTGTAGACCTGCCATTCCATATTTTCCTAATGATACCTTACTTAATAACAATACTTGCGCTTATCAGTGTATCCAGAAAGGCAACAGTTCCGGCTGGTCTTCTTAAGCCATACAGGCGTGAAGATAAATAAGTGAGTTGATTTTTTACAAAGGCAGTGGGAGTTGATTTCCTGCTGCCTTTTTTTATGAATGGGGAAGTCTCCCCCTGGCTCCAGCCCTGCTATTTCCTCCCCTTTTTTCCGGTTCCGGTCCCCTCCACCGAAGGGTCGGGCAGGTCTTACACCACCCCCTCTTTTATTTGCAAAGTGTTGTTAATATGCTATTCTTTGTATGTCCTTTAGTATGCATTATCTTTTGGAGGTTAGATGAAGAAATATCTCAATACGAACGATCTAAGAGAGTTTTTAGTAACAGCAAAAAGAAATACATATGCTGCAGGTAAAGGAGCAATCACCTCATCCCGTAAGGGATCAAAAGATTTGGCTTTCAGGGATAATAATTTTTATTATTATGATAGTTATTTTGGAGATAAACAGTTTTCCGGAGAAGAAATTGTTTACTTTAATGATTTACCAGTATGGAGCATGAATTATTATGGGAAAATGATTAAAGAGGATATACCTGAAGGTTTTGATACAACATTTCATAATGCACTTTTAAAGGTTTCAGAAGAAAGACCTTATAGAGGTCCGGAACTTTATACTAACAGAAATTATAGATATGAGTGCTCGGTAGAAGGGGAGTTATATTATTTTACTGGCGTCGAAAAAATGTTTTATGAAAGAGAAGAAGTCTATCGGCTTTATTTTCATGGTGGTTCTATAAAATAATGAGGTGGTTTTTTGTACAACAGAGAATATATGTTAAAAGGAATTAGATGAATATAATAATCAGAGAAATAAAACAAAATGAAATATATTTTCTAAGAGAGATGCTGTATCTGGCTCTTTATGTTCCTGAGGGAGAATCTCCATTTCCAAAATCTATTCTGGATAATCCTGATATCTCAAAATATATTGATCATTGGGGTACTTCTTCAAATGACCTCGCAATTGTGGCAGTAATAAATGAAAAATTAGTAGCTGCTATTTGGGGCAGACTATTTAACAGCGTCAACCCAGGATATGGATTTATTAATGAAAATACACCTGAAATAAGTATGGCCGTTGAAGGGAAATTCAGAAACCAGGGAATTGGGGCAAAACTGATAGATGAAATTATCAGAATATATTCCTCAAGAGGAATCGAGTCAATTTCATTGAGTGTGGATAAACGAAACAGGGCAAAATTACTTTATACAAGAAAGGGTTTTATTGTAATGGCAGATAAGGATACTTCAGCAACAATGGAAAAGATATTAATATGATCCTGAACGAATGGAATATCTTTTTAAAACCCTTCTATCGTCTTCTGCAGGGTTTTATGTATAAAATTATGAATTTTCTCAAGTTCTGCCTCTTTAGGTCTTGGATTAAACACCATGACGAGAATCTTTTCACTGTCATATCTTCGGCTTAAAATAATTGCATCTGCCTGAACCAGGCTTCCTCTTAAATTAAGCTGAATTTTTGGAATAATAGTTTTATTATCTATAGGTATGGTATCTTTAAATTCACATGCGATACCCACAGAGCTTATATCAATTATACGGCCTTCATAGCTGGATTCTTTATATCCGAAATTCATCACAATTCTGGGATCCTTTTCACAATTAGCCCGAACAAATTTTCTTCGTCCTTTTGCCTCATTAACTTCAAGTACTTTTAATATTATATCTGTACTCTGTTTAACACCAAGTTTTAGTTGAATAAAACCGCATTTTACACCTATATCCATTAAGTATTTCTGCATAAGGTTCGGGTCATTATTATAGGAAAGAATACCTAACTCCAGGTTTTTTATCTCTGCATCAGCTTTAAGATTTTTTATATAGGCTTCCCATTCTTCTTCTTTCAAACCATCATCTATATTTATATAGCATATTGAGTTAGGAAAACGTTTTAAAATTCTGGTTGCTTTAACATGATCGTTAAGAAAATATACTTCATACTCATTTTTAAGAAGGATGGATATTAGTTCTTCCTGTATGACACTTTGTGGATAGAGGAAAAATATTTTCTTTCCATCTGCAGATTCACTCATATTTCAATTCTAAGATAATTAACCTCAAATAGCAATTATAATTATTTATGTGTAATTCAATTTTGAGAAGATTTTGAATAATTTTCTATTTTTTCTATTATTAAACCCATAATGACTACCATAAAAATGGTGAAAGAGAGTCTGATTACCATAAATTTGAACCCCATAAAACGTAGTTCCACCAGTTCCTGAGGTAGTTTTATGCATGCCCAGGCAGAGAGGAATATAATGATATTAGCAACTCTTGCTCCTTTTTTTAAGAGCATAGAAGCCATTGGAAAGGCAATATATAAAGGACCTGTAGGCATCATTCCTACAAAAAGGGCCAGCCCCAGTCCTTTAATACCGGAAGCATGACCCAGGTATTTTACAACTATTTCTTTACTTACCCATACAGAAAATAGTCCCATAAGAATCATTACTGCCGGGAGTATTAAAATCAGCTCCTTAAGAAGATTTAATGAAGCTTCAATGCTGGGAGCTCTGTTTTCAGGATAGAAAATAAGAAGAATTACTGCAGCAAGGATAATTCCTGTCAGTACAATAAAACTGCCTTTTTTATTTTTTTTCTGACCAGCCATTTTAGATTTATCTTTTCCACCCATACTATTTCCCTGTTGTTGTTTGTTACTGTTTATATCTTTATCCATCATAGGAGAGCTCCCATAATAAGAGCAATTCCAATGGCAATAATAAAACTGATCCCATTTCTTAGTAAAGTTAGTTTTGTTCCAAGCTCTTTTATCTCAATGGGAAGGGTTACAAAGCCAATCATTGTCAGGGTTGTAATAAATGCCGCTGCAACGGAAATTGAAGCGCCGGACTCAACAAGTGAGGCTGTTAGAGGAAAAGCAATAAGAGATGGAATCATTAGAATAGCTCCGGCAATCGATGCCATGGCAATTCCAATAATAAAGGCTTGATATCCCGACACCGTTGATGTAATGGGATGATGAAAAAGTCCCATAAGAAGTCCCACCAGGACAATAATAATCGCAATAGCAGGAGCCATATTAAGTGTACCCTTTAAAGCAACTTTAAGGGCCATTATTGACTTTTGTCTGTTCTTGTAAAATGAAAAGCCAATTCCAAGAATTGCAATTACATTTATAATAATTACTGTTATATTTATCTGCACCTATTCCTCCTTAATGGT
>DAOWEB010000275.1 GCA_030638735.1 Spirochaetaceae bacterium
AGATATTTAAAACCGGTATTAAAAAATATATCGGTATTACTGTATTTAAAATCGAAAAGGGAAGATACTTCGGCCGTTAAATCTGCTTCGGGCTCAATTGCCTCCAGACCGATCCCGTCATTACCCCAGAAACCATTGAGATACCATTCAAAATTGTCCGAAGGCCGGTAAAAGGTTTTTAGATAACCATCATAAATATAGGGGATACGTGAAAAAGTTACCCCCTGTTCCTCCATGATGGAACGAACGAGTTCAAAAACAATGTCATAATTTGTCAGACGAAATCCACCGAAAAAACCAAACTCATTATTGGCTCCCAGGGGAAACTCCAGAAATGCTTCCATTGTGGATAATGAACTGACAAGGGAGTATTTCAGACCGTCCCCTGGTGTCCGGGTTGTTACTTCGAGTAAACCTCCCGAGGCCTGACCGTAACGGGCGGAGAAAATACCAGGTGAAAATTTAACCGATTCTACTATATTAGGATTAAAAATGGAGAATCCGCCTCCCCAGTGATAAGGATTCTGAACAACAAAACCATCCATAACCGCAGTCATTTCACCAGGAGCACTGCCCCTGACAGAAAGATAGGCGCCGAAACCTCCGTTATAACTGACTCCTGGCAAGATTGCCACGGCACTCATAACATCTTCAATAATTCCCATTTTAGCAGCGCTTTCTATTACTTCTGTCTCAATGACTGTAGACACACCGGTTTCATTATCTGTCTCACCGATAGCTTCAGCCTCAACCAGGAGTTCTTCACCTTCCAGTATTCCATCCATCATCATTTCTATTAGCAGAGGCCGGGAAAAGTCTCTGATAAGCATTTTCCGGCCTGTATAGCCGATTAATTCTGCAAAAATTACAAGACGCTCTGAGGATTCCAATACTGAAAGCACAGCATTACCCCTGGAATCAGAAAACACCTGATCGCCTGTTTCTGTATTGATAATTCTGACACCTTCAAGAGGCATATCAAGATCTTTATCTTTTACTGTCAGATGTATTTGTTCTGCACTTAAACCGGATAGGCATAAACATAGAAGCAGAATACTTCCGATTTTCCGAATCACTAATGAGACCCCTTTTATTTATATACCAATTAAACACCGGAGATGCAGGTAATTGTTACTTATTTAATCTTATCACAATTAAATGAAAAAAAAGATCTCGGATCGGTTATAATCTCTTATACGGAGAATTACTATGATACTATTCCAAAAAATTCCAATGATATTTGAAGATAAAGCTTATGAGATCCGTGTACTCTATAACGATACAAGAATTAGTGTCGTAGCTTTTCAGAACAATTATCCTGCAAACGGCTATAAGCATCATGTCCAACTTTCAAGGAAATATATTAAGTATAATCCAGGCAAATCTGATAAATGAAAACCGTTTCTCCCAAAACAAGGAGGCTTAGATGTTAAATGGTAATATACTCATAAGTAAATTAGGATCAATAGATGGTAAGGATTATGGGGCCTATCAATCGCTTATTGGAGAATATGATTTTTCTAATTTTAAACTAATTATCCACCAAATTCCGAAAGATCCCTATGCACCTCCCCATACGGGAATATATCGTATTCAAGTTCAGCGCAATGATGATCAGATTGTTAACCTGAAGACAAAATCAAAAATTCAGGAGATTGCTTTTCGAGACTTTCTTACCCGCCGCTTTTATAATGCCAGTTTAAAAGTGTCTGGAGGTAGACGTGGAACAGGATATAGCGGAATCATTACAATCAACCAACCAGGGCAATCAATTTTAGCAAGAAGTTGTGTGGTCATTGATGACAATATTATTGAAATCCGCTGTTTTTTAGGACTACCAGCTTCAGGTAGAGATATAAATTCAAACGTAGCAAAGCAGATGTTGCTACAAGAACTCCCGGAAATTGTTAATATGTCCTTAATTAAAGATAATCTCAATATGGAGACTCTATATCAGCATATTGAAATAGCTGAAGATGCAGAGTATCTCCGAAACAAGTTAGAGGCATTAGGATTAATTGCTTTTATCGCTAATGATTCTATACTGCCGAGAGAAAGCGGGATTAGTGATAAGCCAATGAATAAAGAGTCAGTGATCCCTTTTCGTTCACCGAAAAGTCTGGAAGTTGAAATCAAACTACCCCATGCCAATTTTGTCACAGGAATGGGAATTCCCAAAGGAGTTACACTGATTGTTGGTGGGGGATATCATGGAAAATCCACGTTACTAAATGTGATAGAATCAGGCATATATAATCATATACCCCAGGATGGGAGAGAACAATGCGTGTCCCTGCCACAGACAGTCAAAGTGAGATCTTATAGTGGACGATCTATAGTAAAAACCGATATATCTCCCTTTATTAGAAACCTCCCTTTCCAGAAAGATACAACCACTTTTACTACTGAAAATGCCAGTGGAAGTACTTCTCAGGCAGCAAACATCATGGAAGCTATAGAAATGGGAGCGAATATTTTATTAATGGATGAAGATACCTGCGCAACCAACTTCATGATTCGTGATAATAAAATGCAGCAACTTGTTTGCAAAGCTGATGAACCTATTACTACTTTTATTGATAAAGTTAGGCCGCTTTATTCAGAAAAAAATATATCCACAATCCTTGTCTTAGGGGGTGCTGGTGATTATTTTGATGTAGCAGATCAAGTCATCCAAATGAAACAATATAAACCACTCAATGTCACTCATAAAGCTCATGAAATTGTTAGAATGTCTCCTGAGAAAAGAACTAAAGAAGACGAAGGTTATCCTTTTTCTACCAAAGACCGGATTCCTCTTTCTGAGAGTATTAA
>DAOWEB010000144.1 GCA_030638735.1 Spirochaetaceae bacterium
ATAGAATGAATTTCGCTTTCCTTAAATGGTTTTTTCAGCACCTCATCTAAACCTGAATTAAGAAACTTTTCTATATCCTCCTTATGTGTGTGCGCTGTAAGAGCAATAATGGGGATGGTAGAAAAACCATCGGTTTTACGAATACGTTTTGTTGCTTCCATACCATTCATTAAAGGCATTCCAATATCCATAAATATAAAGTCAGGAATCTCTACTATGGCTTTTGTCAGTGCCTCTTCTCCATTACGTGCTTCAAGTACATGATGTCCGGCTTTGTTAAGAAGGTTTTTAAGATACATTCTGTTTATACTCTCATCTTCTGCAATGAGTATCTTAAGGTTAGGATTATCAGACCTATTCACATCTAAATCAACATTAATACTTGATTTTTCAAGCTTTGCATCTGAAGCATTATTAGGAATTATAATAGTAAATACAGAACCTGTTTCCAGCTCCGATTCTACAGATATTTCACCTTCCATAAGATCCAGAAGTTTCTTTATGATGGCAAGACCTATACCCACTCCCTGGTACTTTTTGGTATATGGATCTTCCAGCTGCTGGAAAGGCTGGAAAATTTCAGTTAATCTATCCGGCCGGATTCCAATCCCATGATCTGATATTGAAAGCTTTAGATCCTGATTGACATTATAGTAAATTTTAATAGTACCCGATTCTGAAAACTTAATTGCATTGGATATGAGTTTTTCAAGTATCTCTGCTATTCTGGCACTATCTCCAAAAAAAACTTCGGAATCAACTCTACCTTCGATGATGATATCAATATTTTTTTCCCTGGCTCTCGGGGTCAGAAGGCTGACAGTATTTTGAATAAGTTTCTCAATTTGTACTGGCTGATTGAATATTCCAAGTCTGCCGGAGTCAATTTCAGAGTAGTTCAGAATATCCTGCATAATAGATGAAAGATGATCAGCTGATGATACGGCTAAATCCAGGAAGTATCTCTCAGAGTCCGAAATATCCATTGATTCAAGTACAGACAGCATCCCCGATACTCCGTTCAGGGGGGTTCGCAGTTCATGATTGATATTTGCCAAAAAATCACTTTTTGCTTTATTTGCCAATATTAGTTCTTTATTTTTTTTCTCCAGCTCATGTGTTCTTTCTTCAACAATATCTTCAAGATTTATTTGTAATCTTCGTAGTTTTAGGTGGGTTTGAACCCGGGCAAGTACTTCGGCAGACTGATATGGTTTTGATATGAAATCTACCCCTCCTGTCTCAAAGGCCGTAATTTTTTCATTTATTTCATTAAGTGCACTTAGGAAAATAACAGGTATTCCCCTTGTCTTTTCATTTTCCTGAAGTTTTATACATAATTCATAACCATTTATTTCAGGCATAAGTATATCCAGAAGAAACAGATCCGGAGGTGATTGAACAGCAGCATTTATGGCCATAGAAGCTTTTGGAAATACCCTTACATTATAGCCTTCCTCTGTTAGTATACTGTTTAATACTTTCAGGTTATCAGGTATGTCATCAACAATAATTATTTCATCCAAATGCTTATCCATAAAAATTATCCTTTGTCACAATGTTTTGCATATATTAATTATAGCTTCATAGTTATAGCTGTCAAGAAGGTTCTCTATTAAGATTCCTGACTCTGCATCAAACTGTTTTATTTCGTTAATCAGACTTTTAAACTGACTTGCCTCTCCATTCAGGGTAGCAGTTTCAAGCTGATTAATAAGGCTTTTTGGAATGCCTGTCAGTTTAGACTTTCCGGAGGAACTCCTTATATTTTTTTTAGCATCAACTTCCGGAGAAGGAGAATCAACATTATTCCTGTTATGCTCCGGAATAACAGTTTTATCTGTCTCTACTGGAATATTCAGGGAAAACACTGAGCCGGAATTAATTGTACTGGAAAAACGTAAATCGCCTCCAAGAATCCTGGCATATTGTCTGCTTATTGTCAGGCCTAATCCTGCACCTTCATTCTTTATCTCATCTGTATCAGTAGTTTCAAAAATATTAAATATTGAAGTGAGCATTTCTTTCTTAATGCCTGGACCTGTATCTTCTACATCTATGAGTAATCGTAATTTTCCCTCTTTTTTTTCAGTCCCAATACGCAGAACAATGCTGCCTGATTCTGTAAACTTAATTGCATTTTCAAGTAGGTTAATCAGAATCTCCCGAATGAGCAGGGGATCACTTTTTAGGTCTCTTTCAAAATTGATTTTTTTTTCAAGTAGCAGTTTTAATCCCTTTTTTTCAGCTTTAATTCTAAGGAATGTAAGAAGTTCCTCTGCTAAATCCCGCAAATTGAAAGACACTTTTCTAATATCGATTTTTCCGGACTCTATTTTAGCCACTTTAAGGACATTATTTATAAGAGTAAGAAGATGATTACTGTTTTTTGCAATGGCAGTGATCTGTTTTTTATAGAGGGATGCAATATTATCATTTTTTGCAAGAATTTGAGAATATCCAAGGATAGCATTAAGGGGTGTTCGGAATTCGTGATTCATGTGCAGAATAAATTTATTTTTTGCAAGATTTGCATTTTCGGCGGTAGTTTTTGCTTTTTGAAGTTCCTTGTTCGTTTTTTCCAGTTCCAGGGTACGATCCCTTACAAGATCCTGCAATTTATTTTGATATATATTGAGCTCCTTTGTTTTCTTATTAACAGAGATTTTTAGATTATAGTTCCATATTAGAATTATAGTAATAATAATTATAATTCCAATACCGAACCCTAACAGATTTTTATAGTTAAAGAGCCATTCTTCTTCAATTGGTGCTGCAACCCATTTATCATATATGTAGTCCTTTTCTCCTTTCGGAATGGCATTGATGGCTTTCTGCATAATTACCTGCAGCATACCCCAGTCCTTTCGTATTCCAATAGTAAGTGAATTCCTGTATGGGGTTTCTCCTGAAACTCTTATATTTGTATAGGCGTTGTTTCTAATCTCATTTCTTACTGTTAGGATATTTCCAATAAATGCAGTTACATTTTTATGATCAAGGAGCTTTAATCCCTCCTTAATACTGGGAACAGTAATAAGTTTGATATCAGGATAATCGGCTGCTAATAATTCATGAATGGCATAAGCCCCCACAACTGCCACCTTTTTATCTGTCAGATCGCTGATATCAGCAATAAAAATAATATCCTCTCTGGTAAAAATACCAATTGGAATCTCGATATAGGGGGCTGTAAAAGAGAGGTATTCCGATCTGTCGGGTGTTTTTGTTATACATGAGAAAACATCAATTTTTTGATTTTTTGCCAGTTCTATAAGATCCTGCCAGTTTTCTCTGACAAACTGGAATCTGACACCAAGAGACATCTCTATCCTGTTAAGATAATCAATTGCTATTCCCTGATATTCACTATTATTTTCAACAAATTCCAAAGGCTTCCAGGCAGGATCTGATCCTACCCTTATTACAGGATGGGCTTTTAACCAGGCTTTTTCTTCCTCTGTTAAATCAATTTCTTTTTCCAGATGTGCCGCATTGAGGAATTCTTTGGATGTTTCAGTATTCTCTGTTCTTTTATCAGTAGGTGTATATGCTGTATTGGACTGTATATAGGACGTGTTGACAGTTAGTAAGAATATTACAAGAGCAAGATGAACATAAATTTTACTAATTTTAAAAATTTTAACCATATTTCTGTCTGAAATCTCCAACAATAATATCTCTATTATTCATTGTATTTCAGTTTAGAAGAGAATGCAATTTTTTTAAAATTAAACCATGTTGTTTAGCCTATTAAGTTTTCCAGGTCTATAACCTGATCAAAATAATAGGTACATATTTCGGTTAGATCAGCCTTAATTTCCGGTATCTGATGACTTTGACTCCAGCCCACACCAACAGAATCAACTCCTGCTTTCTGCGCCATTAGGATTCCAGGCTTAAGATCATCAATAACAAGAATATCCTTTTTCTTAATACCAAACTGTTTTATAGTTTCTCTTACAGGCCATATCCCTGGTTTATTTTCTTCAGGCTTTCCGTTCCATCCAAAAATACGATCAGGAAAAAGCCCGGGAAACTCATTTTGATTTCTATAATGAGTTTTTATTATGTCCGGCTCCGAATGGGAGACTACAACTATTATTCCCTTTTCTGCTTTGAATCTGTTAAGAAGTTTTAATATACCAGGGAAGAAGGGAGGATGCTCTCCTTTAGTTGTAAAATCTCTCCAAATTTCATAGCAAAGTTTATTTTCTTCTTTAGTAAATTTCATTGTATGTTCAAAGTAATAAACCAGACCGGGATGAAAGTTTATTTTAAACCACTCTTCAAGGCTTAGAGCCTCATGAGATCTCCCCAGTTGTTTCATTTGTTCTATATGTGCAGGGTGGTGGATTGATGGGGTGCTGTCAACAGTTGTATCATCATGGTCAATCATCAGGCATTTATATTTCATGTTTATATATTAACATTTAAACAGAATGTAGATAACCACTCACAGGAGCAGCCGAACAAAACCCTGAATGGTTATCCCTACTTGTTTTTCTTTTAAACCTGAGCATATAATCATTTTATGAACAATAATTTGAAGATCAATTCTGTAACCATTAAACCAGTTATAACTAATAAAGATCTTAAAAAATTTATCTATCTTCCCTTGCAAATTTATGAAGCTGACTCTGTTTGGGTACCACCCATGTGGTCTTCCGAATATAAAGAATACAGGGATAAAAAAAATGCAGTATTAGAACATTCTGATTATCAGCTTTTTCTGGCATATATAGATGAGAGAGTTGTTGGCAGAGTTATTGTCTATATAGATTATAACTTCAATAAATTCTATAAAACACAAACAGGTTTCTTCGGTGCTTTTGAATCTGTAAATAATCCTGATGTAGGAGCATCCCTGCTTCAAAAAGCAGAGAAATGGCTTGCTGATAAAAGTATGACATCTGTTCGTGGGCCTATTGATCCGGTAGCAGAAAAATGGGGATTTGTCATAGACGGGTATGATCATGATCAGATATTTATGTCTCCTCATAATCCAGCCTACTATAATGATTTTGTTACAAATGCAGGTTATTCAAAGGCCAGGGATCTTCTTGTTTACAGTGCAGATATGGGCGATAGTTACAGAATGCCTGACAGGTTTAAAAGATTCAGTGATTTTCTGTTGAAGAACAAAACAAATCTAACTATCCGTAAAATAGACCTTAAAAATATTGCTTCAGAAGCAGAGCACATCTGGAAAATTATGAATACTGCAGTAAGCGGTAACTGGGGGTACGTTCCTATTGAAATCGATGAAGTGAAGAATATTGTTAAGAAGCTTAAGGCTATTGTTGATCCGGATGCAATATTGTTTGTAGAAGATAATGGTATTCCTGTTGGTTGTGCACTGGGTTTTCCAGATATAAACAGGATAATTAAAAAAAACAGGGGTCGTATGTTCCCCTTTGGGTTTGTTCGATTTATTACAGGTTTGAAGAAAATAAAGGATTACCGTCTTTGGGCTCTGGCTGTGCTTGAAGAGTACCAGGGGATGGGTCTGGATGTTCTTTTGTATGCAAAACTATACAAAGCACTTCTACCTAAGGGAATAAGGATGGAAGCGAACTATATTCTTGAAGATAATGTTCACATTAAAAATGCCCTTCTTAAACTTGGGATGGTTAAAATTAAGAAATACAGGGTTTACGAGAAAAAAATTGATATATAAGGCATATAAATTGAGGTTAAATTGGTTTTAAGATTCAGTATAAATTATTTTATTTTCTTTGCAGCAATGGCAACTGTAGTTCCATATCTGCAGCAAATTTTGAAAATGCATAATTTTAGAGCGTATGAAATTGGGCTGCTTCTTGGAATATTTGAACTAACTGGAATTTTTGGACCTCTTATTATTGGATGGTTTGCAGATAAATTAGGCAAATACAGGATTATCCTCCTGGTTCTTACAATTGGATCAGCTCTTTCCTTTATGTTTCTAAGAATACAAATAAGTTTTATTACAGCTGCATTAGTTCTAATTTTCTTTGGAATGATGTACAGACCCATTGCTTCTTTGACAGATGCCCTTGCTTCCAGGACTTTACCGGATGTAGTTAAGCAGTATGGCAGTGCCCGTATTTGGGGAAGTATTGGTTTTGTAGGAATATCGTTTTTTTATCAAATTTGGGGTTTTCTGGATACTTCCAATCCAGTGAGAATTGTAACTGTTTTTACAGTACTAATGGGAGCACTTTTTTTAAGTAATTTATCTTTACCAAAAATCCAAATTGCCAGGAGGCAAAAACATTTGCCTGAAGAAAAAGTAAAACTTTTGGATATTATAAAATCCATGCCTTTACCTTTCTGGATAGGCATTTTTTCAGCTTTTATAATAAAAATGGGTATGTCCGGATATTATTCTTTTTTCTCAATTTATTTAAATGATATTTATAATATAAAGGGCATAAGCGGTATTTGGGGAATAGGAGCTCTGGCTGAAATTCCTGTTGTTCTATGGGGCAGCCGATATGTTGTTCGGTATGGGGTTGCTAAAATGCTCGGATTGGCAGCTTTAGGAACAACTATTCGAATGATAATTTATGCAATGGTTCCTCCTGTTCCCATAATGCTGGCTGCCCAGCTTCTTCATGCTCTTTCTTTTGGCCTGCTTCATATAACAATTATTGTTCTGATTAATCAGCAAATTAAGGATAAATCCAGAGCTTTGGCAATGGCAATTTTTGGAGGAATAAGTTATGGGCTCTCCGGGTTTATAGGCAGCAGTATTAGTGGATTTATTGTGGAATCCTATGGGTTTTCTGTAATGTATTATTTTTGCGGGGTAATAACATTTGGAGCAGTAGTTCTGACCTTTCGTTTTAGGAGAGTATTTCTTACTAATTAAATTTGACAATTCTGCTTAGTACTACTAATCTGAATTAAGTATATTTTTTCTTTGTTATATTATGGAGGTACTGTTATTAGAACCTTTTTTCTAATATTTTATATTTTCATATCTGGTTTTTCTCTTTTTGCAGAATATCCTGACTATTTAAATGAAGAAGAGAAATTATGGCTTACTAATCATATTGGACAAGTCCGGCTTGCTCCTGATTCTTCTTTTGAACCCTTTGAATTCTTTGATTCCAATAATGAATATAGAGGTTTAAGTGCGGATTATGTTCATTTAATTGAAGAAAAACTGGGGTTTGAGTTTAATTACATAAAAATATCTTCCTGGGCAGTAAATGTTGAAAAGATGAAAAGAAAGGAACTGGATGTTTGGAGCGCAGTCGTTAGAACACCCCAAAGAGACGAATTTCTGGAATTTACCCTACCTTATTATGAAATACATTCTGTATTAATTATACCTTCAAATTATCCTGGAGCATATGTATGCGATCCTGATTCAGGGGATAATATTGCAGTTCTTGAAGGTTACTATACCCATGATTATCTTCTGAATAATTATAAAAAAGATAACATTCTTCTTTTTTCCAGTCCTCTGGATGCTTTCAAGTCAGTACAGAATGGGGAATCCTCAGCTTTTCTAACAGATATTGCTACTGCTTCATATTATTTTGAGAAAGCCGGTATAACAAACCTGAGAGTTGGCGGCTCTCCTGATCTTGGTTCTTCATTTCTTTCGATTGCAGTCCGGAATGACTGGAAAATCCTTGCAGATATTATAGATAAGGTAATAGCACGAATTACAGCTGAAGAACATGCAAAAATAATTAGAACATGGGTTGGAATTCAAAACTCAGGAGGAGTCGTTTCAGCCCTGGATGGTTCTATACTGTTAAAAAGTGTTTCCTTGATAATTGTTTTACTGACAATGGTCTATTTGTTTCGAATTTTCTTAAAAAAAAGACGAAATAAATATATCAATTATTTTAATATAAAACTAAGCCTGTCTTTGCTTTTAATAATAGTATTTATTGTTTTGAATATTGGTTTTGATTTTTCAGGCTCAGTATTAAAGTTTTATCTTACAGAAGAAGAACAAATCTGGCTTAATAACAATCAGGGTTTGAAAATTGCCCCGGATTATAGTTTTGCCCCGATAGAATTTATTAAGGATAATCAATTTAATGGAATAGCAGCTGATTATGTTGAAATCCTTGAAAATCTGCTTGATTATAAATTTGAAATTATACAGATTGAAAAATGGAATAAAAATGTTGAATCCGCTAAAAACAGAGAGATAGATATTTGGTCTGCAGTTGCTCCTACTCCTCAAAAAAGTGAGTATATGCTTTTTACAGAGCCATATTTGAATATTTTATCTGTTCTTGTAGTCTCGAAAGGGGACGATAGAGAATACAATCTTGAAAGGATGGGAGATAAAGTTATTGCTGTTGTAGATGGCTATTTTACCCATGACTATTTAAGAAAAAACTATCCTGATATTAAATTACAATTAGTTGAAAATGCTGAAAAAGGTTTAAGATCAGTTGTATTTGAAAATGCAGATGCCATTCTTATTGATATAGCCTCTGCATCCTGGCTTATAGAAAAAAACGGATTAACAACACTTAAAGTGGTTAAAAGTTTTGATACTGAATACCAGTTATCTTTTGCTTCAAGATCGGATATGCCAATTCTTAATCAGATTTTAAATCGTGCATTGGATTCAATTGATCAGGACTCCCGAAGTAGTATTTATCAAAAATGGATCAGTTATTCTTCTCCGAAATTTCTTGATGTTAAAAAAGTACTATTAATTTTAGTAATTCCAGTTTTTTTAATTTTCATAGTTTTTGCAATAATAATTATTTGGAACAGATCTTTAAGAAAAATGGTGGCTTTAAGGGTTGAGCAGCTTGCTGAAAAGGATGCTCAGCTATTACAAGCTCAAAAGATGGAGATGGTTGGAACTCTTGCCGGTGGGCTGGCTCATGATTTTAATAATATTTTGGCAGGAATTTCCGGAACAGTATCCTTAATAAAGCTTCTTCTTGATTCGGATGGCTCTATTAAGACTGATAAGCTTAGAGATTATTTGTCTTTAATTGATAAATCAGGAGAGCGTGCCGCAAATCTGGTGCAGCAGCTTTTGACTGTTTCGAGTAAGCAGAAACCTAGTATGGATATTATTGATTTTAATGATCTTGTTTTACATGTTTCTTCAATTATTGAGAAAACTCTTGATCATTCAATTACAATGAATATTGAATATTTTGATAAGGAAGCTTTAATTTATGCTGATTCAGGGCAAATAGAACAGGTATTGTTAAATTTCTGTGTTAATGCTTCCCATGCAATGACACTCATGAGGGTCTTGAAAAATAATTGGGGTGGGGTTCTTTATATTTCAGTTAATGGTTTTAATCAGGATAAGAAGCTTCATAATTCTCCTAAAATACATATTAATACAAATTATTGGGTAGTAACTGTAAAAGATACTGGTGTAGGCATGGATAAAGATGTTATGGATAATATTTTTACACCTTTTTTTACCACTAAAGATGTAGGGGAAGGTACTGGAATGGGCTTATCTATGGTTTATTCCATTGCCCATCAGCATAATGGGTTTATTGAAGTTTCTTCTGTTCCTGGTGAGGGTTCGGAGTTTCGTCTTTATATACCTAAGAAGAGTTGATTTTTGACATTAAATACTAAGATAAGCTAAGTATTATTTAAATTTAGTCCGGAGGTTCACATGAGTTTATTAATAAAGAATGCAACAATCCTGACGATGGAATCAGATAAACCAGAGTTTTTAAATGCTGATTTGGGTGTAAAAGGAAACCGGATCATTTTTATTGGGAATGTCCCTGATAATTTTAAGGCAGTAACAGAAATTGATGGAACCGGTAAAGTTGTACTTCCGGGTTTGGTTAATTCTCATTCTCATATTGCAATGTCTTTAATGAGACATTATGCAGATGATCTTCCTTTCTGGACATGGTTGAATGACAGGATTATGCCCCTTGAACATAAGCTCACTGGTCCTGATATTTATGCAGGTTCAATGCTGAGTATTGCAGAGATGATTCGTTCCGGAATTACTACTTTTGCAGATATGTATTTCTTTGTAGATGAAATTGCTCAGGCTGTAAGTGAAACAGGAATTAGAGCTAATTTATCACGGGGTCTGGTGTTTAACAGCCCTGATGATATTTCAAAAATCGATGAATCCCTTGAGATATTTCACAAATGGAATAATTCCAATGATGAACGGATAAAAATTGATTTAGGTCCTCACGCACCATATACCTGTGGACCAGAATATTTAAAAAAAATATCCAAAATTGCAGGTGATATTGGTGCAGGAATTCATATACACATATCTGAGAGCAGAAGAGAAGTTGAGGAAATTTACAGTCTCTATAAAAAATCACCAGTCGAATATGTGCGGGATTGCGGTATTTTTGAAAATAGAACTTATGCTGCTCACTGTGTAAAAGTAACTGATGATGATATTTCAATTCTTGCAAATAATAATGTTTCTGTTATAAACAATCCCGGAAGTAATCTTAAGTTTGGTAATGGTTTTGCTCCTGTTAGTAAAATGCTGGATGCAGGAATTAATGTTTCACTTGGAACTGATGGTCCTGCCAGTAATAATAATTTGAATATGTTTGAAGAGATGAATTTGACTGCCCTGGTTAATAAAGCTGCAGATCATAGTCCTACATCAGTACCTGCGTACACAGCCCTCCAAATGGCAACTATTAATGGTGCCAAAGCTCTTGGTCTTGATAGTGAAACTGGTTCTATAAAGGTTGGAAAAAAAGCGGATCTTATACTTGTTGATATGGAAAAACCTCACTTCTATCCAAAACTGGATATTGTTTCTTCCTTAATTTACTCAGCACAGGCATCGGATGTTTGTTCGGTTATTTGTGATGGCCGGCTTTTGATGAGGGATAAACAGCTTTTAACTATTGATGAAATGAAAGTATGTAATGACGCTGATGTTCTTGCAAAAAGACTGATTGGGAACAGTTAATACAGCAAAATAATGAAATTCTAAAAATGAAAAACGAATAATAAAATAATTGTAGTAATATTAATATTTATATAGTAAAAAAACAAACAAATAAAATAATATTTGATGTTCTGCTGATAATAATCAATACATTATATGAATAAAAAATGGTATAGAGTATATTATTATATTAAAAATTTTGTAGAAATAATATTTATCCAAATAAAAATAAAGTTTCTCTTGCGGTATTCAAAGTATCAGGTTATTCTCTATGAAAGAGGAGTTTTTATATGAAAAACAAATTTACTTTACTGTTAATCGTTGTACTGTTTGTATCAATGGTTCCCCTTTTCGCTGGCGGCGATCAGGAAAATGTTATCAAAATTGGTTTTAATATCCCTATGACTGGTGATATTCCAAAAGTTGGTGAAGCATCTAAATTTTCAGCAGAGATGATGAAAGAAGACATTAATTCCGCAGGCGGTCTTGAGATTGGCGGCGAAAAATATATGTTGGAATTTATCTATCAGGATAATGAGTCTAAAGCAGAATCTGCAGTTGCAGTTGCTCTTAAGCTTATTGAACAGGATAAGGTAATTGGTATTATCGGACCTAATTCTTCAAAACAGGCTATTCCTGGTGGAGAAGTTGCGGATGATAACAGAACACCTATGGTTTCCCCATGGTCAACAAACCCTGCAACTACTTTAGGCAGACCTTATGTTTTTCGAGTTGCGTTTTTAGACCCCTTTCAGGGACCTGTAGCAGCCAATTTTGCAACAGAGCAGTTTGGCGCAAAAACAGCAGCAGTTATGTACAATCTTGATAATGACTATTCAAAGGGTCTTGCTGAATATTTTACAGCTGCCTTTGAAAAACTTCATGGAAAAGGATCTGTGATTTCTTATGAAAGTTTTGGTCAGAAAGATCAGGATTTCTCTGTTCAGCTAACAAAAATGATTGCAGCGAAACCGGACTTTATGTTTCTACCTATCTACTACAATAAAGTAGCCCTGGTTCTTCCTCAGGCTTCTGACCTTGGCTGGGATGGTGATGTTCTTGGTTCCGATTCCTGGGGATCTGCAGAACTAGTAACCTTAGCAGGAGACTCTGTAAAAGGTCACTACTTTATTACTCACTATGCAGCAGCTGGTGCAAAAGGCGCAACAAAAGCATTTATAGATAGATACAACTCTACTTATGGATATATTCCGGATGACGTTGGTGCTTTATCCTGGGATGCTCTTGGTGTAATGATTGAAGGTCTTAAGGGTATGAAAGAAATCACCGGTGATCTTGCAGCAGATAGAACAGCTCTTAGAGATTCAATCAAGAATATAAAGTCTTTTGCAGGTGTTACAGGAACTATGAAGTTCAATAGTGAAGGTGACCCAATTAAAGAAGCAGTTATTGTAAAAGTTAGTGATTCCGGTGAGTTTGTCTTTGAAAAGGCAGTTGCTCCGTAATTATTAGTCAGATTTTAAGTATATCTTTTTTAACAATCGGTCTCGTATTCCGGGGCCGATTTATTTTTATTATTAAGGAGCTGAAACAGTGTTAACAACGTTGTTGCAAAATATTATCAATGCTCTGCAGTGGGGAAGTTTTTACTCCATGATAGCCCTGGGCTATTGTCTGGTATATGGAGTTCTCAGGCTTATTAACTTTGCTCATGGTGATATTTTTATGGTAGCCGCTTATATCGGCTTTGTTTTTGTTGGATTTTTATTAAAATTTATGCCTGGTTCAGGAATGTACGGATGGCTTGTTCTAGCCATTACACTTCCGGTAACAATGATTCTTACATCTATGCTGGGTGTTTTTATTGAGAGGGTAGCGTACCGGCCATTACGTGAAAAAGGAGCCCATAGATTGTATGTAGTTATTACTGCACTTATGGTTGGCCTTGTTCTCGAAAATGGAA
>DAOWEB010000194.1 GCA_030638735.1 Spirochaetaceae bacterium
GTGAAGACTTATATCATTTACAAGCTCTTCCATTCCTTTTTTTGTATGTCTGATTTTTAGTACTTTCTCATTAAACTTATTGATTTCCATAGATATTCCTTAGGTTAAACTTTTTTAATTTTACGAATTATTAACTGTATAATATTAAAAGCAATATCTATGCCAATTTTAGTAGTATTATTTTCGAATAGAGAGTGATTATTTACATTCATTTACAAAACCGGTGCTTCGATACTATTTTGCGGAGCAAAATCACTCAGCAACCGGTGGTTTGTAACGTCACCGTACCCCGAGATTGCGAATTTTTAGATATTTTTTCTCCACTAAAAATCATAGCAATAGTATCGAGGGGTAACTACAAAATCTTACTGAATATCTTAATAAGTTTATCTGTAATTTCCTCAGCGGGTCCATTCCATGTAAATCCTGCGGCTTTTTTATGGCCGCCACCTCCAAAGGATTTTGCAACTGAACCTACATCAGCATAGTATTTGGATCTTAACCCTACAGATATTTCCGAATTACTTTCAAATCGAACTAATACAATGACTTCAACGCCTTTTATTCCCTGAATCTGTTGATAGAAGGCATCTGAATCTCTATTTTCTTTACCGAAATCATGTAAATCTTCTTCTGTTTCAAAGGTTAATATTAGCTTTCCTTCATACTCACTTCTTGTTCTGGATAAGAGTTTTCCTATTAGTTGTTTTGATTTAAGTGACCTACCTCCGTACATTAAAGAATGGACCTCTTTTGGTGAAGCACCGCATTCGGTCAGTTTAGCTACTGATTGGAAAATTTCCCCGGAACCTGATTCCAGATGACGGAAAAAGCCTGTATCAGTGGCAACACCAAAAAGAAGCAGTTCTGCTTCTTCTTTATTTGGTTCCATATTAAAAGATTCAATTATTTTGTGGACTAAAAATGTTACTGACGGGGCATGGGGGCGAATAAAGTGTATATCTCCGAAACTCATACCGGAATCATGATGATCTACAACAGCAACATTCATCCCTTCAATTTCATCTGCAAGATATCCAATACGATCTATTGTTGAACAATCAAGAACAACCACAAGAGGATCAATATTTTTCCAAGTATCCGGAACATGAGACAGGAAGTATGGTTCCTGATGTTCAATTTCCAGTCTGTTAAATGGCCCTGGTGAAATAAGACACACATTTTTCCCCTGTCTTTTAAGAAAACTACCTAAGGCTAACTGTGAGCTGAGACAATCACCATCCGGATTTTTATGACCAATTAGTATAAAAGAATCTTTTTCTTCCAGACTTTGTTTTAGCTCCAGGGGTACATCAAAGTTATTCATAAATTCTCCAGAAAAAAACCATCTGATAAGTCAGATGGTTTTTCTATAAATAAAAAGGTTTTGTTTAAATTATTTTATAGTTTAAGTTTCAAGGTTTCAACATTGAATTTTTCTGTAATATCGACTAAAGGATCAAGATCACCCCAGGTTGGATTATTTAAGTCAATATGCACATAAATACGAATATGATCAAAGTCGGCACCTTTCCAAAAAACGGAAAAATAAGGATATGCAGAATCTTTCCCTGCAACTAATTCAGCTTTTGGTGGTTCTCCTGTTTCTGCAGCAGTTCTAAACCACTCCTTAGGTATGTATATTGCAGTAAGTTCAAAATTACTCTTCATATATACAATTCTATAGCCCAGAGTATGGTCGTATACTTTCACTATAGGCAGTGTTTTTACATAAAATTCTGATGTATCCGCAAATGCAGTTATTGAGCTTATAATCATTAAAATGGCAATTAACAGTATTAGCTTTTTCAAGTTCTTGCTCCTCGTACTATTATTTTACAAGTATAGGCGCTTAGGCCCATCTAAATCAAGTAAAAAAAGTGCTATTGCTATATTGCATTTGTTTTTTTTGGGAATAAGATGTAAAAATGAATAAATATGAGTAATTAGTCATTAGGTTGATGAATACCATCAGAATGCAAATAGCTTTACTATTTTCCACTGGAAAGGAAGGAGCCAGGAAAGAGTATTAATAGTGCTTCCTTAACAGAAGAAGCAAAAACAAAGTTAATTTTTGTTTTAACTTCTTTTGGAAGTTCCTCAATATCCTTTTTATTATCAGCTGGAAGAAGTACAGTAGTCATATTATTTCTATAAGCAGCCAGAACTTTTTCCTTAACACCCCCAATGGCCAGTACTCTTCCTGTGAGAGTTATTTCTCCTGTCATTGCTGTATGTTCCAGTATCGGTTTTCCGGTTAATGCAGATAACATTGCAGAGCTCAGTGAAATACCTGCCGATGGTCCGTCTTTTGGAATAGCGCCATGAGGTACATGAATATGGATATCCAGTTCTTTTTGAAAATCTGCATCAATTCCAAAATCTTCATTGTGAGAACGGATAAATGAAAGGCCAATTTGTGCACTTTCTTTCATTACATCGCCAAGACTTCCAGTTAAAATTAATTTGCCGGAACCTTTTAACAGGGCAACTTCAACAGGGAGAAGTCTCCCACCCATCTCTGTCCAGGCAAGTCCATGAGCAAGACCGGGCTTTGGTTTGTTATAAACGAGGTCACCGTTAAATTTCTCATTCCCAATATAGGAGTGTAGATTTTTTTTGGAGATTGTTACCTTGAAATCTTTTTTTTCTTTATCTGATTCAGTATTTGTATAGCCTTCTGTTACAGCTTTTCTTGCAACTTTGCGTATTACAGATCCAATTTCTCTTTCCAGGTTTCTTACTCCCGATTCCATTGTGTAATTACGAATTATATCTAAAACTGCAGTTTTTTGAAATATTATTTTTGCCCATTCAAGACCATTTTCTTTTATCTGTTTTGGAATTATGAAGGAAGAAGCTATCTTTTCTTTTTCTAAATCGGTATAGCCCGGAGTTTCAATAATTTCCATTCTATCTCTAAGAGCATGAGGAATTGAAGATACAGAATTTGCAGTGGTTATAAACATAACCTTTGAAAGATCGTAAGGAAGCTCAAGATAGTGATCAACAAATGTAGAGTTTTGCTCAGGATCCAGTACTTCAAGGAGTGCGGAAGATGGATCACCTTTAAAATCAGAATTCATTTTATCAATTTCATCCAGAAGAAATACAGGGTTTGTAGTTCCCGCTTTTTTTAATGACTGCAGAATCTTTCCAGGAAGAGCTCCTACATATGTCTTTCGATGTCCCCGAATTTCAGCTTCATCTCTTACTCCTCCCAGTGATATTCTAATAAACTCTCTGTGTAGTGCTCTGGCAACGGAACGTCCAAGAGAAGTTTTACCTGTTCCCGGAGGTCCCACAAAACAAAGAATCGGTCCTTTCATAGATTCATTAAGTTGATGAACTGCAATAAAATCAAGAACTCTTTCTTTTGGCTTTATCATATCAAAATGATCTTCATCAAGAATATTTTCTGCTAGCTTTATATCATAATTGTCTTTACTTTGGTTGCTCCAGGGGAGGTCTGCAATCCATTCCAAATATGTTCGAAGGACTCCTGATTCCGGTGACATTGGTTGAAGTCTTTCCAGTCGTTTCAGTTCTTTTTCTGATTTTTCCAGTACTTCCAGAGGTGGCTTTTGTTGTTGTATACGTATTCGAAGTTCCTCTGTTTCACTGGGGTCATTCTCATTATTGCCTAATTCTTTATTGATCTGCCTTATCTGTTCATTTAAAAAATATTCTTTTTGATTTTTTTCAAGTTTTTTTTGAACTTTGGAATTAATTTTATTCTGTATGGATAAAACTTCGTTTTCAGCTTCGAGAATAATAGAGAGAGTTTCCAGTCTATCTTCTATTTCATCTTTACTTAAAATCTCTATTTTTTTTTCCGGTTTAATATTTATATTAGCACTTATAAGGTCAACTAATTTTTCGGGATACTCTGCATTTTCTATTGATTCAATAATATCTTTGGAGATTTTTTTCTGAAACTTTAAATATCTGGAAAAAGCCTGTCTGGATGTTAACATCAGTGCTGTCAGGGTTGAGTTAGTTTCTCTTTTTTCAGGAGGAGTATGTATACTTACATGCATGGACTCCTTTCGCTTAATGAATCTAAGTACTTTTCCCCTTTTTTGTCCTTCAGCAAGTATTCTTACAGTTCCATCTGGTAATTTAAGCATCTGCAGTATTTTAGCTGCGACACCAGTAGTATATATATCATTTTCACCGGGGGATTCTACATTTGTTTTTTGACAGGCCAGGAATACTATTCTATCCTTAGCCATTGCTTCTTCAATTGCCTTAATTGATGCAGGTCTTCCTGCAAAAAATGGAACTACCATATGGGGGAAAACAACAAGCTCTCTTAGTGGTACTAAAGGGAGCTCCAATTTGCTTGTTTTCCCTGGCAGGTTTTTTAAATTCATGCAGTTTTTTTAATAAGGATAATTTCCGGCCTTGCAGATTCCTCAATTACTTTTTTAGTAATATGAACCTCTTTTTCACCTTCAATGGACGGGATGTCAAACATAATATCAAGCATTACATTTTCAACAATTGACCTTAATCCTCTTGCACCTGTTTTTCTGTCAACAGCCTGCTGAGCTATTGCATCAATAGCATCATTTTCAAAAATTAAATCTACATTATCAAGTTTGAGAGAACTTTGATATTGACGGATTATTGAATTTTTAGGTTCAGTAATTATTCTTTTTAAATCTTCAATTTTAAGCATGGAAAGGGTTACATTTATAGGAAGTCGTCCAATAAACTCCGGGATTAGTCCAAAATGTATAAGATCATCAGGATGCATATGAGAATAAAGCTCTACAATATCTTTATCAGCTGCTGACTTAACATCAGCTCCAAATCCCATAGGGTGGGAACTTATACGTTCTTCAATAACCTTATCCAGACCTACAAATGCTCCTCCGCAAATAAATAGAATATTACTTGTATCGATTTTAAGCATATCCTGGTTCGGGTGTTTTCTGCCTCCCTGTGGGGGAACAGATGCAATAGTCCCTTCAATAATTTTTAAAAGAGCCTGCTGTACACCTTCTCCGGAGACATCCCTGGTAATGGAAACATTTTCACTTTTTCTGGCAATTTTATCAATTTCATCAATATAGATAATTCCTCTTTCAGCAGCAGCAATATTATTACCTGCGTCCTGAATAAGTTTAAGCAGTATATTTTCCACATCTTCACCAACGTATCCTGCTTCGGTAAGGGTTGTGGCATCTGCTATAGCAAATGGAACTTTAAGTTTTCTGGCCAGTGTTTTTGCAAGGAGAGTTTTTCCTGTTCCAGTAGGTCCTGTAAGCAGCACATTTGCTTTTTCAATCTCTACATCGTCAGTAATTTTATCTTTTTGACTTATTCTTTTGTAATGATTATAAACAGCAACAGATAATACTTTTTTTGCAGCTGTCTGTCCTATTACATAGTCATCAAGATACCTTTTAATTTCCATAGGTGTAGGTACTTCATCCATTAGTTCAGAAGTCACCATATCGTTTTCTTCATCAAGGATTCTTTTACAGACATCTATACATTCATCACATATAAAAACTCCCGGACCAGCTATCAGCCTCCGGGCGGTATCTGCATTTTTACCGCAAAATGAACAAACCTTCATTCCTTCACCTTTATTTTTTGCCATCTTTACCTCTTATTAGAATTTTATCGATAAGACCGTATTTTATAGCTTCTTCGGCTGACATAAAGTTATCTCGTTCAAGATCAGATGCAATATCTTTTTCTTTTTTTCCTGTATGGGTGGCAAAATATTTTATTAACAGTTGTTTAAGTCTGACTATTTCCTTTGCCTGTATACCAATATCTATTGCCTGTCCCTGCGCACCACCCCAGGGCTGGTGAATCAGTATTCTCGCAGAGGGAAGTGCCATTCTTTTTCCCGGTGTTCCACAAGCAAGAAGAATGGCTCCCATTGATGATGCCTGACCCATTGCAATTGTCTGCACATCCGGTTTGATGTATTGAATTGTATCATATACAGCAAGGCCTGCTGTCACACTTCCTCCGGGAGAATTTATGTATATACTAATATCTCTTTCAGGATCCTGGGATTCAAGAAAAAGAAGCTGGGCTACAACAAGATCTGCAGTAAGATCATTTATCTCTCCATCAATAAAGATAATTCTGTCCTTTAAAAGACGAGAATATATATCATATGATCTTTCACCAATACCTGTCCTTTCAACAACCATTGGTACAAGTGTATTCATCTGTTCGTTCATAGTTTTTCCTCTTGTATCAATTTAAAAATTATTTTCCAGGAAATCAAGGTAATCCACTTTCTTTCCTTTAGTAATCGTATTTTTACTTATAAGGAAATCAATGAATTTTTTATTTTTAACATCATTTTCAATATGTGATGTATAGTTATTTTTCTCAATTAGTTCTTTGAATTCCTCAAGTTTCTGCCCGGAATCTATGGCCTGGGTTTTTATTTCCTCTTCAACTTCATCTTTAGAGGCTTCAATTTTTTCGTCTTCAATGAGTTTTGCTATTAAAAGCTGAACTTTTAAAGATTTTGTGGAATTTGGCCGCCATTCTTCCAAAAGTAATTCTTTTGTTTTTCCCTGCATTTCAAGAATTTGAAGAAGCTGCTTTTCATCCATCCTGGATTGAACCATGAAGTTCTGCCAGGAATTATCCATTTCAGCTTTCAGCATTGACTCAGGTATTGGAATTCCAGAGTCCTCAATAACTTTATCCATAATTTTTTCAAACTGAAGTTCTTTAAGTTTTTTATCTAAAGTTTCCTTCATCTTCTTTTTTACATCTGCTCTTAAATCTTTAAGAGTCTCATATTTCTCTGATATATCCTGGGCAAGTTCATCATCCAGTTCAGGCAGTTCATTAACTTTAATTGTTGTAACAGTCACTTTAATTTTAACTTTTTTACCTGCAAGATCTTTATTATCAAAATCTTCCGGAAAATCTTTATCAAGGATTTTTTCTTCATCCTTAACCATTCCTAATATATCATCATCAAGTTTATAAATATTGTACCCTGTTCCTACAGTGAAAACAAAATCTTCTCTGGAAGTCCCTTCAATTTCTTTACTTTCTTCGTTTAGTTCAACATAATTAATGGTAACAATATCGTCTTTTTCAACTTTGCCGTCTGTTTTTTCAATAACTACAGCATTTTGTTCTCTAAGTTTTTCAATTTCCCGATCTTCATCCTTTTTTAAAACTTTTGCATCAGGAGATTCAATTTCAATATCTTTGTATGATCCAACTTTAAGAGTAGGGAAAACATCATAAACAACAGAATACTTGTAATCTTCATCAAAATTTACCAGCTCAGAACCTTCCTGCAGGGATGGGACAGAGTAGGGTAATGGTTTTTCATCAATCTCATCAAAGACAACTTTAAGGCTTTCTTCAACAATATTCATTGCTGCTTCTTCTTTAATACCTTCACCATACTTTTGTTCAAGTACATGTGCAGGAGCCTTTCCTTTACGAAAACCTTTAATTTGTATTTTTTTACTATAGTCGTTTAGAAGCTTCGCATAAGCTTCTTTTATAGATTCTTTTTTTATTGTGACTGTTAGTTCGACTGAAGAATTTTCCTTTGCCTTTACTTCTTTACTGGCGATCATTTATTACCTCTTTTTGTTACCATAAGTAGTATGAAAATCATACTATACTAAATTATTTTTATATCTTAAACCTTAAGACAGGCGATATTTCAAAAATTGTTTGTAATATACTGCCGAAAAACTGTTTGGGCAATAAAAAAGCGATCTATTATATAGATCGCCCTTTAAATATTACATTTTATAAAGAGCGAGAGAAGGGAATTGAACCCTCGACATCCACCTTGGCAAGGTGGAGCTCTACCGCTGAGCTACTCTCGCATTCATTGTTCCACTTTTTTTTATCCAAAAATTAAATAGCTGCGAGTGAAGGGACTTGAACCCTTACACCTTACGGCACTAGATCCTAAATCTAGCGTGTCTGCCAATTTCACCACACTCGCCTGCGAAAAAAATATGAGCCGTGAAGGAGTCGAACCTTCGACCCACAGATTAAGAGTCTGTTGCTCTACCAGCTGAGCTAACGGCCCTCTCATATTTATTCGATCTTTTCGTCTATTTGTTTTATTACAAACAGTAAATAGACTTATACACCCAGTAGGATTCGAACCTACGACCTACGGATTCGAAGTCCGGCGCTCTATCCAGCTGAGCTATGGGTGCACGCTTTCCTAAACTATTAAGCCAGGAAGGGTGGATAACGGGACTTGAACCCGCAACATCCAGAACCACAATCTGGTGCTCTACCGATTGAACTATATCCACCATGTCAGCGTCCAGCTAATATGTCTATTTTTTGGGGTTTTGTCAAGATGTTAGGAGATATGATCAGGACTGTAAATTATCAGGAAATCTATCACTTTAATTACCTATTTATTTCCTGTTACGAAACAAACAGTTGATTCCCAATCAATATATTTGTTTGACAGGTGCCTGATAAGCATAGTTTTAATCCGGTTTAGTTTATCATCCTCAGTTATTTCTGTAAGGATCTTCCCATAGTTGAAATATGATTTAGCTGGATTTAACCAATTTATAATATCCTTTTCTGAAATAATTTTTTGTTCCTGATAAACTTTTTTGATTAAAGTAACATCTCTGTATCCCGAAGCTTTTACCCAATCCTCTAATTCCTTTCCATTCCAGTTTGTCATTGGGTTATTTTTTGAATCATAGATTTCTTTTTCTGCTTTTTTTAGAATCGAAATAAGTTCTGTATTTAGTACATTTAATTCAGAAATATCATCAAAAGCAGTTAACAGAAGAGATGAAAGTCTTGGAGACTCAGAAAGTATAGTCTCTGCTAAAATTATTTTTCCTTCACTTCCTGATAGAGTATAAATGTTTTTTAGATATTCTATTTTATTTTTGATTTTTGATAGAGAATTTCTTCCTATTATTACATCGAATTTAAGTTTCCCTTTTTCCTCTTTAGAGAATTCCTCCAGTATTATATTTGATATTACCGGACGTTCAATTTCGGGTATCTGGTTAGAATACTGTTGTAGATACATAAGGTTTTCCGGGCTGCTGGTTAGCCCGTAAACTCCGCCTTCTTTTACTCTTCTTGCTGCTTCCCATAGAAGCAGACCACTTCCTGCATTTATATCCAATACAGTATTGTGAGAACGTAATTCTGCCAGTAAAAAAACTTCTTTTTGAATTTCTCTTAGTATTTTACCTCTTCCCTGGAGCAGTTTTTTAAACCATTGTTCCCTGTTTTTATCAGGTGGGGACGTAGTCAGAATCTCAGGAAAGGATGACTGGTTTTGTGATTCAATCTGAGCTTCCCTTTTCCTGAGAACTTCATTTCTAATTTTTAATTCATATCCGGTGGAAGATGGATCGTAAAAGATTTTTCCCTGGAGTGAATCCGGCAAATACTGCTGGGCAACCCAATGATCTCTGTATGCATGGGGATAGAGGTAACCCTCTCCATGACCAAATCCTTCTTTATCACGACCTGCATCTTTCAGATGGTTTGGAACCTGGCTGTTTTGCTCTTTTTCAATTGCCTTCAGGGCATCAAAAAAACCAAGAGCCGAATTTGATTTAGGGGCTGTAGCAAGATAAAGAGCTGCATGTGTTAAATGGTAGCGACCTTCAGGAAGACCCACTCTGTCGAATGCAGCAGCAGCTGACTCTACAATCACCAGTCCATTTGGATCAGCCAGTCCTATATCCTCACTTGCAGAGATAAGCATCCTTCGAAAGATATAATGGGGGTCTTCCCCTGCTTTTACCATTTTTGCCAGCCAGTAAAGGGCTGCATCCGGATCACTCCCTCTTATAGATTTTATAAAAGCACTTATTATATCGAAGTGATAGTCTCCTTCTTTATCATACAGGACAGCTTTTTGTTGTATGCTTTCTTCTGCAGTATCAAGAGTAATAAATATTTCATTATCATTTTGTGGAGGGAAGGTCTCTCCTGTAGTTTCAACAGCAAGTTCCAGAGCATTTAGAAGAGATCTTGCATCTCCATTGGCAATATCTACAATATGTTCCAGGGCGTTCTCTTCAAATTTAATTTTATATTTACCATAACCTTTGATTTTATTATTAAGAGCCTGTAAGGCAATTCCCAATAAGTTATCCTTTGTCAGTTCTCTAAGCTGGAAAATCCTTGAACGGCTGACAAGAGCGGAATTTACTTCAAAGTATGGGTTTTGAGTTGTTGCTCCTATTAATATTACTGTGCCGTTTTCAACCCATGGAAGCAGAGCATCCTGCTGAGCCTTATTCCATCTGTGGATTTCATCAATAAAAAGGATGGTTCGTTTTCCATGAAGAGAGAGTCTTTCCTTTGCCAGGTCTATCTCTTCTCTCAGGTTTTTTACTCCTGATAAAACAGCATTCATTGTTGTAAATACACTTTTTGTAGAGTTTGCAATAACCCTTGCCAGTGTTGTTTTCCCTGTACCCGGGGGGCCGTAAAAGATAAGGGAAGAAAGCTGATCGGCCTGTATCATACGACGTAAAAGACGTCCTTCACTTACAATATGGTCCTGACCAATGTATTCGTCTAAATTTTCGGGACGCATCCGGTATGCAAAGGGCTGATGTTTTGTGTCTAATGATGATTCAAACAGATCCATGGTTGTATTATAGATCAGTGTAGAGTAAACAGTAAACATTGTTACTAAATTGTTACTTGCTTTTTTTTCAAATTGTGATTTAATAGTATATGGTCTCAGAATTAGAAGCTCAAAGCACAAAACTTATTAGTTTAAAATTGTCTCTAACAAAGCTCCGTTATCGTACCTATTATATAATGGCAATGATATTTCTTATTATCTTTGCTTTTTTGGTAATTGCTCCATTAGTACAGATAATTCTTACATCCTTAACTTTTCAACGTAATGACCTTCGAATGGTCAGAGGTGCAAAAGTTGGTGCTTTTACTTTTTACCATTACAGCAGGGTCTTTGTCGGTCGTCTTGCTCAGGCTCTTTTCTATAAACCTTTTCTTAATTCACTTATGGTAGGAGCCGGAGTAACAACTCTTTCAATGATTATTGGTTCCTTCTTTGCATGGGTTCTGGTACGGACAGATATTCCCTATAAGAAATTTCTAAACAGTGTCATTGTTATCCCTTATATGATGCCATCCTGGGTTATGGCCCTTGCCTGGCTTTTAATATTTAAAAATACCCGAACAGGAGGCTCTCCTGGAATGCTTACGGCTCTTTTTGGTGTAGTTCCGCCGGATTGGGTTTCCTATGGTGCATTTCCCATTATTGTTTGCCTTGGGCTCCATTATTATGCATATTCATTTCTTCTTGTTTCCGGTGCATTGGCAACAATTAACTCAGAACTGGAAGAAGCAGGTTCCCTAACGGGCCTTAATCGTCTTAGTGTGCTTAAAAAAATAACATTTCCCCTTGTTTTACCTGCTTTGGGATCATCTTTTGTGCTTACTTTTTCACGAAGCATGGGAACATTTGGAACTCCGGCGCTGCTGGGTTTACCGGTAAGATTTTTTACAATACCTACACAAATCTATGCCTCTATAAATGCCCGTAACAAGGGAGATGCCTTTGTTCTTGCACTGGTACTGGTCGTTCTTGCTGCAGGTGCAATCTATATTAATAGTAGAATTATAGGAAAAAGAAAAAGCTTTGTAACTATGGGCGGTAAAGGCTTTCGCAGCAGGTTGAATAAACTTGGGTCAATGAAAATACCTGTAATAATATTGGTTACTGTTTTTCTTCTAATGGTAATAGTACTTCCTGTAGTTCTTTTGGCATGGAACACCTTTATGCTTCTTCCTGATGATTATTCCCTGTCAAACCTGACGCTTCATTTCTGGACAGGAGATAGTAATTTTGAACTTGCAAGTGGTCAGCCGGGTATATTTAAAAATGAAGGTATCTGGGGAGGAGTGCTCAACAGTCTTAAACTTGGTGTTCTGGCAGCTGTCTTAAATGCATTTATGGGGCTGCTCATAGGCTATGCTGTTGTCAGAAGCAGGGGGACAAGAATGTCCAAGGCTTTAGAGGCCGTTTCATTTGCACCTTATGTCTTCCCAAGTATTGCTATGGGTGCAATATACTTAAGTATGTTTGCCCATCCCTTTGGTCCTATACCTGCTTTATATGGTACATTTTATCTGATTTTACTTATAGTAATTGTTAAAAATATGCCATTTTCTTCCAGGACAGGCATTAGTGCTATTCTTCAGATAGATAAATCCCTTGAAGAGGTAGCTCAAACTCAGGGTATTCCATGGGGAACACGTTTCAGAAAGATTATTTTTCCCCTTTCAAGAAGTGGTTTCTTTTCAGGCATGGTTCTTACATTTATTACCTCTATGAGGGAACTTTCTTTAATTATTCTTCTGGTTACACCAAGCACAAGACTGCTTACATCTATAATTTTTGCATATAATGATCAGGATATGGTCCAGCATGCAAATGGTGTGACCCTTATTTTACTGATAATAATTGTTAGTGCGAATTTTATAGTAAGAAGGTTTTTTGGCACCGGGGGTGTCCTTGGCATTAAAGAATCCTGATTACTGAAATATATTTTAAGGAGTGCATTATGAGTAAAAGAATTTTAATTTTGCTGGTTGTTTTTATGATTCTCGGCAACAGTTTCAGTTTATTTGCCGTTGGAGCAAAAGAGGTTCCTGTTGATTATCCTGCAGAGATGGACGCATGGCTTCAGGAAGCCAAGCTCGGACCATATGAAGGAGAGCAGGACTGGGACGAAATAGAGAGACTTGCAAATGAAGAGGGAGAGTTGGTAATCTATTCTTCTTCATCCCGAGTTGAAAAAGTTGCTGCCGTATTCGAGGAAAAATATCCAGGGATTAAGGTTATGAGCCATGACCTTGGATCGGTAGGTACAGTAGAAAAAACAATAAGTGAACAGGATGCAAATCTGTTCAATGTGGATCTTATTACAACCGGAGGATCCGGTCAGGTTATACATGAACTGTTAAATAATTTTAGAATGGTCAATTTTGTTCCATCAATGTTTGTTGATCAGATTCCTGAAGAGTACAGAGAACCTCTACTCGCAAGAATTGTTGAAGGCTATGTTTTAATGTACAATAGAGAATTCTATGGCGATACACCTCCTATCTCAAATGTATGGGAGCTGACAGAAGAAAAATGGAGAGGCAAGGTTGTTTTGAAAGATCCAATGGCTTCCCTTACAAACAAAATGGGTATATGGACCATGGTTCAGCATGCAAAAGAGTTTGAAAAAGCCTATAAAGAGCTGACAGGTAATAAAATTGAACTTCACGAAGGTGTTCCGGATGCAGGTTATGAGTTTGTATACAGACTTCTTCATAATGATCTTATTATTTTGGGTTCAGGCAGCAAGGTAGCAAAGGCTTCCGGTGCAAAGGGTCAGACAGATCCTCCAATTGCAATTACAGGTTATACATATATTAGATATAATGATTCAAAAGATTACGTAAATGGACTGGTTACTCCTCTTACACCTTTTGAAAATATTATTACTCCTGTATATACAGCTATTGCACGCCAGGCCGCTCATCCAAATGCAGCAAAACTGTTTACAGCATTCCTCCTTGGTGATATCAGCATCACTATGGATACAAAATTTGCTCAACCTTATAATGAAGGGGAAAGTGCCAGACTTCTGCAGGGACTTGGTCCATACTATGAACCTGGTTCAAAAAGCCCAAGAGACACTGTTCCTGTTGCAGCAGGTGGAGAAAAATGGTTTGATCTAGACAGCTGGGTAGTTGATCCTGATTTTATGTGGTTTGAGGGATTGAAAGTTCAGGATTTCTGGGTTCAGGAAGTTGGAAACTAGAGGGAAAAAATCTTGGATAAGATAATACTTTCAAATATAAGTAAATCGTACAGCGGTATTCCTGCTGTACGAAATTTAACCCTAAATATCAGGGAGGGTGAGTTTCTCACCCTCCTGGGTCCTTCGGGTTGTGGTAAAACTACAACTTTAAGGATGATAGCAGGCCTTGAAGATGCTGATACCGGTGAAATAATTGTAGGAGATCAAACTTTTTTTTCTCTTGCAAAGGGATTATATGTTCCTCCTGAAAAAAGAGATCTGGGTTTTATTTTCCAGAGTTATGCACTATGGCCTCATATGACAGTACGGAAGAATATATCTTTAGGTCTGGAAGAGAAAAAAGTTGATAAAGATAAA
>DAOWEB010000288.1 GCA_030638735.1 Spirochaetaceae bacterium
ATTGCTCCAGGGCCATATATAGCCACAAACTGCCCGGGCTGAATTTCAAGCTTATTTATGGCATTTACAGCGCAAGCCAGGGGTTCAATAAAGGCGCCATCGCTGTAGCTAACATCGTCAGGCAGTTTGAAAACTCCGGTATAAAGAGTTGAACAATATTCCGCGAAGGCTCCGTTTTTAGATACACCGTTTACTGAAATATTGCTACAGCAGTGGGTATTACCTTCGGCACATGCATAGCATGCATTGCAGTTCTGAACCGGATTAACTACAACCCTGTCTCCCGGTTTAAAAAGTCCGAGAGATTTAGGCACCTCACCTACTTCAACGACTTCACCGGTAAATTCGTGCCCAAGAATTAACGGACCTTTCCCATCAGGTGTATCCACAGGACTCCATCCAAAATAGTAGGAAACATCTGATCCACAAATGCCTACATATTTAATCTTTACCAATACCTCTACAGGACTGATTTGAGGAATGTCAACTTCTTCTAGTTTCATATTTTCAGTTTCATAGAAAACCTGTGCTTTCATTTTTCCTTTCATTTTAACACCACCTTAATTTCCGTACTTATCAATCAGTTTATCCAGAAATGCTTTATTTTCCGCGGTTACATCCAGGGCCTTTGGCCAGAAACAAAGATCTATAGGCCACCATTCGTCATCATAACCAGCCTCAGCAATTGCAGGCATTATTTCATCGAAATTAAGAACTCCCCGGCCCAGAGGTGCATGAGTAGAAGTTTCATTATCATGAAGTGTTTCATCAGAATCAATCAAATGAATATGTCCTATTTTACCTGTCAGCATATGTGCAAACTGAACAACTCCGCCAGGGAGATTTTCCTTCTCTCCCATTTGCCGTGAAGCCAGGACGCCACACATATGAGCATGACAGGAATCAAATAAAACAGTAAAATTTTGATGATCAACTTTATGGACCATTCTTACAACTTCAGAAGGCTTATTAAATAAAAAACCTGGTTCAAACTCCCAAATCAACATGACCCCAGCTTTTTGACAAATCTCTGCAGATTCTCTCCATACATCTGAGACCTTTGAAAAACAAGTTTCGTAGTCCATACCGCCGGGAATTACTGTTGGAGAATCAACTGCATCAACACGTAATTTGGGTATGTCAATATCTTTACATATTTCGAGATTAGATTTAACTGCATCAAGGTATTCTTCACGACTGCTGGTGCAGGGTGAAGGAAAAGGAGCGGCAAGACCGGAACGGGCAAGTCCATAATCATCATAAAGTTTTTTCATTGCTAAACGATTTGCCCTTGTATTGCTTTCAAGATACGGAGGGAATGCAGCTACCTCAATACCATCAAAACCAAGTTCGGAAAGTGTTTTAACAACTTTTTCATGAGGAATAGGTTCTTCAGAATATCCACCCCAAATATAAGCCCATGCACCAATTGATGATTTTTTCTTTCCCATTTACAAGCTCCTTTTTTTTCTTACTATATTCGTTATCTTAATGCTTCTCCCGTTACAAAATCAAAAAGATGACTTCGTGACATTTCTATATTGAGAATTACATCATCACCATTTTTTATCTTAAGTTGGGGAGAGACTATTGCTTTTAGAAGACCTTCACCTACTTTAATATTGAGAATATCCTCTGCACCCATACTTTGTTTTAACCGGACCTTCCCAGTACAACAATTTTTTCCTTCTTCATTTTTAACAATAGTGATCTCTTCAGGACGTATACCGCAAATCACCTTCTTTATATTATTTTCATTTAAAATCTTTTTTTGCGTATCAGTTAATGTAATAACTTTATTAAAATCTGTTAAAGTCATTTCTCCATCTAAATAATCAGCCTCAACAAGGTTAATTTGAGGACTTCCTACAAAAGTGGCAACAAACTTGTTTGCCGGTTTATTGTAGATTTCATCGGGTGTACCAATTTGAAGAATTTCCCCTTCATTAAGAACACCAATTCTGTCCCCCATAGTCATTGCTTCTACCTGATCATGTGTTACATAAATAAAAGTTTGCCCCATATCAATATGAAGTCTGGCTAGTTCGGAACGCATACTTTCTCTTAATTTCGCATCCAGATTTGAAAGAGGTTCATCCATAAGAAATATTCTGGGATCTCTGACAAGTGCCCTGCCAATACCAACACGCTGCATTTCTCCACCT
The DNA here is from genome assembly GCA_030638735.1 of Spirochaetaceae bacterium. Taxonomy (GTDB): domain Bacteria; phylum Spirochaetota; class Spirochaetia; order B11-G9; family B11-G9; genus JAJRQE01. The sequence continues at coordinate 2,166 of DAOWEB010000288.1, forward strand.
GAAAGTTCTGTGGGTTTTCGATCAAGTTTACTTTCAATATGAAGAGTCATTGCAGCTTTCATAACCCTTTCTTCAATTTCTTCTTCAGTAAAATGTCTTCTTTTTGATCGAAGTGGAAATGCAAGATTTTCCTTGACAGTCATGTGAGGATATAGAGTGTAATACTGAAATACCATTGCAATATCTCTCTCTGCAGGGTTTAAACTATTTATCAAATCATCACCAAGAATAATCTCGCCTTCATCAGTTTTTTCAAGTCCCGCAATTAATCTTAGAGTAGTTGTTTTACCGGCACCAGTAGGGCCTAAAAGAATAAAAAACTCACCATCCTTTACTTCCAGGTCGAGCTTTTTTAAAGCGGTAATATTTTGAAAAGATTTTTTAATACCTTTTAATTTTAATTCAGCCATAATTTACTCCTGCACCATAATGGAATCGCCGGATTCTGTATCAAAGAGACGAACCATATTCATGTCAAATGATATCGCAATGTTGTCACCAATTTTATATTTCGAATTTGGCAGTTCTCTTACTCTAATCAAAGTACCGTCCTTAAGTTTAATATCAATAATTTTATGATTTCCCATATTTTCTATAACATATACACTTCCATTCAGGGAATTTTCACTTCCTGGAGATACTATTGAAACATCTTCAGGACGTATGCCCCATGTAATATTCGTAAGTTTTTTATTATTCAATAATTTTTCAGAAAGAAAATCAGGAAGTTTTATATCAGTACCATCACCTTTAAAAGTAAGTATTTTTGAACCATCACTGGAAGAAGGATTCATGTCCAGAAAATTCATTCCAGGGCTGCCAATAAACTTAGCTACAAATAAGTTTATTGGATTTGAATAAACATCATGAGGTTCACCTATTTGCTGAAGAACACCCTGATTCATAACGGCTATTCTATCACCCATCTCCATAGCTTCGATTTGATCATGTGTCACATAAACTGTTGTAGAACCAGATTCTATATGTAACAATTTCAATTCTGCCCGCATTTGTTCTCTAAACTTAGCATCAAGAGTTCCAATGGGTTCATCAAGTAGCAAAGCTTTGGGATTTCTTATCAAACCTCGTCCCAGTGCAACCCGTTGAAGGTCCCCGCCTGCTAACTGTTTTGGTTTTTGTTTCAGAATATGTTCGATTTGAAGTAGTTTAGCAATTCTACTAACTTCTTTATTTATATTAGCTTTACTAACACCCTGGGTTTTAAGAGGAAATGCTATATTCTGATATACTGTTAAATGAGGATATAGTGCAAATAGTTGAAAAACAAAAGCAATATCCCTTTTTGAAGCTCTTAATTGTGTAACATCTTTGTTATCTAAATTGATAGTCCCATCAGAAGGGAGCTCAAGCCCGGAGATCATTCTAAGCGTAGTAGTTTTACCACAACCAGATGGGCCCAGAAGAACAAGGAATTCTTTATCCTTAATTTCTAAATTCAGATCCTTTACTGCAGTAAAATCACCAAAGTGTTTATAGACATTCTTTAAAACTATCTCAGCCATGAAGCACACCCTTTATTATATTTATTATTTGCATTGAGAGACTTGTTCTTATAATCATATTAAACTTCAAACAAATCTTTCAGATAGTTCAACCCTTTTTCTGCAAGAGCCCATCCATCTTTCTCAGTCTGCCTCCAGATTGAAGCCGCCCTGGCAATAATTTCCACATCAGGTGTAAATGATTCAATAACAACCCAACGGTTGTAACTTGTATCTTTTACAGCCTGAGCAATACCCTTCCAGTCAACCTGACCGGTACCTGGAGCTCCCCTGTCATTTTCACTGGCATGAAGCAGGTACAATAAATCTCCGGCATTCCTGATTGCATCAGCAGAACTTTTTTCTTCAATACTCATATGAAATGTATCCAGGTGTATTTTAAGCATTGGGCTGTTAACTTCATCTATCATTTTAATTGCATCAGAAGTTATATTCATAAAATCTGTTTCAAATCTATTAAGAGGTTCAAGGGCAAGATATATCCCTTTGTCTTCTGCATAATGACAAACTTCTTTCAGCCCTGATTTAACAAGATCCCAATCTTTTTTTCTCTGTAAAGGTTCAACCATTTCAGCCCTGCCAACTGCAGAGTATAGAGGTCCGACAACTACTTCAGCTCCAAGTTCCACTGCCGTGTCTACAAGATCCTTAATATAGTTTTTACCACCTTCCATGACTTCCGGGGATGGCCCTCTTAAATCAGTTTTACTACCCATGAGTGCACAAAGACTTCCACACTGAAGATTATTTTCTGCAAGCTTTTCTTTAACAAATACTGTATCAATATCTTTTTTTTCCTGCAGAGCAATTTCAACACCATCGAATCCTATATTACGAAACCTGGGGAATTTTGCTACTGCTTCATTTGTAAAACGTGCTTCAAAAAGAAGTGTATTCATACCATATTTCATTTTTTATTCCTTTTAATTTTGTTTAGCTTCATCTGGTTTAGAATTATTTGCAATATTCCACCACAATAGACCATAACCGAGTACTGCAATTCCATAATGAAAGAGAAATGCAGACAAAGGCTGAACCAGAAAGAAAATACCCCCAAGCATGCACCACATGGCCATGGTCAGAAGAATATCCCTTTTTACATGAAAAATTATTTTAAAAAAAACAATTGATATAATATATATTCCTATTGATATCCAAAATGCTGTTGTCATATGCCCTCCTATTTTCTTATGGCACCAAATGAAATTCCACGAACAAGATGCTTTCGAAGCAGAATTGTGAGAATCATAGCAGGAATTAAAAACAGTACCGATCCGGCTGCAGCAGCACCCCAGTCATATCCAAGAACTCCCATCTGATAGGGAAGCCATGCAGGTACAGTCTGGGCTGTATTTCTCGTTAATAAAAATGCAAAAGCATATTCATTCCATGAAAATATAAAAACAAATACTGCTGTAGCAGCTATTCCTGTTACACTCTGAGGAAGAACAATCTTTCGAAAAGTTTCCCAACGAGTATAGCCATCGACCATAGCTGCCTCTTCATATTCTCTTGGTATTTCATCGATAAATCCCTTCAAAACCCATACAGCAAATGATACATTGAAGGCAGTATAAAGAAGTATAAGTCCAAGATGTGAATCATTAAGTCCTACAGTTCTGTACATAAGAAAAATGGGAATTACTACAATAACAGGAGGCAGCATACGGGTACTTAAGATAAAAAACATTAAGTTCCCTTCACCTTTTACTTTAAAGCGTGAAAAACCATAAGCTGCCAGTGTCCCCAATATTATAGTTAGTAAAGTTGTGGATATTGAAATAATGAGACTGTTCATATACCTCTTGGGGAGATCACCTTTTCTAACCACTTCTTCATTTGTATCCCTATAAACTATATGCTCATACCATTTCATTGAATCCAGTTTTTCCTGACTTGGTTTTGTTCCAGGAGGGTAAACTGTACGTGCAGTAAATACACGAATATAGCTACCTATACTTGGTTCATATATTATTTTGGGAGGATATTGCTTAATTTCCGCCCATGGTCTAAAAGAAGTATTTACAATATACAGCAGAGGTATCATCATAATAAATGTAATTAAAATAAGAGCAAGTATAACAATATAATGTTTAACTCCTCTATCTTCTCGAATTCCTGCCATGCTACCCCTCCTGTTTAACCTTATTAAGATATTTAACAAATATTGATGTAATTGCGATTACAATTAGAAGAACAATATATCCAAGAGCTGATCCATAACCTGTTTTCCAGGTAAGGAATGTATCTTTATATAACTTCATTGCTATTAAAGGCGGTGCGGCAGAACCTGTACCTGAAATACCCATAGGTACATCAAAAACTTTAAAAGCCTCCATTACTCTAAAAATAAGAGCAATCATAAGTAGAGGAGATACCATTGGTAAAGTAATCCTGGTAAATTTAAACCACCATGAGGCTCTGTCGACCTCTGCTGCTTCATATAATGACTTTGGAACAGCAGACAGACCAGCTATGGATAGTAACATAACAAATGGTGTCCACATCCAGATATCGGCAATAACTATTGCATATAGATTTATAGCCGGATTTTGAGCCCAATCTACTCTTCCAAGTCCCAGAAGATAATTAAACATTCCCCAATTGGGATCCATAAACAGTTTCCACATAAGCCCTACAATTACAGGAGACATAGTCATAGGAAGAACTAAAAGAGTTTGAAGGATTCCTCTTCCTTTAAATTTTTCCTGTAACAATAACGCAATCCCAAAACCAAGTATCATTTCTCCCGCTACGGACAATACAACGTACTTAGCGGTAGTAATAAACCTGATCCAAACAGCAGGATCAGTTAACAGTTTTTCATAATTAGCGTTTCCGATAAAATCCGGAGCAATAGTTTTTCTTGCTGAATATTCACTAAAACTCAAAATAAGTGAATAAAACAAAGGAAAAACATTGACAACAATCAACAGTATTAAAACCGGAAGAATACACATACGAACAAAAGCTACTTCACTCATCTGTTTCTTCAGGGGATTTGATAGCATATTTCTGCTTTTCATATTCATAAAAACACACCTAATTTATATAAGTAAAACATAAGCATCCTTAGCGTTTAATAAAAAAACTTTCTCCGAAATATATCTCGGATTAGATATTACCCGACTGTAATTACATTACAGCCGGGTAAATTATTTTAGTTTAGATAATTATTTATTAATAACAGCATCCCACTCTTCAGCACATTCCTGTAAAGCTGATTCAGCACTACCAGTATCACGAATTATATAAGAACCTATTGTTCTTGAAAAAATTTCCATTAGTTCACCATAATCAGGATGACTCCAGAAATCTTTCATAATATTCAGAGTTTCAGCAAATGAAGGATTATATGGTGCTGCATTTAAGAAAGTATCAGATTCCAAAACAGTTTTTGAACATGAATATCCACCAAGTCTTGCCCATTCCAACTGAACATCATCTCTGATAAACCATTCCAGCCATTGCATTGCAAGATCCTGTTTTTTTGAATAAGAAACAACACTGGCTCCCTGACCGCCTAATGCAGAATACTGTCTTTCAACACCATCACTTCCAACCTGTGGTGGACATGCAAAATATCCGGTATCTTTTGCGTAAGGACTGGTTGCTTCATTAGCTAATGCAGGTAGAAAAGCATAGAAATTTGTAGTCATAGGAACAATACCAGCTGTAAATGCATCATTTGCTTTTACAAAAAAGGCATCGTTAAATGCAGGTGGAACAAATTGAAATAGACTTTTGTACATCTCTATACCTTCAGCTGATTCAGGAGTATTTAAAATACCTAAAACCTGACCTGTTGAATAATCACCAAGATCACCACCGTATGTCCAGATCATTTGTTCTGCAAACATTGCCAGGGAATCATAACCATTATCACCATATATACTTATTCCATAGAAACTATTATCAGGATCATGAAAAAATTCTGCTATATCATGAATTTGGACCCAGTTTGCAGGAATATCAAGTTTATAACCGTATTGAGCCTGGAAAGCTGCCATATTTTCAGGATCTTCAAAGAGATCTTTTCTGTATGCCCATCCCAGTGCATCTCCCTCTGCAGGTATTCCCCAGTATTTTCCGGATTTTGCAGGATATTCAGCATAAGCTGCTACTGAAGATTCTGTAAATTTATCTGCAAGATCATGCTTTGCGAAAAAATCTGTTAAATCAACATAGTGTCCACTATCTGCCATATTTCCAAGATCCTGGCTGTCTCCGACAATTATGTCCCAGGCATCACTTCGTGCTATCATTTCTACATTATATTTCTGAACAAAAGTTTCCCATGGGGACTGCTCTACTATAACTCTAATACCAGTTTCTGCAGTAAAGCCTTCACTAAGCTTCTGTAAATAATCTGCAGGTGCCCACTGGGCCCAATGAATAGTTATAAATTGATCCTCATCTGCTGCTTCTTTGTCGCCACCGGCAAACAGGAAAGATACACTTAAAACGAGTATCAGTAAAAATAACATTAAATTTTTCTTCATAAAAAAAACCTCCAAAGATTCATAAAAAATATACACACACATACAGGACCCATTGCCAGGCAAGTATAAATATTTCAATTGATTCAATTACAATATTGGCTATTTTAATAAGCCAATTTTACCAAACTTTTAATATTTACCTCCTTTTTGTACGATTTACCGAATATTTGTTCTCTAAAATACGAATTCATATTTAACAGAATATCAAATATAACTCAGTCCAAAGCATCCAAACTATTTTTCGATTTGTAAGTATCACCCCGATTATTGTATAATTTAATACTCAAAACACACAACTTATATCATATATTTATCATTTTTCTCTTTTTATTTATTTATTTATTATTTAAAATGATAATTATATATAAATAGCTGTTAATTTTATAAATTTCTTTTATTGCTGTTTAGGAATATAATATTATCTTAAAGAGGCTTCTATGGAGATAAAAGACTACAATTTTCTAAGTTTTTCCAATAATTATGATAAATCTCATTATTTTAACAGTCTAATCATACAGGAACAAGAAGATTTCCGTCTTCATTATTTTTCCAACATGGACGGATTTTTCAGGATAAATAAAATAAAATATCCAATTTCATCAGGATCATTTTTTATAACTCACCCTGGCGACCTTTATTCTATAACACCCATAAAAACAGTCAGAACCCTTGGTTATTTTATAATAGCATTGAAACCAAAGGATAATGAGAAGAATTTTCGGAGATATATTGAATCAGAGCTTACCCAGAAATCATTTGCAATAAATTCAAATCAGAGAATGACTTTGGAAGAGATCCTGGGTAAACTCAATTCTGAAAACTTATATCAGAAAGAATCTGCACGACACCGTCTTATTGCTTTCCTGTACAACCTTCCGAAATATCAACAGAAAACTATATCAAACAGTGACAATCATAAGTATATTGAAAAAGCTGTAAAATATATGCACGAACTTATTTATGAAGAGCTTACACTAAAAAAATTATGTCACCATTTATGTATATCTGAACCTCACTGTATCCGACTTTTCAAAGGCCGCATGGGTACAACACCAATGAAATATTTCACAAGAATTAAAATAGAGGAATCAGTGGCATTGCTGTTGACAACAAACAAAGCTCTTGCAGTTATAGCAGAAGAACTTAGGTTCAGTAGTGCTGCACACTTTAGTAAAACATTTAAGCAATACCTCTCTATTAGTCCGACCCAGTATCGAAGTAATTATATTAATACACTTGAACAAAGACAAAAGACATCAATTAAAGAACAGGAAAATGCTTATTCTCTTCTTCAGAATATAATCGATGCCTCTCCGGATCTGATTTTCTTTAAAGATACACATGGGGTCATCTTAGGTGGGAACAAAGCTGTCTGCCACATTATGGGATGTTCAAGGGAACAGATAGTAGGAAAATCGGATTATGAAGTTTTTTCCAAAGAAGCAGCTGATTTCTTTCAGAAAAGAGACGAAATGGTTTTTATGAATAACCGTCCGATAAAAAATGAAGAAGTCATGACCTATCCAAACGGCAGGCAAAGAACATTTGAAGTATATAAAGCCCCTTTTCATGATGATCAGGGTAAAATTATTGGGCTAATAGGAATCAGCCGGGATATTACAGACAGAATAATAACCAGAAAAGCTCTCGAAGAAGCACAAAGTAAACAGAAGGAATTATCTGATCAACATGCCAGAATACTATCCAGTTTATCAGAAAAACTTTTAGAGGTACTGGAAGTTAATGAAAACAAATCTCCTGAATCCACTGAAGCTCTTCAACTAAGACTACTCACAGAAGGACTTAATACATTTATACAAAAATTATTTAGTAACCCTATAATGAATAATAAAGCAACAGACCCAAAGCTTCTTTTTACTAAACTGGATATTTTGTTGAAAGGATCATTAAACGGAAATAATTTTCAGAATGATAAACTAAAAATCGATTATCAGATTCCTTCAAATCTACCAGAAATAGTTTTTATTGATGAAAATAGAATACTTAGATCATTATTCTTTCTTATTCGAACTCTATCTCTTAATATTGATAATGGATCATTATCAATAAGAGGACGATTTGAAAATAAAATTTTATTCATAGTAATATCTCTTAATTCACTGGGAATACCTGAAAGGAAATATAATAAAATAGATAAACTACTTAAACGTGAAGAAGGATTTGTTTTTCTTAGCTCTAAAGATGAACCTATTGAACTTAGTATGGCAAATATGGAATTGGAAATTTTGAACTCCAGTATACAATTATTAGTGAGTACTCCAGATATTATTGAAATAGAAGTTACTACACCTTTTCCATCAGGAATTGAATATTTAAATGAATATTATGCACAAAAAAAATAATATCCGAGGAGTGAATTATGATAAGTCATAATACATATTTATGTATAAATGAAATTTTTATAAACAAATGTTAAACCTTTAAAAATTGGAAACCTTGAAGCCCCAAACCGTTTTGCCGTTAATGCAATGGAATGCTGCGATGCTGTGAAAATGAATTAAAAATGGTGTATAGCATGTGATAATTGCATTGAATTTCTTATCCATCAGGAAAATGTAGGATGTGCCACTTTTGACAGAGAGTACACTCAGGCATTAAAAGATATACGTATCGCAGAAGGTTCTTTAAAGGAGAAGCATACATAAAGACTTAGAGTTTTCCTCCTCCAACTTAATGGATGAAGGAGGGATAATAATTAAAAATGCAATGTGATACAGCGCAAAAAGCTTAATGTTTACTTGTTTTTTACCAGAAGTGGGTTTATTATATTATTACACATACAGAGATACACTTCTGCCAGGCATTGAATGCAAGCGGGAGAGTATAATGAATAATAGTCAAATTCGTAGTTTAGTGCTGCAAGAGCTCGAAAAAAATAAGGGTAAGTTAGCTCTTCGTCCATGTTGGGTTGCAAGAGATTTTATGCCTCCCGGCAAAAGACTGGGTTTAACAGATAAAGAATACGATGTAGGTAAGCGTGGTTATATCTGTGAAAGATGGCTGGTATCCGAAACCAGTGTAGATAATCTGGTAAAAGAAAAAAATGAAGGTCTGTCCTATCTTAATATAGAAAATGAAAATATTCTTTTGAAAGATGCTCTTGAAATATGTAAAGAGGAAATTCTTGGAAAAGTCTATTCCAAATATCACAAAAATCTGGGTAGACTTCTTAAGATCTATGACTTTGGTTCCAGAATTTTTTATCATATACATCAGAAAGATGAAGATGCAAAAAAGGTAGGAATGAACTCAAAAGAAGAAGCCTACCATTTCCTGGACAAACCACTTGGACCACATCCTGAAACATTTTTTGGGGTACATACTTCTATTGTAAAAAATAATAAACAAAAAGAAATATTTCTCCCTTACTTAAAAAAATGGGAAGGCGAAGAAATACTTAAATATTCAAAAGCATATTTAAATGTTCCGGGAGAAGGGTTCCACTTGCCAGCAGGGTTACTTCATGCTCCTGGTACAGCATTAACTCTCGAATTACAGGAATCTTCTGATGTTATGGCCGTGCTTCAGGCTGAGATAGATGGTCTAAAAATTGGGAAAGAACTTCTTCATCATCATGTGACTAAAGAGGCATGGGATAAAGATAGAGAAGAAGCTGTTCTTAATCAAATTGACTGGGAAGCTAATGCCGATCCTTATTTCTATGAAAACCATCACCTAAGCCCTCAAATGATTCAAGAAACTAAAACGGATGGAGCATGGGAGGAGTGGGTCTGGTATAACACTGTTAAATTCAGCGGCAAGAGACTTACTGTAAAACCAGGGAAACGTTTCTTTAACAGGGAAAATGGTGTTCATGGTGTTTTTATGTGGAGAGGTTCAGGTGATGTTGATGGATATTCAATGGAAGGACAAAAGGTGAGTCTCAATGAAAGCCGGGACGAATTACTAATTTCATCAGCAAAGGCGAAAGAAGGTTATGAAATTGTTAATACAGGAAATGAAAATATTATTCTTTATAAATTCTTTGGCCCGGATATAAATATAGACAATATTCCCTTTATTAAACACTACGAGTAAGGAGAAAAAGATGATTGAAGCAAGCAAAAGCGGAAAAATATCCAGCACAATTAAGTATGGCATGGTAGGTGGTGGTGAAGGTGCTTTTATAGGGGATATTCATCGGAGGGCTATCGGACTGGATGGAAAAGCTCTTTTAACTGCAGGATGTTTCTCACGGGATTTGGCTAATACCCTTGCATCAGGTGAAGCTTTACATTTGGAAAGAGAACGATTGTATGAAACTTATCAGGAGATGGCGGTCGAAGAAGGAAAACGTAATGATGGAATAGATTTTGTGTCCATAGTCACACCTAATAACACCCATTTTCAAATAGCAAAGATTTTTCTGGAGAATGGAATCAATGTTGTATGTGACAAACCACTTACTACCAGTACTGACGAAGCAGAACAACTGGAGAAGTTAGCTGCAGCAAAAGATCTGCTTTTCTGTGTAACCTATACTTATACTGGATACCCCGCCGTCAAGCAGGCAAGAGAGATGATTAAAAGGGGTAAAATTGGAGATATACGATTCGTAAATGCCGAATATCCTCAGGAATGGTTATCTGAACCAATTGAAAAAAACCCTGATAATAAACAGGCAGTCTGGAGAACAGATCCTAATCAAAGCGGAATATCTAACTGTGTAGGTGATATTGGAAGCCATGTTGAAAATCTTGTTTCATATGTTACAGGACTGGAGATTGAAAGTCTATGTGCAAGACTTGATAAAATAGTTGAAGGAAGAGTTCTGGATGATAATGCTACAATAATGGTTAATTATAAAGGCGGCACTACAGGAATCTACTGGAGCTCTCAAATAGCAGCCGGCCACGATAACGATCTTAGTATTAGAGTGTATGGATCGAAAGGATCTCTTAGCTGGAGGCAGGAAGATCCAAATTATTTAAAAGTAAGCTACCTTGATAAACCAAGCCAAATTCTAAGCCGGGGACGTGATTCTTTTTACCCCAGGCCTACAGAAATCTGTAGAACACCAGCCGGTCATCCGGAAGGATACTTTGAAGCATTTGGCACTATTTACACAACCTTCATTGGTGCATTGGCAAAGAATAAAGCCGGAGAAGAGCTGTCAGATGCCGATCTCGACTTCCCAACGCCTAAAGAGGGAGCCTCAGGTGTAAAATTTATAGAAAAGTGTGTTGAAAGCTCTGAAAAGGGTGCAATCTGGATAAAAATTTAATATTAGGAGATAAAAAATGAGTCGACCAATTACAATGTTTACTGGCCAGTGGGCTGATCTTTCATTTAGTGATGCTTGTAAATTACTTAAATCTTTCGGGTATGAAGGTGTTGAGATCTGTACCTGGGGAGATCATATGGATGTAAAAAAAGCAGCAGAGGATGCAACTTATGTAAAAGAAAAGAAAGCTATCCTGGAAGCTAACGGATTAAAGTGCTGGGCTATAGGTTCACATCTTATCGGTCAGTGTGTGGGTGATAAATGGGATCCACGTCTGGATGGATTTGCTCCGGCAGGGCTTGCAGGTAATCCTGAAGCAATCAGAGCCTGGGGCGTTGAAGAAATGAAAAACGTTGCAAAGGCCGCTAAAGCAATGGACTGTAAAGTAGTAACAGGTTTTATGGGTTCCCCAATCTGGAAATATCTTTATTCATTCCCAATGACTTCAGAAGAAATGATAGAAGAAGGTTTTCAATTGATCTATGATCTTTGGACACCAATATTTGATGAATTCGACCGGCAGGGAGTAAAATTTGCTCTTGAGGTTCACCCTACAGAGATTGCATTCGACTACTGGACAACAAAGCGTCTTTTTGAAAAGTTTGAAAACAGGGAAACATTAGGTCTGAATTTTGATCCCAGTCACCTTATTTGGCAGGGTATAACACCTCATCTTTTTCTCAGGGATTTCGGAGACAGAATTTATCATGTCCATATGAAAGATGCTGCAGTTACCCTGGACGGCAGAAGTGGGATTCTTGGATCTCACTTACCATTCGGTGATGCTAATAGAGGATGGAATTTCAGATCATTGGGACATGGTGATGTTGATTTTGAAGAAATCATCCGGGCACTAAATGATATTGGCTATACCGGACCTCTATCTGTAGAATGGGAAGATAATGGAATGGACAGGAATATGGGGGCTAAAGAATCCTTTGAATTTGTTAAAAAATATAATTTTTCAGCATCTACTGTTGATTTCGACGGGAATATGGAAAACTAAAAAGATTGATTGTTAACTAATATTTCTCCCGACTATAGCCGGGAGAAATATTTAAATAGTAAATTTAAATTATGCATCAATTTTAAGCTTTTTTTCTCTATTTAAAGCTTCTCTTCGGGCAATAAAAAGCATTCCTAAAACTACAGGTATAAGTATAAATGCAAATAAATTACCTTGAAAAAGACGCAAAACCCACCATCTAACAGGGTTTCCTCCATCAGTAAAAGCAGTGATCAGCTGATCCTGACCAAACTCCATCCCGACAGAGCCTGATAATCTTGTGATCATTTCTGCAAGGTTACTGGAAATAAACAGATAAATTGCTACCAATGGTATACCAGTTAGAACTCCGCGAATAACGTTTCCGCGGTGAACGAGTACAATAACGGATATTACTGAAATAAGATTTGGTAAATCTCCTAAAGGAATAACACGATTCCCTGGAATTAATCCTGCAAGAATTAGGGATATCGGCATTAGAATAAGCCCTGTAATAACTACAGACTTATGTTTCATAAGCATCCCTGTGTCCAATGCTATAAATATATGTTCCTTCCCTGAAAAACGTGCTTGTATTTTTTCTTTTAAAGTCCTGGAAACAGGTTCCATACCTTCACCTATAAGACCACCACTCTTTGGAAGTAAAAACATTACAGCTGCTATATGAACACTAAGCTCAAGAACTTCTTTTGCTGGATAACCAGCGGCAATGCCAAGAAGAGCACCTACAAGCAGACCTATAACCATCGGTTCGCCTAAAAGACCTGGGTCTGTACCCTTTTCTTCAGGGTTGTAGTTCCATTTTTTTAGAAAAGGAATTCTGTCCCATAGCTTATCTAATGTTGCTCCAAGAGGAACAAGTCCGGAAACCGATAATGGAGAAACAGTCATTCCCTTTAAACCAACTCCTTCTTCAACATAAACCCCTGACCAGTCAGCTGTCTTTAGATGGTAAACAGTTACTACTACAACTGCAAGAATACCTAAAACAGGACTACCTGTTGCACCTAAAACAAAAGCACCGGGTAAAGCAAGGTGCCAGTAATTCCAGATATCAATATCCAGAGTTCTTGTAGTTCCTGTTGATAACATCAGAAAATTTATAAATATAATAATAGGAATAGAAAGAGGTGCAATCCAGGAACCCCAGGTTATTGCAGCCAGAGGAGGCCAGCCTACATCCAATACTGGATAATCAAGACCTCTAAGTTCAACAATAGCCTTAACTGCAGGCCCGATTTGTGCTACAAAAAAATCAAAAGAGA
>DAOWEB010000372.1 GCA_030638735.1 Spirochaetaceae bacterium
ATAATCTTTTAATATCAGTAGGGCGGCACCCAGGGTAAATCCTTTATTTACCAGGGGAAAATAGGATAAGGTAAATTCCATCTGAGATATTATCCTTTTTCTGATTTCTGCTTCCAGGGGTTTAAGTATAACGTCCCCATCTTCACCAAAATGGCTGCTGATTATTATATGCGGTATATTTAGAATGAGTATTGTGTTTGCAATACTTTCTCCTAAATATTTTACAGCCTGGTTTATAATCTTTTTAGCTGCCTTATCACCCCGCTTTGCTCGTGAGAATAAATCCGGAAGATTCGCCAGCAGTTCATCCTGAGGTGGTTCGTCTATTGAAATATTTTTCTTATTGAGTACTTTTTGCAAATATTCTCTAAACAGGCTGTTTTGATTCACCTCAGTTTGAAGACAGCCTTTTCTGCCGCATACACATTTTATTCCATTTTTCTTAACTGTCATATGTCCAATTTCACCGGCATGTTCCTGGTGACCATAATATATACTTCCATTTATAAATATCCCGGATCCAATACCGGAGCGTATTGTGATAAACATAAAATCATCATGTGAAAATGTCCGGTTCTCCCATTTTTCAAATACTGTATAAACCCTGACATTGATATCAACTATAACCCTTGTATTTAAATATTCTTCCAGATATAAAGAAAGATCTGTTGAATAATTCACTTTATGCTTAACCCATGATTCTTTACTTATTCCAGGAATTCCAATACCTATTCCAGCCAGTTTATTTTTTTCTAATACATGCTGAGACATGAATTGAGAAATACTTATTGAAAGAAAATTTTTTAATTCAGATATATCCATGTTGCTGGGTGTGTTACGGGTCGAACTCGCTAAAATAGTACCTTTTAAATTCGTTAATATTATTTTTGTCTGCTTGTATTCTACATCTACACCAATTGCTAAAGGAATGTTGTTTGAGAATCTATATACCTCAGGATTTTTCCCCTGACCTGATGAGCGCTTAATAATTCCAGCATTTTCAATAACCCCGCTATCCAGCAGACGGTTTATCAGTTTTACTGCTGTGGCCCAACCCATATGTCCTTTTTTGCAGATTTCAGGTTTTGTAAGTGAACCGGATTTATTCAGTAGTGTCAGAATTCTTTTTTCATTCTCGTTCATTTCCTCATCATAGTACTCCGGATGAAGAAAGTCTGTAAAGGATTTTAAGCTTGACGGCCTCAGATTAATAGAATAATATCGTGATACGATATAAAACAACTTTATTTTTGGGAATTTGTTATTTCCAATTTCAGCAGGGAGGTTCATTTATGACAAAGAAGAAAAAAACCAACATCGTATTTATATTGTCCGATGATCAGGGTCCCTGGGCGGCAGGCTGTTACGGAAACCATGAGATAAAAACTCCCAATATAGATCAGCTTGCTTCAAATGGTGCGAAATTTACCAATTTCTTTTGTACTTCACCTGTCTGTTCACCTGCCAGAGCAAGTCTTTTAACCGGTAAAATCCCTTCTCAACATGGTGTTCATGACTGGATTCGGGACGGAAATATGCCTCCTGATGCGTCCCGGTATCTGGAAGGTGTAACTTGTTATACCGATATTCTTTCTGAATACGGTTACACCTGCGGACTTAGTGGTAAGTGGCATTTGGGAGACAGTATGATCCCTCAGCATGGCTTTTCACACTGGTTTTGCCACCAGAGCGGAGGTGGTGTCTATAATGATGCAGCAATGATTCGTGATGGTAATCCTGTCAGGGCATCGGGATATATTACTGATATCATAACAGATGATGCTCTGGATTTTATTGAAAGCAATGAAGACAAACCTTTCTATTTAAGTGTCAATTATACAGCGCCTCACAGTCCATGGACCGGACATCCTCAGGAAATTGTTGATTCATATGATGAGTGTGAGTTCAAATCATGCCCCCAGGAGCCCATACATCCCTGGGCCGGACCTTTAACTTTCCGATCACATGGAAATAAAGAAATGCTAAAAGGTTATTTTGCTGCAGTTACTGCTATGGATAATAATATAGGGCGGATAGTGCAAAAGATCAGAGACCTGGGACTTAAAGAAAATACACTGATAATTTTCTCAAGCGACAACGGGTTCTCCTGTGGCCACCATGGTTTCTGGGGAAAAGGGAATGGAACCTTTCCAATAAATATGTATGAAAACTCTGTTAAGGTTCCAATGATTATTAGCCATCCCGGTAGTATCCCTTCGGGCACAGTGATTAATGGTTTGGCAAGTCAGTATGATTTCTATCCCTTCCTACTTGATTATCTTGAAATATCAATGCCCGATGATCCCGGTTTTCCCGGAAAAAGTTTTCTGCCTCTTTTAACCGGTTGTGCTGATGATGGGAATAAGTCTGTTGTAGTCTATGATGAATATGGTCCTGTTCGAATGATCAGAAACCAGGAATGGAAGTATATACATCGCTATCCCTTTGGTGTACACGAACTCTATAACCTGAAAAATGATCCCAATGAATTAAATAATTTAATTGAAGATAAAGATGGATTAACTGTTGCTGCAGAAATGTGCAGTTCTTTGGCAGAATGGTTCTCCAGATATGTGGATCCGGTTAAAGATGGAGCACGTCTGCCGGTATCGGGCTCGGGTCAGAAAAAGAGAATAGAGAATGGCTGCGGAGAGCAGTGTTTTTATAATGATAGAATTATGGCTACCTCAACTGGTTTTCCGTCTGTGAGGAACTGGGGTGAAGCAGAGGACATGGACAAGCTGATATCTGATACTTAAATCTTACTTTCTATGTTATTAGAAAAAACTTGACAGATTAGGTTTTAGGTCTTAATATCGTAGTACGACATAGAAAGTGAACTTTAATAGAATATAGGTATCAATTCGGAAACATTCTGATTTTAGGAGTAAAAATTATGAGCACATTGAACCTGTTCAGCCTGAAAGATCGGGTTGCAATTGTTACTGGGGGTGCAAGAGGCCTTGGGAAGGCAATGGCTCTGGCTCTGGCAGAGTCAGGGGCTCATGTTGTTATAATCGATTTGCTAAAAGAAGAAGGAATGGAAACCTCCAGGGAAATTGCAGAGTTAGGCAGAGAGTCCTTATTCCTGTCGGTGAATGTCCTTGATTATGACCAGATTGGTGAAATGGTCGACCTCGTTTATGAAAAGTTTGGACGAATAGATATTCTGCTCAATAATGCGGGAATTGTATACAAACCGGAAGTGGAAGGTGGAAGTGCCAGTATTCCCCTTGATAAGGTTTCACGTGAGAATTGGGACAATGTTCTTAAGGTCAATCTTAACAGCGTTTTTTATTGTTCCCAGCATGTTGGTAGAGTTATGCTGAAGCAGAAATTCGGAAGCATCATTAATATTGCCTCAATGTCTGCATTTGTCGCGAATTTGGGACGAAGCAACAATGCATATTGTGCATCGAAAGCAGGGGTAGTTATGTTCACCCGGCAATTGGCCGGGGAATGGGCAGAGAAGGGAATCCGTGTAAATGCAATAGCTCCGGGTTATATGAAAACGGATCTGGGCGCCGGCCCATTGAACGATCCTGAACTTAAAGAG
>DAOWEB010000110.1 GCA_030638735.1 Spirochaetaceae bacterium
CGGAGAAAGGAAGGGGCAGAATCCTTGTTTTCTTTCATCGATTTCTTCTTTAATAGAAGCAATCTTTCTTCCGAAAGTATGGATGGATGGTTTTGGCCGAATCCGGCTGATGAGCTAGTTCACCTGAAGCAGGAACAAAGTGATACCCTGGCAGATAAAATTACTTTTGCGACCGGGGATAACCGGTTTGCGTATAATAAGTATCTGGATGCAGAAGATTTTCTCTATGCAGATGAACACCTTGTTTTGCCTCAGTTTATGCTTTTGGGTCATGGTTTACATCATATTCAGACATTTAACAGGCCTCAGGATAGTGGAGTCCCATATGTAAAATTTACTGCTAAAGAAGATATTGTCGTGCTTGTTATTGCCGATAACAGTGAATCGGGAGAACTTCAGAGAATGGGCTTCAGGCAGGCAGATGCAATGCTCAATAACAGAATGAAAGGTGAAATGGGGCTTCTAAACACCTTACGAAGGTTTTCTGTGTTCAGTTATGAGCTGAACAGTGGAGAGGAATTTATTTTGAATGAGGTTAATACAGATATCTTTGCGCCATTAATATTTATTATTGAAAGGGATTAAATATTCTCAGGTTTCCAATCTGAAGGGAATTCTTGAAAATAAATTTCCCCGAAAAATACAGGATTCCGACTTTTCAGGTGTTATTTTGGGTCTAAAGAGAGAAGGTAGAATAGTTCCGGAGAATAATAGAATCCAGATATTCGGTATGCAACCATTATAAATTAAGCTATCACTACAAGTAACTACAATCCTTTTGAGTATTGATTGGCTTTTTCAGCTAATTCTTCAAGTTTTTGATCCTCAAACAGATTTTTCCGCCATTCTGGAACAAATGAATGAAAGTTAGGTAGATCTCTCCTTTTGTTGAATATATATAAGGCTTTTCGTTTAAAGCGTTAGCACAGTTTTCCAGCTGGTATGTATACCTATTCCTGCACTAACGGCAGCCGAATAATAAAATTAGTACCTTTTCCTAATTCGGATTCAACTTCCATTGTCCCCTTGTGATTTTCAGTTATTATAAAAAAAGAAACAGATAAGCCAAGGCCAGTACCGACACCAATTGGTTTTGTTGTAAAAAATGGTTCAAAAATTCTTTTAAAAGTCTCTTTTTCAATGCCGGGGCCATTATCTTTAATTTCGATACGCAGCATATTGAACTCTATTTCTTTTGAAAGTTTGAGACAGAATTTAGGTCGATAATCCTTTTCCAAAGCTTGTTTTTCAAACATGGCATGTGCGCCATTATTGAAAACATTTAATAGTACCTGCTGGATTTCACTTTCTGTACATTCAACCATTGGTAGATCATCATCATACTTCTTTTCAATAATAATGGATTTAAGATCAAGATCTGTTGAAGCCAGCGTTACAGTTTTTTCTAAAAGAACTGTGGGATCATAAGCTGAAAAAGAAAAGTCACTTTTTCTTGCGAAATTGAGCATGTTTTCAATAATAGAGCCTATCCTTTTCCCAGAGTCAGTTACGGCTTTTAGCATTCGCAGGATACCCCTATCCTCCATAAATTGATAAACTGATTCCATTGTAGTGTTGGCAGCCTCAGCAGCTTTGTTGTTAGCAGGCATTGTTTTATCAGATAGACGATTTGATAAAATACTCGCGGTTTGTATTATTCCAGCCAATGGATTATTTATCTCATGAGCCATTCCTGCCGCCAGACCACCAATAGACATCATTCTTTCAGTCTGAATCATCAACTCTTGTGTTTTTCTTTGTTCTGTAATGTCATTGAGAACAATTAGGATTTGACTACCTGATATAGTGATTCTGCTTTCAACTTCCAGCAATTTACCATCTTTACAAGCTATCTGTATTGAATCCCATTGCAGGGTTCCGTCGCCTGAAACACTATTTGACTTTTGCCTGTAGTCGTCTACTACCCTTTGTAGTTGGTGTTTTAAGGGCAGTAATTTTTCCAGATCTTTTGCGGGTTCTGAAAGATCCTCAATCGTATAACCAAACGTGTTCTCAAATATCTTATTTAAGAACACTATTTTCTTATTTTCATATAACAGAACTGGAACCGGTAGTTTCTCAAGAATGTCCCGCAATTGTTGTTCTTTTATCTTAAGCTTTTCATGTGATTTAACTATTTCTTTGTTATTTAAGAATAATAATTTATTTGAATCCTCCAGAACAATATTTTGCTGGCTGATTATTAATTCTGACTGCTCAATACCTTTTTTCATTATGTTGAGTCTGTCAGCAAGTCCAAATGTGAAAAAAAATAGCAGCACAGCCGATCCGATTTGAACACTGGAGTCAGTAATTGTATTTAATGGGAGGTATCCCCAATGAAGCAAATTCGATAATAACTGGCCGATGAGTAATCCGACAAAACCAAAAGTCAAGTTTACAGCAAGTCTGTTCCCCTTAATAACCGAATACAGGGTTAATATCAGAAGAAGTGGAGACATGATAAACGCTATGAGTAACACGGCTTTACTCGCGATAATTTGATCTCCGAAAAT
This sequence comes from Spirochaetaceae bacterium, assembly GCA_030638735.1. Taxonomy (GTDB): domain Bacteria; phylum Spirochaetota; class Spirochaetia; order B11-G9; family B11-G9; genus JAJRQE01. The sequence goes on from DAOWEB010000110.1 coordinate 2,517, forward strand.
AGAATAGACACCTATCAATATACCGGGGACTATCATGCCGTATGTTAATATTTTATGAAAACGAGGATACTGTTTTGCTGTTTCCAGATAATAACAGAAGAACGTTCCGAGACTGACAATAGATGCCGAAACAAAAAAGGGGAGAGCTCTATCCTGAAAGATGATGGTATTGGGCCAAAAGAACTGAAAAGCAAAGCCGTTGTGAGTTAGTTCCAACAATGCCCACGAAGCTAAAAACCATGAAAAAACAATATATACACGCTCCTTTAAGGCTATAAAAAGATAAAGATGAATGACCAGTAAAACAAGAATCAGACCATAGTACATCCAATATATAGGCATTATCCAGGACCGCTCTTTGAGATATTCTGTCATTGATAATACCGAAAATGGGAATCTTAATGAGTTTGTAGATTGCACACGTATATAGATGGCTTGTATTTCTTTTTTGTTCTCTATTTTGAAGACAAAGTGATGATCCTCAATTTCTCTGGTGGAGAAAGGGCGTCGGTCTCCGGTCCTGATTGTCTTGATGTCCCCTGATTCAGAAACTACATGAAAATCGATATAATCGATTAGAGCATAACCGATCTTCAGGAAACAAATCTCTTTTTCTGTCAATTGGTTTTTTACAAACAGGCGGAACCAGTAAGCAGAGCTGCTGAATCCAAGACTGACTTCACTTTGATCCAGAGGTTTCCATTCTTGTGAGTAATTAGCAATATCAGACAAAGATAACTTCAGACTCTGATCTTCAATGAAATCAATTTTTCCATTGATATTGGCATATTCTCCCTGGTTGTCGATGACAACAACACCATCAGCAAATACAGATCCCAGTGAGGAGAGATATGAAATCACAACGATAAAACAAACTTGTTTTGTAATACTTTTTATCAAGTAGAAAATCGAATTGAAATTGTGCATTTCAAAATTCCTCATGTCTATTTGAAAAGGCCTCCACTTTTGAGTTGCAACGATATATTAATAATAGGAAAAATTATATTCTCTGTCAATCAAATTATTTGAAAACTGGTCGTCTATCAGACAATATAGAATTTTGTACCGGGTTTAAAAAAGGCATTATTAAAAAACATAACTGCTTTTTCATAAGGAGATATATTTTTAGAGAATTTTTTTATCCCGGCAGAAAGCCATTCCTCAGGGATGGATGAACCGAATCATATTCTTTTCCATGTTCTTCAATCACCTTTAAAATATTTTCTGCTCTTTCCATATCTTTTTAAAGGACGAGGGGGGCGCAAATCTTCGATATTATGTCCTATTACAACTGCCCGGATATCAAAAGGAAGATTGTTAAAAAGACCTTTGAACCCGGAATAAATCAGTGGAAATCCATTTAGGGCTTCAATTTTTTTGTCCATGACTAGTCCCTGATAAATCATAAGTTTTTACAATTATAGGGAGATAAAAGAATTATTGTCAATTACCTGAATCCGTATAAATATACTATGAAAACAAAATCCGGTTAATAAATTACCGGCAAAATAGCAGGATTCTTACATTTTTAGTAATAATCTTACATTGTCAGCAGGGAATTCCTGTTTTATAATATTTAGATTATCCTGATTATATTGTCTTTGCAATTGAATCATCCTTAAATAGAATGAATCAGGTATAGTTCCAAATTATTTTTAAGAGAGGAGAGAGAATAAGATGAAAGTAAAATTTGTAATTGCATTAACGTTATTGTTATTGCTGGGGAACCTGCATGTTTTTGCAGAGAGTAGAAATATTCCGCTAATTGAATCAGGTGCAGGTCATATACGGAGTACTTCAAAAAAAGGTGACATTGGTGCCGGAAGTGTAGGTGCAAATGGTTCTTCATCTTACAAAGCTTCCATGGGAGAAGATGTAGGAATGTCATATTCGAGTGGTAACGGCTGGAACTTCTATGGAGGAAGTGTAATTGCACGAAGCACCAATAAAGGTGTTCCCTCATACACAGTTAATGATACCTTTGAACTTGATGGTCGTGAACTGGTATATTGCGAAACGGAGGGAACAACCCGTATATATGTACTTAAAAGATCTGACGGAAGCATATTTCATTATTATAACCCTGATGATGCGGAAAATTCTTATTGGCTGATTTCCCGGTCTGATGGAAGTAAAGCATGGTACGGACAAAGATCGGACGGCACAGGTACGGA
>DAOWEB010000010.1 GCA_030638735.1 Spirochaetaceae bacterium
ATGCATGGAACCACCAAGACCGCTGTTAAAACCGGTTTCTCTGGCAAATATTCCTGAAAGAGATACGTATCATACCAAAAACACGTCCAGATCTTTGAAAGATTTTCCAGGAGCCTCCTTTTCCACAACACCAAGAAGACGTCCATGACTAAACTCCTCCATAACCTTCTGAAGTGATGCTTCATCAAGCTTATCCACTGCAGAAAAACATTTGGCAAGAATTTCGCCATGACTTCTATGGGAACCAAAGATAAGGTCGTTTTCATTCAGGTTTACACACTGGCCTACAGCAGCTGATTCCTGTCCGCCCGAAAGGTGGGCAGGGCCCCTGTGGTTATATTCAATACCAAGATAGTTTCCCTCCTGTTTAATGGAATTCAACATCATCTCGAATTCACGAATAATAAGCATATCGTAATATATTTTTTTAAGACCCTCTTTCCCGTAAGTTTTTAGTTCCTTTTTAATATCAGAAACATAACTGTTTACAGGGATGTCCTTTATTTTAATGACTCCGGGTTTTCTAATCTCTTTGGGATCTACAACTAAATTTTTAGGCATATTTTACTCCTTAGGTTGCATATGCGAGCAGGAAGCTTGCTTCCGACCAGCATTTGCTATTGCCCATACTGCATCCCGAATTACCTCAGAAAGGCTCGGGTGGGGAAATATAATTTGTTTTATCTCATTAACTCTTAATTCACTTTCAATCATTGCGGCAGCCCCTGCAACAAGTTCAGAACTAATTCCACCAAGAAGATGTACTCCTAAAAGAACTTCTGTCTTTGCATCAACAACTACTTTACAGGTACCTGCAGCAGTTTTTCCGTGCTCAGCAAGAAAACGTCCGTTATGTTTCATAAGGACTGAGGCAGTTTTTATATTCCTTCCACTGGCTTTGGCTTCTGCTTCCGTCATACCGCATCCTGCTGCTTCAGGACTGGTATAAACAGCCCAGGGAACTGCGTTATATCTCATTCTATCCCGAATACCACAGATATTATTTACTGCAACCTCACCCATTCTGGATGCTGAATGAGCAAGCATAGATAAACCTGTAACATCTCCAACAGCATATATTCCAGGCAGATTTGTCTGCATTTTTTCATTTACTACAACTCTACCCTTATTTATATCCAGTCCGGTTTTTTTAAGACTCCCGGTATTGGGTCGTCTGCCCACTGCCATAAGAACAAGTTCCGCTTCCAGGCTTTCTTCCTTTCCACCAAACAGATAGGTAAGTTTTTTACCTTCTATTTTTAACAGTTGTGATGACAGGTGAAAGTTTATCCCCTTCATTTCCCGGCGCATAACCCGTGCATGATCCTTGTCCATCATAGGAATAATCTCATCCATCATCTCTATAACATCAACCTTAATTCCAAGGTTTGAGAAAAGGGATGCAAACTCCATTCCTATAACACCACCGCCAATTACAGCAATTGATTCAGGAAGTTTCTCCAGTTCCAGAACCTCATCGCTGGTTACAACACTAGCTCCATCTGATCCAGGTACAGGGGGAATAAAGGGGGCCGAACCAGTTGAAATAATTATATTATCACCTTCGTAGATTTTACCATCTACAGAGATCCTCTTTCCTTCAAGAAGTTCAGCAGAACCTTTTAAAATTTCTACATTATTCTCTTTCATTAAAAAAGAAACACCATTACGCTGGGTTTCCACCACTTCGTTTTTCCAGGACATAGCCTTGTCCCAGTTAAAACTTACATCCCCGGCATAAACACCGTATGGTGCAGAATTTTTTGCCTGTTTATACAGTTTTGTTGAGTTAAGAAGAGTTTTAGTAGGAATACATCCTCTGTTAAGGCAAACTCCACCTAAATTTTCTTTTTCTACTATTAGAACTGATTTCCCCATTCTACCGGCTCTTTCTGCAGCTACATAACCTCCGGGGCCGGCTCCAATAATTATGATATCATACATTTACCTGCCCCCTACAACGCAATGAGAAGATCAATATCTTTGATATTACGGCTTAAACTATGCAGAAACCTTGCAGCAGGAGCACCATCTATAGCCTGATGATTAAAAGTCAGAGAAAGGCCAATAAATGATTCATAAATTACCTCACTATTTTTCCTGACTGGTTTAAGCTGAATATTATTTACTCCAACAATTGCAACTTCCGGAATATTAAGAACCGGAGTAAAGCTTTCTATACCCAGACCACCTAAATTAGTAACTGTAAAAGTTGCTCCGGTCAGTTCATCCGGAAGTATTGTGTTTGAACTTATACGATCATAAACATTCCTGTTATTATCAGCAAAATCTTTAAGAGAAAGATTCTGTACATTCTTAACAACAGGAACCATAAGACCTCTATCAGTATCAACAGCAATTCCCAGATTAACATGACCATACTGTATAATTTTATCTCCCAGAAAATGGGCATTTAATTCAGGATAGCCTTTTAGAGTTCTTACTACTGCAAACATAACCAGATCATTAACAGATATCCTTTTTAAACCAAGAGTATCAGAACTGTTTTTAAGTCTTTTTCGAAGTCTAAGAAGATTTTCTGCATTTGCAGAACTGTTTAAAGTAAGCTGTGCACTGGTAGTAAGAGATTTAAGCATAAGGTCTGAAATAATTTTCCGAACACCCTTTACAGGAATCTCTTTGGTTTCTGCTGGTGAAGTTAAATCAAAATCATCAGTAGCAATTGTAATATCAGAAGTAAGGACTCTTCCTCCAATACCTGAACCAATTGCCGGTCGAACTCCACCTGAACTCAGCATTTTTTCTATGGCAGCAGCACTTACAGGCACATTGTTGGAACTTATTTTAAGAATATCTCTTTCAATAATTCTTCCTGAAGGTCCTGTGCCAGGTATGGCAGACAGGTCTATTCCTTCTGCATATGCGAGATTTCTTGCCCGGGGTGATGAAAATTCTGATTCTGATTTTTTTCCCGTTATATCAGGAACAGATTCTGTTTTGGAGGGTGAATCACCGGATCCCGGTGTATCTACTACACTTGGAACAGGTTCATTTTTTATGGGGGCATCATCGGGAACCGATGTCACTACATTGGATATATCTTCCCCTGGTTCACCTACTATAACTATTGGTTTTAATACAGAAACCTCTTCTCCTTCCGGATATAGGATTTTTAAAATAACACCAGCTGCAGAGGCTTCAACGTCAACTGCAGCCTTATCTGTTTCCACTGTACAGATAATATCTCCAACAGCTATTGTGTCTCCCTCATTTTTTAACCATTCGGTTATTAAACATTCTTCTACAGAATTACCCAGCTTCGGCATTAAAATCTGTTCAGCCATATAAACTCCTTACACATAACTTTTCTTTTACTTTCATTTATGTTTCTATATTATTTCTTTTTACTTTCTTTGGCAAGGGTGACAATGGGAATATGGTGAAAAAATATAATCAGTTTTGGTATATATCATTGTATTTTTATTTTTTATAATGATTGTTTTTCATTTCCCCATCAATGAATTGATGGGCTAAAATCGGATAATCCCTATGGGATAAAGACTGTAGGACAGGTAGAAAGTCCTGTCCCACAGTAATTTTTATTATGCAGCTTTGATCTTGATTGATCTTGGCTGTTTTTCAGGACTTTTTTCTATGCTGATTGTAAGAACACCATTGCTGAATGAAGCACTTACTGCTTCTGCATTTGCATTTTTTGGAAGAATGAAGCTTCTTGCAAATGTAAAATCTGATCTTTCTTTAAGAAGATAGTGGTTTTCTTCTTTTTTGGAATCCTTACCCTCAGCTTCTTTGCTGATAGAAGATATAAGAAGTTTATTATCTTCTATTTTTAAATCAACATCTTTTTCTGAAAGACCCGGTAGTTCAACTTCCAGAGCATATCCTTCTTTACTTTCACTAATATCCACTGAAGGATTCCTTCTGTTTACTGCAGTACCTATTGTCTGATTGTTATCAAACATATTGTTCAATACTCTGTCAAAATCTCCAAATAGGTTTGATGGTCTGTTTACTAAATATCTCATGTCACGCCTCCGTGTTATTTAATTTTCTTACTTACTATCCTGCAAAAGGCGTGCCAACTTTTTTATAATATACTTAACCCATTACTATACAACAACTTATATAAGTTTTGTACTGTATTAAATTTTTTTACATATTTTTAAATATCTAATAAACGAGTCTTTTTTACCCTATGTGTCATTTTTACCTTTTTAGTGTATCAAAATTACACACTACCAAAAAACTAACCTTTTATAAGCTCAACCAATTGAAAATCTTAGTTTATTCTTTCATATATCATAAACTTTGCCGGGAATTCATTGTCCTGATCCGCTGCTATTTTCTCTGACCCTACAAGCTTCCATTTATTATTATCTAAATCTGGAAATTTAATTTCCTTCCCTGTTTTTGAGCTATCAGTGTATATAATATTTAGATATATTCGGTCTGCAATTTCCTTCTCTGCTGCAGTATATATACTTCCACCGCCAGTTATAAATATCTCATTTTCTTCAGTCTGGGGTTCAACGGTTAATATAGCCTCAATGGAATCAATTACATCCTCTTCAAGCAGATTAAACTCTTTAAAAGACCTCCGGGAGATGACAACAATACGATTCCCCTTTCTTGAATGATCTGCTGCTGCATATGTAGTGCTGCCCATAATAATTGTATGTCCTGCTACTTTCTGCAGATAATAATTTTTGTCAGCTAACTGCCTTTTCCATGGAAGCCTGCCATCAACAGCAAGGTTCCATCTGTCATCAACTGCAGCAATCATACTTATTACAGGTCTTTTCCTATTAAAGCTCATACATGCTCCTGTATATATATTTTAGACTAAATCTTGACGAATTACCAGAATCAGTTTACATTACTATTATACTAATAAATAGGACAGTGCCATGAAAAAATTATCTGTTATTACATTTGTTTTAATTATATTACTACCTTTAATTGCCTGCAGTGCTAAAAGAAGCGAAACAACACTAAATACTACAAAAGATCCTTCTGTTTCAACTGCAATGCTGGCCGGACTTGATGCCGGAGAAGCTTTGGATCTTGCCAATAAATGGAAAACAAGTAATCCGAAAATTACAAGTTTTATAACACCTGATAATTTAATATTCGAGTTTCCTGATAAAAAGAAAGTTCAAATTCCCCTGCCCGATGACAGCATGATGATAGCTATTGCGCCCTATGTTGATAAAACGCACAGATGTGCAACTCATTATATCTCAGGATGCCAGGGAGAGCTGGTCGATGTCCCCGTAAAAGTATTGGCACTGCAGGAGGATGGTACTGTGCTCATCGATCAGACCATTAGTACAATGTCAAATGGGTTTATTGAGCTTTGGCTGCCGCGAAATATCAATATAACACTCACCATGGAGAGTATGAACAGGAAAGTAGAAGGAAAACTGACAACTTTTTCTGACAGTAATACATGTATTACCACAATGCAGCTGCTGTAAAAACATTTCTTATCCCAAAATGTTAGGGATTGCAGAGGAAATACCGGACCGGGTATGTATCCGTTGTAGAGACGTAGCATGCTACGTCTGTACCCCGGAAATACAAAATGTGGTCCGGTTTTACAAATCCGGGAGGAATTGGAACGAAAAGCCCGGCCATGGGTAGGGGCGAATTCCATATTCGCCCATTCCCATGGCAACACCCGGAAAAAAAATCAAACCGGAATAACACCCTTTTTAATAATTATATTTCCATATTTTGTTGTCTCACCTGTCATTATAACAGCATATGCAGTTTTACTCCGTTCATAAAACTCAAAGCGTTCCAGCTTACCAATAGGTGATGTATCCGGATAATACTTATCTATAACAGCTCTGTAAGATTTTTCAACAGCGGGATCCGGTGTATCATTAGAGGGAACAGCCATCATTAAGACAGGATTACTAACATATGAATCCAGGGTAAATAACGGCAAAATTCCATCCAGAAGATCTACTATACCAATTCCGTCGGCACGGATAACCCGGGCATTCATTGTATCTCCGGGATAAAAAGCATCGGCAAGAACAAGCTCATCACCATGTCCCATTTTATAAAGATGAAACAGCAGTTCGGGACTTAAATATTTAGAAATTCCTTTTAACATAATTTTCTCCCTAAGTTATTTCTTAAAACCATAAAGAGGCCCAAAATTAGCACAGGCCCTGTAGTCAGAACCTTCTTTATCCATTCCAAAAGATGCCCATGCAGAAGGCCGGAATATTTTATCCTCATCAACATTATGCATATTCACCGGAATACGAAGTATAGATGCCAGAGCTATTAAATCCGCACCAATATGACCATAGCTTATTGCACCATGATTTGCACCCCAGTTAGCCATAACAGAATATACATCTTTAAATGCGCCTTTTCCGGTAAGTGTGGGAGCAAACCAGGTGGTAGGCCAGGTAGGATTAGTACGTTTATCAAGAACATCATGAACTTCCTGTTCAATTTCCACTGTATACCCTTCAGCTATCTGAAGAACAGGCCCCTGTCCTTTTACCAGGTTTATCCGGGACATTGTTACAGGCATATTACCTTTTGTAAGAAAATCAGTGGAATAACCACCTCCTCTGAAATAACCAAGATCCGCAGGACAAAACTTTGTAGCTTCGAGAGATTTTTTGACATCTTCTTCTGTAATATCCCAAAATTGTTTCATTACAGGTTGACCATCTGCTGACATCTCACCTGCACCGTCCAGTGCGGTTGAACCGGAATTGATTAAGTGTATTAAACCACCTGAACCTTTTCCGGTTAAAGTTTTTCCTGTTGCCTTTTTAACTGCTTCTGCGCTCCAGTATGTTCGTACATCGGAAAATATCTGAGCTGTTCCGGTTAAAAGGTGCCCAAAGAGCATTGTTGCTCCATTTAAACTGTCATTTTCTGTGGCAAATACAAAAGCTTCTCTAATACCATTCCAGTCAAAGGATGTGTTAAGAATGGTTTCCATAAAGTCACCATTTGGCATAAAATCAGTCCAGTGACGTTGTCCCTGAAAACCGGCTGCAATGGCATTGTGACCCAGAGCTTCCTCTCCCCATCCCATATCTTTTAGAACAGGGTTACCTATCATTAAATCCCTTGCTATAAGGGTCATTTTTACAGAAGTTTCCCATTCCAATTCTTTTTCTTCTCTGGAATGCTGATTTTCCTCTTTATTGGGATCTTCTCCCTCAATACAGTTTTCTTTAGTCCAGGCCATTGCTTTCTCAAACTCTTCCTGATCGAATATATCCAGGTTTAATCTGCGGATAAATTCGCTCATGTCTACATACTCATTCCTCATTCCCAGATAATCCTGAAAAAAATCCTCATTTACTACAGATCCGGCAATTCCCATGGAAACAGATCCTAAAGAGAGATATGACTTTCCTTTCATAATGGAAGCAGCAAGTCCGGCACGGATAAAGGTAAGAATTTTTTCTTCAACATCCTGTGGAATATCTGTATCATCAGACTCGGTAACTTCTTTGCCGTATATACCGAATGCAGGCAGTCCTTTCTGGTTATGTCCAGCAAGGACAGCTGCCAGATAAACAGCACCTGGTCTCTCTGTGCCATTGAAGCCCCAGACCGCCTTTGGACGGAGTGGATCCATATCCATAGTTTCAGTTCCGTAACACCAGCAGGGGGTTACAGTCAGTGAGACGCCGACACCTTCTTTGTCAAACTTTGCAGCACAGGCTGCAGACTCTGCTACTCCGCCAATTGTTGTATCTGCAATAACACAAACAATTTTTTCTCCGTTTGGATATCGTAATGTTCCGGATATTAGATCTGCAGCAGCTTTTGCCATATCATAAGTTTGTTTTTCCAGAGATTCACGCACACCATCCAGTCGTCCATCAATAGTTGGTCTTATTCCTACTTTTGGATAATCACCCTGTAATCTATTTTTAGTATTCATATTGTTCTCCTTAGATACTTTAAAATGTAATCGATTACATTTTACTTCAATAAGTGCCAGAATGCAAGGTCACTTCGATACTTTTTTGCTGAAACAAAAACACAACCAGTAGTAACTTCGTACCCTGAGTGATTGCGAATTTAATAGATAATCCTCTCTTACATAATAACAGAGCAATTGTATCGAAGGGTATCGAGGGGTTATCTCATTCTGGATATTTTAAGATCTGTCTGGAGCTGTACTGTCTTGTACGGTTTACTCCGATCTCCTTCAATACGTTTTATCAGCAGTTCGGCAGCTTTACTGCCTATTTCTTTGACTGGCTGAGCAACGGTAACACTTGCATATCCAAGGATAGATGATAATTCCAGATCATCAAAACTGCCTATTCGGGGGCTGTTATCCGGTTTATACCCGTTGGCAATTAGATATTTTATGGCACCCATGTGCATAAAATCGTTGGCAATAAACACCTGTTCTGGAGGAGTTTGCAGCTCCATAATCTTTTTCATGAGTTTAAATCCGCTATCTACATGAAAATCTCCAATAAGTACAAGAGAATCATCCTTCCTGATATTAAACTCTTCTAAAGCCTGAAGATATCCTTTATAACGCTCTCTGGCATTACTCAGCTCTGAAGATCCACCTATAAATGCTATATTATTGCAATCACGGGCAAGGAGATAGGAAACTGCCAGATATACACCTTTCTGATTATCCACTACTACTGAATCTGCTTCAAAATCTTCAGTTAACCGGTCGGCAAATACAACAGGAATACCTGCATCTGTTAGAATTTTAAAATGACTGCCCGAATTTGAAGAGGGTATTATTATTACACCATCTACAGATTTTTCAATTAATAATTCTGCCCGCCGCGCTTCCTCATTAACAGATTCATTTGTATTACAGATTATAAGACTATAACCGGATTTTTCCAGATGCTCCTCTGTTCCCCTGGCAATATTCATAAAAAAATCATTGGCAATTTCAGGCGTAATAAGACCAATGGTTTTACTACGTCTTGTTTTTAGACTTCGTGCAATTGTATTTACCCTGTAACCACTTTTTGAAATAGCTTCCAGAACCCTGGATCTGGTTACTTGCTTTATCCCTTTTTCATTATTTATTACACGGGAAACAGTGGCTGTTGAAACCCCTGCAAGCTCTGCAACATCTTTAATTGTAACTGCCATATCTACACATCCGTTAAAATATTATGCATTCATTCTAACATAAAAAGAATAAAAGAACAGAAAAAAAGGGCCTGTAAAAACAGACCCTTATAAAAAATTATACAATTTAAATCAATCGTAGATTAACCCTGCAATATCAGCATCATCCATATTACCTTTGTCATAAAACTTGGCACCAGTATCTACATCAGAAACACTTTCACCTTTATAGGCTTTGTATGAAAGTTCAACAGCAAGATAACCAATCATATATGGATCCTGTGTAATTGAACCAAGGAAGTATTCATTTCTAACTGCAGCTTTCTGAGCAGCACCTGCATCGAATCCAACTGCTACAAGACCTTTGTATTTTGTTGCAAAATCTGCACCATCATTCGTTGCGGCAAGAAGACCCTTAACAGTACCTTCATTGGAACAGAATATACCAAGAATATTTTCATCTTTTGCCTTATTTAATACTGCTGTTGAAGCAGCTGCAGAATCTGTAGCAGAAGCAGAAGCAGGAACAACCATGTAGATAAACACTTTATCTCCACTTGTTGGATTTTTACTGTCAATATAAGCAGTGTTACCCATTACTTTAATGTCAGAAGCAGTCTTAGAAGTCCCAGCAATAATAAGATCTACCATTCTATCTCTAAAACCTTTCCCTCTGCTTAAAAGAGATTCACCTGCAGCATCCTGATTCATTGCAATAATTGTTACAGGATTTGCAGCAGTAGCTTTTTCGATATCACCTTTAATTGCTTCAAACATCTTTTCTGCACCTAAACCAGCGGCATTAGCGTTATTAGTAGATGCATTTGCATAAATGACTCCTGCAGGAGCATTAGGTACACCCGAGTCAAAACCTATAACAGGAATCCCTTTGCTCTTTAATTCTGCAAGCTGATCAAGAACTGACTCTGTATTAAGAGCTGCAAGAGCTATAGCAACAGGTTTTTTAGCCATTGCATTATTTAACATCTCTACCTGATCCTGAACATCACTTTCAGAAGCAGGGCCTTCAAAAGTCATATCAACTTCATACTTTGCTGCTGCATCTTTAGCACCAAGCTTAACCTGCTGCCAGAAGTCATGCTGTTCACCTTTGGAAACTACTGCAATATATGGAGTTCCACCATCTTTTTGACCTGCTGCAAATGTAGGCAAAGCAAAAACTGTCAGTAATACAAGTACCATAAGTACAACACCAATTCTCTTCGATATTTTCATATCATCCTCCTATAAATTAACCTGGAATAAGTTTTTCCCAGGTATTAAAACCTAAATAATATCTTTCCGCGGCTATTCCCCTTTCACTTTTTTTGATGGAGCTTTTATTTTCACAGTCGAAGACTTCTCATTCCTGTAGATATCGAGCATTACTGCTCCAATTACTACAACTCCCGTAAAGAAGGTCTGATAGTGGGCCTGAAGATCCATAGAGGGTAATCCTGCACGCAGTACACTCATTATAAAAACACCTATAAGAGTCCCGAATACAGTTCCTATTCCACCGGACAGGGAAGTTCCCCCTATAACGGCCCCTGCAATTGCATACAATTCAAAGCCCTGTCCCTGGGCTGGCATAACAGTAGTGTAAACAGCAGCAAAGGCTATTCCACCAATACCTGCAGTTGCTCCGGCTACAACATAGGCCATCATCTCCCATTTTTTTACATCAACACCGGACAACCTGGCCGCTTCCTTATTACTTCCTATTGCAAAAATGTAGCGTCCCATTTTTGTCTTTGTAAGAATTATCCAGGAAATTATGGCAACCCCGAACAAAACAATCGCACCTGTTGGAATGGAGAAACCATCTTCACCAATAAGTTTAAAAATACTTTTAAACCAGCCGTCTTCAGAGGCACGGGTTGGGAAAGTAGCACTTCTGACATTGGCAACAATAGAACCAACACCCATTGAGATCATCATGGTACCAAGGGTTGCAATAAAAGGCGGTAATTTTAAACGGCTAACCAAAATACCGTTAAAAAAACCAAAGGCAATACCTACTGCCAGAATAAGAAGAAGAGATGCCCACATAGGCCAACCCCAGGATTTAAAAGCCGTGCCGCCAATTATTGCAGCACACATCATGACCGTTCCAACGGAGAGATCAATACCACCGGATATAATTACAAAGGTTACACCGATAGCAATAAAACCAATATAGTATGAAGAGTCGAGAATATTAACCATTGTATCGTAAGAAAAAAAGTTTCTTCCAAATAGTCCGAAAAATATATACAGGATTACAAGGGCAGCCGGTGCCAGAATTCTTTGAAGTCCAATACCTTTAAGATTCTGCCAGATACTGCTTTTTTTGCTCAAATTTTCCATTATCACTTACTCCTGGTTTCTTAAAGTGGCAAATTTCATTATTTTTTCCTGGCTTGCATCTTCAATAGAAAGCTCTCCTGTAATTCTTCCTTCGCACATGACTACTATCCTGTCACTCATTCGCAGGATTTCCTGAAGTTCAGAAGAGATCATAATTATAGATTTCCCATTTTTAACAAGCTCATTCATCAAAGTGTAAATTTCACTTTTTGCGCCTACATCAATACCCCTAGTAGGTTCATCAAAAATCAGGATATCGCTATTTTTTATAAGCCATTTGGCTATTACAACTTTCTGCTGATTTCCACCGGACAGATTTTTCAGCAGCTGATCCAGGGACGGAGTTTTAATTTTTAGCTTATCTACAAACTCACTGGTCACCTTTTCCACATGTTTTGCATGTATAAAAAGACCATGTTCATACATATTATAGGAAGCTAAAATTGCGTTATCCGTAACACTTAAACCAGTTGCAAGACCATATCTTTTACGGTCCTCGGACAAATAACCGATTCCATGAGATACAGCATCCATAGGACTCAGAATACGTACAGGTTCTCTATTTATCTTAATTTTACCGCTTTCAATTTTATCAGCCCCGAAAATTGCTCTGGCTGTCTCTGTCCTGCCTGCACCCATTAGACCTGCAAATCCGAGAATCTCACCCTTACGAAGATTGAAGCTGATATCCCTGACCATTCTTCCAGCGTTGAGCCTATCAACCTGGAGCACAAGCTCAGCGCCGGTCGGGACATTGCTATTGGATTTGGGTTCCTCATAGATTACCCTACCAACCATCATATTTATAATATCTTCTTTAGTAACATCAGAGGTATTGCTTGTTCCAACATACTCACCGTCCCTAAGAACTGTGACTCTGTCTGTTATCCTGTTGATCTCATCCATTCGATGGGAGATATAGATCATCCCGACGCCTTTATCTGCCAAGTCCCTCATAATAGTAAAAAGTTCATTTATCTCAGTTTCTGTTAGTGCTGCAGTAGGTTCGTCCAGGATAAGAATTTGCAGATCATGAGAAACTGCTTTTGCTATTTCAACCATCTGCTGTTTACCAACAGTAAGATTTCCAAGAACTTCCAGAGGATCAATATCCATATTCAACCGTGTAAACAGTTCAGAAGCTCTTCTATTCAGCTTTTTTTCATCAAGAAAAAGCCCGCCCATCTTTGTAGATTCTCTGCCAATAAAAATATTCTGCGCAACTGTCAGGTGATCCATCATATTCAATTCCTGATGAATTATACCTATCCCCATCTCCAGTACTTCTTTAGGATTTTTGGGATTAAGTAGTTTTCCCTTATACAGGATTTCTCCCGAATCTTTAGGATAGATACCAGTCAGGGCCTTCATAAGGGTTGATTTACCTGCGCCGTTCTCGCCTACCAAAGAATGGATCTCTCCCTCATACAAATCAAAACTCACACCTTTTAAGGCATGCACTCCTGTAAACCGTTTATCGATATTTTTCATTGAAAGAACAAGATTATTTGTTTCCGTCATTCCCTGGCTTTTCTCCTACGGTTGCATAGGCGAGCAGGGACGAAGTCCCGACCAGCCTAAATTGGACTTAGAAGAATTATCACCCGGAATTTTAAATTCCGAAATGGAGAATATTACGAAGAGTGTTTAATATATTCCGATTCTATTGATTACTGACGGGAAAAAGTAATTCCTGGTATTCCCGTTTAAACATATTATCTTTTGTTATTAGAATGGAACCTGTATCCATAAAGGTATCTACTTTATTTCCTTTAAGATATTCCACTGCTGTTTTTATACTTAAATACCCCATATTATAAGGGCGCTGAACAACTGTTGCCTTTATAATACCCTCTTCCAGATAGGCCAGCTCACGAACAGCATTATCAAATCCTACTGCAAAAACCCTGTCTGCAGCCCCACTCTCATCAATTGCTCTGGCAACTCCTAAGGCAGCAACTTCGTTTAATGCTACTATTCCACCAAGACTTTCATTGTCAAGAAGTTCCATAGTTATTTGATATGCTTTTTCAGGGTCGACATCGCAGAACCAGGTTCCGGAAATATCTTCCCCCACCAGAGCTTCCCTTACACCTGCTTCTCTATCAATAGCAGTAGCTGTACCCTCAATATGACTTACTATTGCAATTGTTTTTCTCTTATTTAAAGAAATCAGTCTTTTCATTTCTGCTCCGGCCTTATTTCCTGCATCAATATTATTGGTAGCTATAAAAGAAACAGGAATATCAGAAAAAACTCCGGAATCCACTGTTATAACAGGAATCCCAAGGCTGTCTGCCCTTTCAACAGAATTTACAAGGCGTTTATAATCGTTTGCAGCAAGAACAATCAGAGGAGGTTTCTCATCTATAACTGCATTCATTATATTTATCTGCCGGTTTATCTCTTTTTCATATCTGGGACCGGAGATTCTAACCTGAACTCCAAATTCCCTGGCAGCTTCATCAATTCCCTGTTCGACAACTTCCCAGAAATCCATAGGTTGCCCTTCTATAGATTTTAAAACAATCTGAATTGGTTCAGACAACTCCAGTTCTTCTGCAGTATTAGTATTATAAAAAAATGAAAGAACAATAAATAAAACAAAAGCGGCAACAAGACTTAACAGAAACAAATACCAGTTTTTCATTACACCTCCATAGCCTTAGACGGAATCAGGACAGTTATTCTGGTGCCTCCACCATCTGCATGAAAATATGATAAACCATAATCTTTTCCAAAATAAAGCTGGATACGTTCATGTACATTATGGACACCCATACCATAACGGGATAATCCGGAATCTTCAACTGCAGTATTTAGAGATCTGTTCAGATTATCCATTTCATCATCTGTCATCCCTTTCCCGTTATCAATAATCTCCAGTTTTATATTTCCATCCTGTTCTTCACCTGTAATTAGTATCACTCCTTTATGGTCAACTTCTTTTATACCATGATAGATTGCATTTTCAACCAAAGGCTGCAAGGTTATTTTTAATGTTGTGCAGTTGTACAGATCCGGATCAATTTTAATTGAATATTCAAACTTATCCTTATAGCGCATTTCCTGAATTGTAAGATAGGACTTAACATGTGCAATCTCGTCACTTATAGAAATAAACTCACGACCTTTACTGATACTTATTCGAAACAACTTGGATAAAGCAGAAGTCATAAGAACAACCTCTTTATTCTGCCCCATTTCTCCCATCCATATTATGGAATCCAGTGTGTTGTACAGAAAGTGCGGATTTATTTGAGCCTGGAGAGCCTTTAAATCACTTTTTCTTTTTAATTCCTGTTCATTTACATTTGCTTCCATCAGGTTTCGTATATGTCCGACCATAATATCATATTCTCTGGCAAGTTCTCTTATTTCATCTGTGGCTTTAATTGAACCAACAAGCCTGAACTCCCCTGTATCAACACTCTTCATAATTTCCTGCAGTTTTCTAACAGGCTTTGTAATACCTGTGGAAATTCTATTTGTAGCAAGACCTACAACCAGAAATAAAACCAGACCAAGAAAAGCATAGGAGACCTGAACATTTTGCCAGTCAGTTACTATATCACTGTCATTTGTAACACTAATTATATGCCATCCCGTCAAAGAGGAAGTTTCTATCATAAAATACCTGTCTTCATTATGATAAAACGTTTCTGCATCATCTCCTAATAGAGCATAAATAGAATCAATGGGTTCCATTCTAAGTTCACTGTAAATAAGTTGTTGCGAAGGATGAAAAATATAGTTACGTTCTGAGTCAATAATAAAATTATACCCCTTTCTTCCAACTACAAGGGATTGGCATAAATCTTTGATCTGATTATATTTCAGGTCAACAAGAAGAACTCCCAATGATTCATATTTATCTGTCGAAAATATTTCCCTGCTTAGAGAAACAACCCAGGAATATCTGCCGGCAACAATATTTTGAACATAGGAAGAAGAAACAACTGTTTGACCACCTGCATTAAGAGCATTCTTGTACCATTCTTTTTCAGAAACAGTAGTCCAGGGATTTAGAGCTGTTTCAGGATCTCCTGAAATAACAGCCCCATTATGACCAACTATAATTATATCAGAAATATCATTCCTGGCCTGTATATAATTCCCCAGTCTCTGCTGAATCAGGGAATGTTCATTGGATAATGAATTTTTTCCTTCCTGAAGATATTCTATTAATTGAATATCGTTCTGCACTGCAAAAGATATCTGCTCCATACCTTCAATATATGAATCAATCTGTTTTACCAGCTGCTCAAGAAGTATTCTATTATTATCCAGGGTAGAGTTCCGTACGGTATTCATTGTAAATCTAAATGAAACAAGCTGCATCACAAATACAGTAGCAAAGATCATCAAAGTAAAAATCATATAAATTCGGGATTCAAGAGTTCCAAACCTAAGAGTTTTTTTCATTCTCCAAGACTCCTTCTAAACTCAATAGGGGTCATTCCAGTTGTCTTTTTAAATATAATAGAAAAGTACCTTGGATCAGCGAAACCAGTTTTCTCAGCAATTTCATAACTTTTAGAATCTGTGGTTTTTAATAGTTTTTTTGCTTCCTCTACTCTGCACATTGTGAGATACTCAGTAAAAGTTTTTCCTGTCCCCTCTTTAAATAATAAACTAAACTGGGAAACAGATAAAAATACATCATTACAAATTTCCTGTAAAGAAAACCTGCTGTCACCCTTTTTGTCTGCAATAATATTTTTTGCTTTTTCAATTCTTGAGCGTACTGCATCATTACGATGCTCCTCAATTCTATCCTCTATTAAATCCAGCAGATTAGAAAAAAACAACCTGGCCTGATCCATAGATTCAAGATTTCCAGGCTGATAAAGTGAAGCATCATCATTATCAAAGTACAATTCCATTTCCTGAATAAAATTTAGAAATGTAATATGAAGGCGGGTAAAATAAAACGTCACTTCAATAACTGATAGAAGATGTTTTTCCAGATATGAAAAAATATTCTCCAGGGCCATTATGGTCAGACTTCTACTCCCGGATTTCAACTGATAGGTTAGTCCTGCGGTTAATTCTGAATATCTTTCGGTCGAAATCTTTTTTCTGTCCCTTACTTCTTCTATTGAAAGTATTTGAGATAATCCAAGAACTCTGGAGTAGTCAACAGCATTTTGGGCACCACGATAGGATTCAGGTAAAAGAATCAGATTATCTACGACTTCACCACAACCGGTTGAAATTTGTTCTTTTTTAAGTTTTGATGCATACATATAAACATTTTCTGCCAGAGTTCTGGATTTCTGTCTAAGAGACCCCCTGTGAGCCCCCTGAAAAAGAATGACAAGATCCTCGGATCTATTTGAAAGCAGTTCTTCTCCATCCCCCAGACCTGTTTTTATATATTCTGTAATTGTAATTCGATCCAGCTCATCCCATTCACCAGGAATAGATATTATACTAACCTGATAAAATAAACCAAAATCTTTCCACCCGAAATATTTTTTTCTTTTTTCAAGAGTTGGAACATCCAGTTTACCGGAAACCATGCGATATAAAAATCTTTCTTTTAAAAGAGGAAAACTCATCGCAAGTTTATCCTCCATAAGTTCATACTGATTCTTTCGCTCTTTTAAAAAATCCAGTTCTCCTTTCAGTCGCAGTAATACAGAGGAAAGTTCATCAGCAGTGATTGGTTTTAATAAAAACTCCCGAACTTTGGATTTAACAGCTTCCTGAGCATACTCAAACTCATCATAACCTGTAAGTAATAGAACCATTACATCCGGATACTTTTCTTCTATCTTCCGGCTTAATACAAGTCCATCCATTCTTGGCATATTAATATCTGATATAACAACATCAACATGATTTTTTTCCATGTAATCCAGAGCCTGAAGACCATGTTCAAATAACCCTGCCAATTTAAAACTGTTTTGTCCCCAGGGAATACAAGAGGATATTCCATCTCTGACAATTGCTTCATCATCAACAAATATTAGTTTATACATTCGTTATACCCGTAATTCATAGTAGAGGCTCCCAGCCTGGTCGTGCGCTTCGCTTACTGCTCGCCCATGCATCCTTGAGCGTCTCTACTATTATACACAGGAGAATTAAAGTGTAAAACTAAA
>DAOWEB010000352.1 GCA_030638735.1 Spirochaetaceae bacterium
GTCTTATTGGCCTTGCAGTAATGGGGCAGAATTTAGTTTTAAATATGAACGATCATGGGTATTCAGTTGCTGTATACAATAGAACAGCAAAGAAAGTTGATGATTTTCTTAATGGACCAGCTAAAGGGAGAGAAAGTATTACTGGAGCACATAATCTTCCCTCTTTTGTTGAAGCTTTGAAAGTTCCCAGAAAGATTATGCTTATGGTTAAAGCCGGGGAGGTTGTTGATCTGTTTATTGATCAGCTTGTTCCTCTTTTAGATGAGGGTGATATAATCATTGATGGAGGAAACTCACATTTTCCGGATACAAACAGAAGAACAGTCGATCTTGAAGCAAAGGGGCTGCTTTTTATAGGTACAGGTGTTTCCGGTGGTGAAGAGGGTGCAAGAATAGGCCCTTCCATAATGCCTGGTGGATCAAAAAAAGCATGGCCTCTGGTAAAAGATATCCTTCAGGACATCTCTGCAAAAACAGAATCCGGGGAAGCCTGCTGTGAATGGGTGGGAGAAAATGGAGCCGGACATTATGTTAAAATGGTACATAATGGAATTGAATATGGAGATATGCAGCTTATTACCGAAGCCTATCATTTAATGAAATCCGGTCTTGGGATGGATGCTGATGCAATGCACAAAGTATTTGAAAAATGGAATAAAGGACCCCTGGATTCTTATTTAATAGAAATTACAAGAAATATAATGGCAACTAAAGATGACGATGGATCTGCATTGCTAGAGAAAATACTGGATACAGCCGGACAGAAAGGAACAGGGAAGTGGACTGGCATAAGTGCTCTGGATATGGGAATGCCTGTAACATTAATAGGAGAAGCAGTCTTTTCCAGATGTCTGTCTGCTCTTAAAGATGAAAGGGTAGAAGCTTCAAAACTTATGAAAGGGCCGGAAACGAAATTTCAGGGGAATATAAAGGGGCTTATTGCAGATCTTGAACAGGCTCTTCTGGCTTCAAAAATAGTTTCCTATGCCCAGGGATTTATGCTTATGAGAGAGGCTGCCAAAGAAAACAACTGGAATCTTAACTATGGCGGTATAGCTCTTATGTGGAGAGGGGGCTGTATTATCAGAAGTGTTTTCCTTGGAAAAATTAAGGACGCTTTTGATAAAAACCCTGAATTAAAAAATCTTCTTTTGGATGATTATTTCCTTAAAGTTGTAGAGAATGCCCAGGCTGCATGGAGAAGGGTTATTATAAAAGCTGTTGAACTGGGAATACCTGTTCCGGCAATGTCCACAGCACTATCCTTTTTCGACGGGTATAGAAATGACCGGCTTCCTGCAAATCTTCTTCAGGCTCAGAGAGATTATTTTGGTGCCCATACTTATGAAAGGGTAGATAAACCAAGGGGGGAATTTTTTCATACAAACTGGACTGGAACTGGTGGGGATGTTTCTTCGTCTACTTATAATGCATAACGTATTCTGTAGAGGCGCGATTAATTGCGTCTCTACGGTAATCACATTTTTTGCAGATCAACTCTGTTTTTCAAGCTGGGTAACTTCCTTCTAACATCTTCCAGATAATCCCAGTCAATATCTGTGACTATAACTCCTGTTTTATCAGATGCTCTTGCAATTACCTTTCCCCAGGGATCAACAACCATACTGTTTCCATAACAAAATTTATTATCAGGATGCTCTCCAATCTGATTTGGAGCGACAATATAAACCTGATTCTCAATAGCTCTGGTTCGAAGTAAAGTTTCCCAATGGTCTTTGCCTGTAAACATTGTAAATGCGGCTGGTACAAAAATCAACTTTGCTCCTCTGAAAGCCAGTTTCCTGTAGAGCTCCGGAAACCTTAAATCATAACAGATACTGAACCCTAAATTACCTATATCAGAACTTAGATTTACAATAGAACTTCCTCTGTTGTACCTGTCAGATTCTCTGTAAGTAAGTTTTTCATCCAGGCCGATGTCAAAGAGGTGGATTTTTCTGTAGACTGTTTCTATATCCCCTTTGGAGTTTATTAAAACAGAGGTATTGAATGATTTGCCTTCTGTTTCTGATTTCTCAACAAAGCTGCCGTTGTGAATGTAGATATTATACTCTACTGCTAATTCTTTAAACCTGGTTATAATTTTGCCTTCCAAAGTCTGAGCAACAGTACCTGCTAATCTTTGATATAAATATGTAGAGAGCTCCGGGAATACAATTAGCTGTGCACCTTTTTCTGAACATTCAGCAGTTTGCTGTTCAATTTGTTCGAAGGATTTTTCAATATTATCTTTTGTATTTAACTGTCCAAGTCCTATTCTTATATTTTTCATTTTCCACCTTCTTAAGAGAAAAAAATAGTTTTTAAGATAAGTATTTTACTAATGTATAAATTATATGTATATTAAATCTATGAAAACTATAACATCAATATTTATTTTAGTCTTGTTAATTGTATTTTATCTTCCTGCAGAAGAATCTGCTGAATTTAATCCTGATCTTAAATATGCCCAGGTGGAATTCGTAAAAGCTGTACAAAGTTCAAATGGAAGCTGGACGTTTTATGTAACAGTCAGACATAATGATGAAGGATGGAATCATTATGCAAATTTGTGGGAAGTAGTTGATCCTGAAAGTGGAGAAGTTTTTGCCGAAAGGGTTTTAGCTCATCCCCATGAAACAGAACAGCCCTTTGTAAGAAGTCAGTCCAGGATTATCTTCCTGGAAGGTCAGCGCTCTGTTGAAGTAAGGGCAAAATGTCAGCTTCATGGGTATGATGGGAAGAGTGTACTTGTTGATCTGGAAACAGAAGAGGGTGAAGATTATAAGGTTATATCAAGGTAAAACAAACTCACCATCAATAATTATATCAACTTCTTTCCCATCCCAGGTTAACCCTGTTACATCCACATCCGGGGAACCAATCATAAAATCTGTATGCAGGTTGGAAACATTAATACCATTTTCCAGTAATTCTTTCTCACTCATACTACTTCCACCTTCATAACAATCAGGGTATGCACTTCCCAAAGCTATATGACAGGATGCGTTTTCATCAAATAGAATATTGTAAAAGGTTTTTCCTGACTTGAAGATAGGTGAATTACTATCAACAAGGGCCAGTTCTCCAAGATATGCAGCTGCAGGATCAATTGCTAAATACTGATCTAATACATCTTTTCCAGATTTGGCTCCATAATTTATAAGTTTACCTTCCTTAAACTCCAACCATGCGCCTTCAATTATTTTACCAATTGCCGGAACTAAAACCGGCCTGGTTATCCTTACTCTGCCTTCTGTTGTTTTAAAATCCGGAGCTGTAAAGACTTCTTCTGTGGGGATATTAGGGGAAAAATCAATACCTTTTTCTGTAACAGAGCTGCCTCCATGCCAGATTGCTTTTTGGCTGAGGCCAATTTTGAGATCTGTACCAGGACCTTTAAAATAAACCTCTTTTAACATAAGACTATTTAAAACAGATGCCCTTCTTTTTAAAGTTTTGCCACTTATCACCCATGCTGCAGAGGGATCTTCTTCATCCAGATGGAGAATAGGAATGAGTACCTTCCAGAGCTTGTCTATTGCTGTCTGGGAAGGAGGAATATTCATTATTTTACCAGCCAGTATTTCTGTAGGGACAAAAGCTACAATCCACTGGATTTTGTTGTTTTGGATTGCTTCTCTAAAGGGTTTGCCAGCTTCAGCAACAGCTTTGCCTGCCTTTGTGTTTCGTTCCGGATCGAGATCAGATAGTATTTCAGGATTTTCAGTTCCATTAAGAGCAATTAAGGCCCAGTTTTCTTCTACAAGTAATCGCAATGTTTCGGTTCTGAAGGCAGGAACATAGCCCAGGTATTTATCTTCTGAATTTTCAATTCTTGCTTTGTAGAGCAGAGGGTTTTCTTTTTCATTTGAATCTACTCTTACATACTTGGCTCCCCGTTTATATGCCTCGGCCGCAATAATTGATGCAAAGTTCCAGTGTACTGGTTCTGTTCGTACTAAAAGATTTTGTCCTTTCTGAAGATTTAAGCTGGTGAGGATAACGTTTGCATATTTTTCAAGGAATGTCATATTTGCTCCTGGATTGATATATAATATATACTCGGCTCCTGAGCAGGATCTCTTAATCTACATAACTCCATTGTCTTTTATAGGAAAGAGAATCCAGAAGTTCCAGATACTCTTCTTTGGATAACTTTGGAGTAAAATCTCTTATAATTTCCTTAGCAGTTTCTGCCTCTCCGTAAAGAAGATCAATTATTGTGAGGACATATATTTTTGAGGAAATGATGTATGCCATCTCTTCATCTTCAACTTTGAAATCTCTCGAATGAGAATGTCCACTGAATGAGCCAACATATGGATGTATACCAGGCTTTATCTGTGTCAGGTCTCCCATATCTGTAGAGCTTCCCCGTGGTCCAACATGTAGTACATTCTCTATACCAATAAGTTGGGCAGCATTCTTTGCCCATATCTTTTTCAGTTTGTTATTATTCTCAATAGGCAGATATCCTGGTGTATTTGTTATTTCTACCTGTGCCCCGACAGCCATTGCTCCCGCCATTATTGCTATATCAACTTTTCGGTTTATCTCTTTTATTGCCTTTACAGTCCGGGCTCTCACATAAAGTTCAACAGTCACATCTGAGGGAACATTATTTACACTGTCACCCCCTTTTGTAATTATAGGATGTACCCTGACGGAATCTTCATCTCTAAAGGTTTCTCTCTGTGCATTAATCGCTGACAGGGCTATATTAAAGGCATTCAGCGCATTAATACCGTTATATGGAGCACTTCCGGCATGTGCTTCCTTTCCGATAAAGCGGACACTCTTACCAATAAAACCATTGCTTCCGTCTGTTATTAAAGCTTTTCGCCCAGGATATTCTGATTGTGCATGCTGCATAATAACTATATCAATATCATCGAACTCCCCAAGGTGTATAAGTTCCTGTTTCCCACCATAATACTTTATATGCCCCTCTTTTTTAAGGTCCTCTCTGAATTCAAGATTAATAAACTCTTCAGCCGGGACTGCAAACAGTACTACCTGTCCGGAAAGCTTATCCATAATCTTCTTTAATCCAATTGCAGCACCTATTAATTGAGCAATCTGAGCAAAATGACCACAGACATGGGCAGCACCGGTTTTCTTATCTGCAAAGGGGTAATCGTAGTTAATAATAGCATCAAGTTCAGCGATAATAGCTACTACCGGACCTTTTCTCCCTTCATTCATTACACCTTTTATACCTGTAACAGCAAGTTCACTTCGATATTCTATTCCAAGCTCTTCA
>DAOWEB010000086.1 GCA_030638735.1 Spirochaetaceae bacterium
AAAAAATATTTTTGATGTTTAATAAAAACTGTATGGAGTATGGAATAACTCTTGATAGTATAAAAGAGACTGATCAGAAAGTGTATACTCGAATAAATTTTGATAATAAATTAAAAATAATTGAGAATCAGGCAGGTTTCCTGTTTGGACGATTTTTTCTTCCCCGTATTACCCTTATGGGAGAACATAGTGCGGTTTCCGGATTTGATTCAGCTCTGTTTAAGCCGGAGTTTGAAAAAAAAGAGGATGGAGTTAATTTTGTTCTGAATCTTACTATTGATGGCAATATATATAATGTAAATTATTTTATACCCTCAAAAATAGAATCCAGGGCTAATCTTTCCAGGATGATCCAATCTATTGTAAAAGCAGTCTTTTCTATGTGGAGAAAATATTTTGAAATACAAAAAATTGGAGGATCTGATAGTTTGCCAGAAACAACTCAGGTTGAGTGTCTGCTTTCCGGAGGGATTAAATATAAAAATAGTCTAATTCCTGTAGAAATTGGATTATCTGAAGGGATTATTAAGCTATTATCTGCAAGATTTGTCGAACCTGATGTGAATATCTCTGCAGATATTGCAAAAGTAATTATAATAAATCAATCTCTCCTTCATATTTTTATAAAAGAAAACTTGTTCCTTCCTTTAAATTTATCAGAATTTTTAAATTTAATTGATGAAATTGATCTAAGAAGAATAATACAGAATTTTTTTTCCGGAACAGGATGGAAGGGAGATCTATTACAAAGCTTATTTTTTTACTCCAAAACAGATATTCAAAAAAAGAAGATTTTTTATTTTCAGGATCCTCTTTTTGACAGAGATAGTTTATTTAAATACCTTCCCAAATCACAGGAAGATGATTGGAAACAGTCCCGTTCTACATCCGTATCTTATAATGAGATGATTTCCTCAGGTCGAAATGCATTGCTGGATATTTATCACTCCTTTAGAAATGATCATTTGGAACTTTCCTATAAAGCTGCAACTCTGCTTAATAATGAGTTTAAGATCCAGGGAGATAAAAAAATAAGAGAGGAATTGGACAAAATAATAGATAAAGAACCGTTTTTAAATTTATTGGAAGACACTTTCCCAAGGGACGTTCAGAATTTACTAGCAAAATTAACAGCAAAGGTATTAGCCAATGCAGTGGTCTTGTATTCCGGAAGTATGGAGACTCTGGAACCATTTATGAGCAGGAATTACCGGACAGAAGTAAAGGATCTTATAAAAATTATACAGAGGAAAAGTGCAGGTAATGGATTTGAAATGGAAGAAATAAAAGTTGATTTTTATCTACTTCATAATGGACTAAAAACTCTGTTAAAAGAGGAGCTTATTTAAATCTCGAACTTAATTGTAAAGCGCATTCTTACCCCTACAGGACGACCGTCCATTACTGCTGGTGTAAAAGATGATTCCTTCAGCATTTCTGCAGCAGCTTCTTCAAATCCGAATCCGGCAGCCTTTATTATTCTAAGCTGTATCAGCTTTCCTTCTGAATCAATATCAGCTTCAAGGATAACAGTTCCTTCAACTTTCATTCTTCTTGCCTGGGACGGATATTCCAAACTGGCTTTATGAATAAACTCAGGTCGCTTTTCAACTCTATAGAAGGGTATATAATTTGTCTCCGGAGCCTGAACGGAAGGCTCTGAATTACTTGTGGGTTCATTTTCTGAACTAATCAAAGGAGGTGTTTCTTCCAAAGGTTCTTCAATTTCTTCTTCAGCTTCTTCATCAGGAGTAACAGCTTCATTAATTTCTTTAATAATTTCCGGTTCTTCCCTGGCTGGAGGCGGTGGTTCGAAAACTACTGCTGGAGTATCAACAATGACAGCAGATATCATAGGAAATGCAGGAACTACATCCTCAAGTTCAAGAGGATCTTTTAGTTGAAAAGAGAGAAAGAGAGCTAATAGATGCAGTCCAATTGATACTGAAAGTAAACTTAGATTCAGGTATATCTTTTTATCCATCAATATCCGGTCCATCTCCGTCCATAATCAGTACAATATCCCTTAGACCTGCTTTTTGCAGTTCTTCCAAAGTAGAGTCCACATCCCTGTAGAGGCTGTTTTTATCGGCCATAAGGTGAATTACCGTTGTGTAGGGAATTCTGTTTAACACTGAGTTTAGTTTATCTTTTTCAATATACTGTCCCTCCAGTTGATACATACCGGATTTGGAAAGTGTTAATACAACAGTTTCCAGGAATTCAGTTTCCTGAAGGAATTTAAAATCAGGTAATTCTATTTCTCCCTGATCATCTACACTTACAGTGAGAATTAAAAATATCAACAGGAGAAAAGCTATATCCGGAAGTGCAAGTAATGTAACTCCAAAGGGTTTGTGTTTTATTTTTAATTTCATTTGCCCTGATCTCCAATTTTGAGACCCCGGGGGTCACTTTCCTGATAATGAATGCTAAATGAAGAAGCTCCGTTTTCTTTGGCAATTTCAAGGATTGTAAGAACTTCCTGATATTTGATTTCTCCGTTTACTCCAAGTATAAGTATTGGCTCTGAAAGTGCTGCAATTCTTCCTGATATTAATGGTACCAGCTCTTCGATGTTTACCAGGGTCTCCCCAATTTTGTATTTACCTTCAGAAATAATCTCAAGAGAGATTATCTCGTCAGGATGTAATCGTCTTGGAGCTGTATCCAGCTCAGGTAATTTTATAAGAACACCCTGGGTGGAAATAAACACAGTAGTTACAAGAAAAAAAATAATTAGAAGAAAGGAAATGTCAGTCATTGCACCGGAAAAATCTCTTCCGGATCTTGATTTACCAATCCTGATTTTTGCCATTTTTTTATACTTCCGGGATATTCGAAAATCGTTTTCGTTCTATTAAAGTTACAGATTCTTCTGTTTTATGGGCGAGAGAAGAAAGAACAAAACGGAAGAGATGTTCTCCTGTTAAACAAATAACAGCAATAATCAAACCAAAACCTGTTGTAATTAAAGCCTCCGATATACCACCTGCAACCAGATTAACTGCCACCTTGTTAACACTTGCAATAGATTGAAAGGAAGCAATCATTCCGGAAACAGTCCCAATAAAACCTAATAGTGGTGCTACTGCACTTATTGCGGAAAGATATTCAAGATTTTGAAACATTTTATCAAAGGGCAGCTGGGTTTCCTGGGTAACAAGACTGTCAAAATCATCATTATTCTGGGCAAACAGATCAATGCCTTTGAGGGAGAAGAAAGATTTCCCTTTTTTACCTGCACTTTCAAGATATTCCAATAATAAATTGATTTTTTTTCTAAATAAAAATATCTGTATGCTTCTTTCAAGTATCAGGGTTATAGCTATTATAGAAAAAACCAGAAGTGGCCACATAAATATACCACCTGATTTAAAAAGACTAAAAACTGTTGTACTCATAAAACCTCCTTAGGTTGCATAGCCGAGCAGTAAGCGAAGCGCACGACCAGGCAGGCGACCAACTTGTTAAAAATCAATATGAAAAACTTAAACCAATTTCACTCATTAGCAGAGACAGGTAGAAATCGGTATCTGTATAGGAAAAATCATAATTTCTTGAATTAAAATCTTCTGAACTTGATCCAATATTATCTTCCAAATCAGGATCCAGTCCTGTCATAATAAAATTTAATCCATTAATCCAGTTTGAACTATTATAAAACAGGGACATATTGAAGTGTTTAAAAGACCACTGGTATGAAAAATTTGTTGTAAATTCGTATACAGGTACAAAATCAATTGCTGAATTATATTCTCCCTGGATTACAACTGGTCCGGATCCCTCATCTACCACAATATCCGGAGTAAAAGGAATACCGCTATAGGCTAAAAGGTTAAAACCTGCAGTAAAATTACCTGTGTTAAGGAGTGCGCTCGATTTTAGTGCATGAC
>DAOWEB010000348.1 GCA_030638735.1 Spirochaetaceae bacterium
ATAACCGGCAAGGTTTACAGCAAAACAGGTAGGTCCTGTAGAGATACCTGCAATATGCAGTCTTCCGGATCTCATTGCTTCAATTTCAGCAGCATAGGACTGGGTTGTGTAGTAACGAACTTCTTTGCCTGTTACTTTTGCAATATGGTCCAGGAATGGCTGAAACATATCTACATATACAGCTGGATCTTCCAGTGGTGTATAGGTAAAAAAGAGGACATCAGGGTCTTTGATGTTTGCTTCATTTTTAGGTGCATCTGCAACAAGATCTCCATTTTCATCACAGTACATTACGTCAAGCAGACCTCTGCTTGTACATTCCGGTTCTGTTGTGTCAACATCTTTCTGTCCTGCAGCAAAAGCTGCACCTGCTGCAACAAGCAGTACTACAAGAATAAGTAGTAATTTTTTCATTTTTCTCTCCTATGCGACTAAAACAGGTTCCCGACACTTTGTGTCGCCTATTTTATCGCTTTATGTTTTTTTATATTAAAACTATGTTGAGACAAGGCATGCCTTGTCCTAACATGGATTAATAACCTCTTTTTGTGAGAATTGTATCAATAATTTCCTTAAACCCATCACCCGAATCCCTGGAGGATTTAAATGCAGGGTAGCACTTCATCCTGTCCAGAAAATTAATAATATTGTTTACTGCTGCACTATATTTAATTTTCTCAAACATAGGCTCATCATTGGGAGAATCTCCAATATATATAATCTTTTCCTGCATAGCATCCAGGTGACTGCCTGTAAAATCCATAAGAAAGCGATCAAAACAAGTAAGTTTATCGTAATCTCCAAACCAGCAGTTAATATGAATACTCGAAACCTTGTGTATGGCACCTTCCTCTTCAATAATTCTGCATATTTCATTAATAGACTCATCATTTAATGGAGGAACATCTTCACAAAAATCTATAGCAAGATCTGCAATCCTAAAAGGCTGATCTGCCGAAATTCCAGCCCCGGATACTTCGGAAAGAACCCTTCGACTAATCCTATCCAATCCTTCTTTCCCTGAACTTCTCTCCGAATCAGTTTGCAGATATACCCGTTTCATCTTTTTTATTGTTCTGTTATAGGTAAAATAGAAGGCTCCGTTTTCTCCTATTATACCGGTTACAGGCCACATCCGGGCAAAATAATCACACCAGCCTGCTGGTCTTCCTGTTACAAGTACAACTCTAATTCCTGTTTGTGAAAGCTTCCATATATCATCCAGGGTTGAAGCAGGCATCATACCATCGGTAGTAATGGTATCATCAATATCTGTAAATATATATTCCAGATTTCTGCAGAAATCTTCAGGAATTAAACTTATATTCTGAATTCCCAATTTATAAACCTTCGTCTGATTTTACAATTTTAATGCCCATATCTTCCAGCTTTGATCTTATTGTCTCATCAAATAACCAGTCTGTTACAATAGTATCAACCACTGATAAAGGTGCAGTAACAAAATTAGTTACTCTACCTATTTTTGAAGAATCAGCAACACAAATAACCTGACCCTGAGTTCTGTCAATCATTGCTTTTGTAATTCCAGCTTCCTGATAAACAGGAGAAGTAAGTCCTTCTTTAAAACTCATTCCATCAACACCCATGATTATTTTTGAAGCAACAACCATATTTACTGTATTAATAGCAAAATCTCCAATAAGACAATTTGACTGATGCCTGAATATACCTCCAGTCAAAATGAGTTCAACCCCTGGTCTTCCTCCAAAATCTGCAACTGCGGCTGCATTATTGGTTATAATCTGCACATCTTTTTTTCCTTCCAGAAAACGTATAACCTGATATGTAGTAGAACCGCTGTTAATAAAAACTGTATCTCCATCTTCAACAAGAGCAGCTGCTTCCTCACCAATCCTTTCTTTTTGCTCTTTATTAAATTTATCCTTTTCGGAATAGTTAAATTCCCGTTCTATAGGTTTTGTAAAAATAGCTCCACCATGTGTTCTCTCAAGAACTCCGGTTTCCTCCAAAACAGAAAGGTCTCTTCTAATCGTTATAACCGAAACATCAAGTTTTTTACTTAAGGATTCAACAGTAACAAGACCATCTCTTTTAATAAGTTCAACGATCATTGACTGCCTTGCAGCAGGAATAATATTAGTTCCCATATATCTCCTAAAATCTATCCAAAGGCTAATCCTATATTCATATTAACCAGAAGTCAAATGTTTTTTGAACTAATAGTTCTTAATATGATCGTTTTTGTTCTATAGTATATATAATAACTTTTAAGGAAATTTATTATCATTATATTGAGATTATTGGTGACTGTATTACTGTATATAAAATTAAGTATTTGAAAGACAACGATCTACAGCATTCTTCCAGCCAGCATAAAGAGTATCTCTTTTTGAACCTTCCATATGGGGTATAAAAACCCTCTCCTGCTTCCAGATGTCCTGAAGCTCACTGGGTCCTGACCAAAACCCTACAGCAAGGCCTGCTAAATAGGCTGCGCCCATTGCTGTTGTTTCTATATTTTCAGGCCTGACAATACTATTATTAAGAATATCACTCTGGAACTGCATAAGGAAATTATTCCTGCAGGCACCTCCATCAACTCTCATATTAACAAGCTTAACACCAGATTCCTTTTCCATAACAGTAACAATATCTTTAGTTCTAAAGGCAATAGATTCAAGAGCAGCTCTTACAATATGAGCCCTTCCGGCGCTCCTGGAAAGACCTATAATACCAGCCCTGGCACCCATATCCCAAAAAGGGGTTCCAAGACCCTGAAAAGCAGAAACAAAGTTAACGCCCCTGGTGTCAGGAACAGAAAGAGCAATAGCTTCTGTTTCTTCTGCACTTTCAATAATTTTTAGGTCGTCACGAAGCCACTGGATTACTGCACCAGCCATAAAGACACTCCCTTCCAAAGCGTATGTAACCTTACTGTCAAGCCCCAGAGCTATTGTAGTAAGAAGACCATTCTCTGAAAAAGCCGGCTTTTCACCTGTGTTCATAAGCATAAAACATCCGGTACCGTAGGTATTCTTAAAGGATCCTTTGTCCATACACATCTGGCCGAATAATGCTGCCTGCTGATCTCCGGCAATTCCTGCAATAGGAATTTCAATCCCCAGCAATTCTTTTTCTGTTTTTCCATAAATAAAACTTGACGGTTTGACCTCTGGGAGAATATTTGCCGGTATATCAAACTCATTTAGAAGTTCAGTATCCCACTCAAGTGTATTTATATTAAATAACATTGTTCTGCTGGCATTTGTATAATCAGTAACATGAACTTTGCCCCCAGTCAGCTTCCAGACTAACCAGGTATCTACAGTTCCAAAAAGAATATCTCCCTTCTCTGCTCTATCCCTGACACCCTCTACATTATCCAATATCCACTTAATCTTCGAACCGGAAAAATAAGCATCCACTACAAGGCCTGTTTTTTTATGAATAGTCTCTGACAGTCCCCGTTCTTTCAGGCTGTTACAGTAATCAGCTGTTCGCCGGCACTGCCAGACAATAGCATTATAAACAGGTTCTCCTGTATTTTTATCCCAAAGAATAGTTGTCTCCCTTTGGTTGGTTATTCCAATGGCCGCTATATCTCCCGGGCTTACTTTCTGTTCACTGGTAAGTTTCTGCAGCATTTCAAACTGTACATTCCAGATATCCATAGGATCGTGTTCCACCCACCCTGCCTGAGGATACACTTGCGGAAATTCTTTCTGGGCTAATCCAAGAATAGTTCCCGATTTATCAATTAAAAGAGCCCGTGAGCTGGTGGTACCCTGATCCAATGCAATTATATAACTCATACTGAACTCCTTACTTAAATTCCTCTTTATTAGTTTTAACATTGATAATGATTTGATGGAAGTAACTACAGCAAATCAATCTTTCAATATTAAAGAATTTATGCTCCTTGCAGAGCTTTATTTTTTTAGTTTATAATAGACCGTTATGCTGAATACAACTGAGTACTGGAAAAAAGTAATGGTGGCCCTGCCGGACGAAGAGTTCTTTGCTATAATGCGGAACTACCTGGGAAAGCTTAAAACCCCATTTAATAAACATTCACTAATTGATGATCTTGCTGATTTTCTCCTTAGAGAGGAAACTGAAAACAGAATACTGAGTATGATTGATGAAGAGGATGCTTTAATTCTTACATCCATTGACTTCCTGTCCGGAACAGATATTCACGAGCTTCATGATTTTTTAGGGCCTGACCGTTCTTTTATGTCAATTCATCATCTTCTTTTAAACCTGGAAGAAAGACTTCTTGTCTATAGGGATTCTGAAAGCGGAAGAATAAGAATAAGTCCTGTTTTTGAAGATTTGTTTAGAAACAAGGTTCTGGATACAAACCTGCTGTTTCCATCTATAGACTGCTCTGAAATAAAATTTCCGGATCTTTGGTTTACAGATGCTCTTATAACTGCCTTTTTCTCATTTATTTATAAATTCCCTGATATATTAAAACTTGACGGGACTATCAAAAAGAAGGCACTGGATGAGATTAATGTAATATTTCCAACTCTCCTTACAAAAGAAAAAACAGGAACACGCCTGAACCTTCTGATCCAGAGCTTAAAAGGTCTATCTCTTTTAAAGGAAAATCCTGATGAAATGATTATTTTAGAAGATAACCTTCTGGAATTCAGTGCACTAAATATTAAACAACGTTATATGCTGTACACAGCTTCTATAGTTGATAAGGTTGTTCCTGGTCATATAATAATAAATCTGGCAGAAATTATTGAGAAGCTTCTAAACGCTATTCCTTCTGGAAAAAGCTACGACATTGGAAGTTTAAAGAAACTACTATTATTGATAATTAAGAAATCTTCAGTAAATTACTTAAATACCGATTCAATTCTGGATTCACTGATTTCTTTAAAACTTCTTGTACCGGATAATAATAGATTTGTTGTAAATCCACACTTAACAGAACAATTAACAAGAAAAGAATTTACAGAACCGCCGCTAATAGTTCAGCCAAGTTTTGACCTTACAGTTAAACCATGGCTCAGCCTTAAAGATGGTATTAAGTTTGCCTGTCTTACAGAAATAAAAAAATTTGATATCTATCCCGATTTTGAATTAAACAGAGCATCATATACAAGAGGTCATGACAGTAAACTGCATACCTCCAGTATTATTAAAACTCTGGAAGAACTGAGTGCAAGACCTATTCCACAAAATATTCTTGTATCTGTAGAATCATGGGAAGAAGACTACAACAGAGTTAAGATATATGAAGGGATTATACTTTCTGTAAACCCGGATAAACGAATAATAATTCAGCATCTGCAAAATTTATATGTTTACATTATCAAAGAACTGGCTGATGGTATATACTTGATGGATTCGAATTCTGTTAAAGAATGGAAAGCAATTATTGAAAATGCCGGTATCAGCGTTCCGGGAATTCAGAAAAACTCAAAAGGAATTGAAGAAACAATAGTTTTCCGCAAAACGGATTCTTCAAAATTATCTGATGATATAAAAATACCTGATAATACTCCCTCTTCCGGAATAGAAAAGTCCATATTTCATGATGATTTAATTACAAAGCTTAATTCTTTAAAATTAAATTCAGATGAACATAATGGTTTTAAAATTAGAATTGCAAAAAAACTTATATTATTCCCTGACCAGATACAACAGGGTAATATACGTACAGAAAAAACAGAAGCTTCAGGAATGGACTATATTGGAAAGGTAAGGTTAATAGAAAGAGCAATTGAGAGTAAAAGTGAACTTTTAGAAGTTACTTTTGGAAACCCCATTGAAAAACTAAGTACATATCTGGTAAAACCTGTTGATCTTGATAAATCAAAGGAAGATCTTCTATTAAACGCAATATCTCTACCTGAAGAGGGTAAAATCCAACTTATTGTAAGAAAAATGAGTAAAGTAAAAAGACTTAAAAGTTCTCTTTTTGCTCCTCCGATGGAAACGGCCGATTTGTAAAAATCTCAAACTGTTCTTTACCCTGAGTCGTAAGCATTTCCATACCGCCAATAATTACAGCTCCTTCAGATTCTGCATCTTTAAGGAATTTTGTTTTTAAAGGTGTATAGATGATATCGTATGCAATCTGACCCCTTCTAAATTTATATCCCTGAACAGGGGTTTCAGCCTCATTAGGAGCCATACCCACAGTAGTTGTCTGAACTATAAGATCATAACCATCAAGAAGATCCAACCTTGTAACAGGATAATATCTACTACCTGTTTCTGCAGCAAGTTTTACTGCTCTCAATTCTGAACGATTAAAAATTGAAACATCCTTACCTATACTTTTCAGAGCACTGATTACAGCTCTGGCTGCTCCTCCGGCTCCAATAACAGCACAATTATTTATTTTAGATACATCCACCAAAGAAAGCAGGGGTTTTAAAAATCCAGCAGAATCAGTATTAAACCCCTTTAATAATCCCCCTTTCAGGACAACAGTATTACAAGATAGAATTGTGTCCAGTTCTGGACTTTTTTCATCCAGGTAATCCATAATATCCACTTTATGTGGAACTGTTACCGAAAAACCATCAATTACAAGAAGCTTTGCAAGTTTTAAAAAACAATCTATATTATCTACAATAAAGGGAATATATACTGCATCTATCCTGGCTTTTTCATACGCCGTATTATGAAGCTGAGGAGATTTTGAATGCATTACAGGATTGCCAATTATTCCATAAACAGCAGTTAGGCTGTTTATTTTATCTACTCTGTAAAGATTTTTCATATCCAAAGGACTAATATGCCCTGGAGCACCAGATTTCTCCTGGCTTGAACAGAAAGAGAGCATAGAACCTAATTTCTTATAAAGAATTCTTGAAGGAAGTCCAAACTCTCCCATTCCCAATATTATTTTATCTTTAATATCTTTAACTTTGTCATAAACTTCAAAAAGTTTTAACGCGTCCTTACTTGTATATGGATAAACAGCAACCTTGGCTATTTCACCTGGCCGGGATGACAGTTCCCTTATAATATCTTCCAGATTATCCGGGACCATGTCAAAGTTATGGTAGGAACGAATTATTTTTTTACCACTCTCTAAGACTGATTTTTCAATTTCCGGGAAAAAAGTTCCCAGTTCAAGATCAACAAAGTCAAAACCATACTTAGACCAGGTATATAAAACTAATCTTCTTTGATCTTCATTTCCTTCATATTTTCCACCATCAACCTTTTTTCTAAATGAAATTATTGCAGGAATTCCAAATTTTAATTTTACTGTATCAGGAGGAATCATCAATGGGTCGATCAGCATATCCAGTCTTAATTCGACCATATCTATATAAGGCCGGTTATTCTCCAGTACTTCCAGATTGGCTTCTATAGAACTTTCCATTAAAGTCAGACAAATCATCCTAAAGCTCCCTTTCCAGTTTTCTTAATTTTTCTTTAATTGATTCATCATCAGGATCGAGAATTAATGCTTGTTTAAGATAACGATAAGAATTACGTTTTTCATTCAATTGATAATATGTATCTGAAATAGCTATAATTGCTTCCAAATTTTGTAAATTTTCAAATAAAGCCTGTCTTAAGACATCAAGTTTTGCATAGAGATCATCTAAAGCAAGACTCTTTAAATAGTAAAAATAACTTTTATCTATAGAACTGTTACTCTTTTTTATCCAATTATTCACAGTATTAATAACATTGGCTGTTTTTCCATCAGCTAATAATAAATCAACGTTATTATAGTAATCTATATGTAATGGTGTACCACCACTTATAATTCTTAAATTATATTCCATAGCCTTTTTATAATTGCTAAGATTATAATTGATCTCTACTGCATACCTTAAATATTCATCTGAATCATCTTTCTCAATTATTTCATCAATAAACTCTGCTGCCCGGATCCAGGATTCAGAGGCAATTGCTTCCAATGTTAAAAGACGCAGACTTTCTAAACTATCTGGATTCAGCAAGAGACTATTTTCCAAATACTCTCGTCCCTCCCCTTCCTTTCCAGTTAATAGTAAAATATTTCCATAAATATTACGAAGTTCAGGATCTTCCGGGTAATTTTCCATGGAGTTACCAAGAAAATCAAGGGCTTTTTCATACTCACCATTGTTTACAAGTATTGATGCACGTATTCTAATACTAAGCAAAGATACTCCACTTATTGATTCAATGGAATTCAGCATATTCAGAGCTCTTGAATTCTGTCCCTGCTTCTGAAGAATATCTGCATATTTCAGTGTTAATAT
>DAOWEB010000429.1 GCA_030638735.1 Spirochaetaceae bacterium
CTGTTTTTTCCTGATCTATATAAAAAGTATTTAAATGAAGGAATGAAATCCTCTCTTAATCTGGATATGAACACAGCAAATAAACTGGATGGGTTTTTATTAAAAGAGGGAATAATTAAAGGAGATGAAATTTGTCAGAAAGTTCTTCAGGATTCTGCTGATATTATCGGGATTGGTTTATACAATTTATTTCAAATTTTGAATCCCCAAGCATTTATTCTTGGTGGTGGACTTATTAATATAGGAGATATCTATATGGATTTGATTGAAAAGAAATTTTTGTCTCTGGTTAAAAATATGATGTATGATAAGGTTGATTCCAAAATTTCTACTCTTGGTAATAATGCCGGTTTACTTGGTGCAGCAGCACTTGTATTGGAAGAAAAATGAATACCAGACACAAAAAAATATTAAATATTTTATCAGACAGGCGTAAAGTTGCAGTTAATACACTATCTGAAAAGTTGGATGTATCACAGGCAACTATCAGACAGGACCTAACTCTATTGGAAAGTAAGGGGTTTCTCAGGCGTGTTCATGGAGGTGCAGTTTTTGATGAAACAGATGATATATCACACCGAATGGGCGTCAATTATGAGAAAAAACTGATCATAGCTAAGGCAGCTGTTAAATATGTGGACGAAGGTGAAACAATATATATTGAATCGGGTTCTATAAATGCTTTGTTTGCAAAAGAAGTTGTTAAAGAAAAAAAAACAACCACAATTATTACATCCAATGCCTTTATAGCCAGGCAAATTGGAAAAGAAGCTGAAGGCAGAGTAATATTACTTGGCGGCATTTATCAACCGGAAAGTGAATGCCTTGTGGGCACCCTTGTCAGAGAATGTCTGAATATTCTGAATTTCAGCAAGGCATTTATTGGTGTTGACGGATTTTCAGAAACAACTGGATTTACAGGAAGAGATATGATGAGGGCTGAAATTAATTCAGAAATTATTCAGAGAAGTCCTCAGACTTTTATTCTGACAGATTCATCAAAATTTGGACAAATAACTCTTGCTAAATATTGTGATGCTAAGGATATCAATTATCTAATTACTGATAATAATTTACCAAAGGAATATTTCAAAATATTTAAAAAGGCCGGGGTGGAAATAATAATACCGGAATCAGAATAAATAAAAATAAGGCTGTCTTTCTTTTAATCAAACTTAGCGGCAGAAAGCTTCCTGCCGCCTGGATTAAATACCATATTTAGTTTTCATTCGTCAACCCTTTACAGATCCTGAAGTAAGACCCCTTACAAAATATTTCCCGGATACAAAGTAGATTATAAGTGTTGGAAGGGCAGCTAATAATGCTCCTGCAAAATGAACATTGTATTCCTTTACACCTGTAGATGAGCTTACCAGGTTATTCAGGGCGACGGTTAATGGTTGAGATGCAGCGCCTCCAAAGGATGCGCCAAACAGAAAGTCATTCCATATGTTGGTAGTCTGCCAGATTATTGATACAACAAAAACAGGAGTTGATAAGGGAAGAATAATCCTGTTAAAAATATACATAAAAGTTGCTCCATCAATCTGAGCTGCCTGTATCATCTCTGAGGGTATGGTCTTATATGCATTCCTGAAAAACAGAGTTGTAAATCCTAATCCATATACAGAATGTACAAGTATTAATCCCTGGACTGATCCTGCAAGATGAAGGGTTCCCAGTACCTTTGCAGTAGGAATAAGAACAATCTGAAATGGTATAAAACAGCCAAACAGAATCAAACCAAATAGAATCTCATCACCCTTAAATCTCCACTTTGCAAGTACGAACCCGCTGAATGATCCCATAACAGTAGAAATGATTACAGATGGAATTACCATTTTAATTGAGTTAATAAAATATGGTCGTAGCCCTATGGGCTGTACTCCTATCTGTGCTGAAGACCATGCAGTTTTCCAATGATCCAGAGATGCCTTTATTGGAAGGGCAAGCATATTTCCACCCCTTATCTCTGATAATGGTTTTAAAGAGTTGACAACCATCAGATATAAGGGAATTAAAAAATATGTTGCAAGAATAAGCATTACAGCAATAATTAGAAATTCAAATGTGCGGTTCAGTTTTAGTGTTTCTTTAATTGTCATTCTATGTCCGCCTTTATCTGGTGTCTAAGATAGGGTATTATTACTATCCCAAAAATTGCCAGCATAAATACTGCTGATGCTGCTCCTATACCCATCTGATTTCTGGTGAATGTGTAGGAATACATGAAGGTCGAAGGAAGCTCAGTAGCTCTTCCCGGGCCTCCGCTGGTCAGTGCTACTACCAGGTCGTAGGATTTAATTGCCATATGCCCCAATATTACAAATACTGATAAAAATGCGGCACTTAACTGGGGGATTACAATTTTGGTATAAAGAGTAAAAACTGATGCACCGTCTACCACAGCAGATTCAATGGTTTCGTGGGGAATTGCCCTTAACCCTGCCAGGAAGATAACCATAATATAGCCCGATACCTGCCAGATCGCTGCCATGACAATTGTATATATGGCAAACTCAGAATCCTTTATCCATGTAAAATGGAAAGATGTAAAACCCCATTGGTGCATGATCCTCTCAATTCCAATACCAGGATCAAGAAACCACTTCCAGGCAGTTCCTGTTACTATAAATGAAATAGCCATTGGATAGAGATATATAGGACGAAAAAAGGTTTCTGAAAATTTGTTTAAATCTATAAGTATGGCCATTAAGAGTCCGAAAATAGTGCTTAAGCCGATATAGAGAACACTGAATATCAGCATATTTTTAAGAGCAATATGCCAGTGATCAAGTTTAAAAAGTTTTATATAATTCTGAAGACCTACCCAGCCGAAAGAGGGCATGAGTTTTGAATTGGTGAAGGATATGTAGATTGTAAAAATGATAAATGCATAAACAAAAACCATCGTTAATACTACAGTAGGAAAAAGAACAGATCTCGCTACCAGATCATCTTTCGTTATTCGCCATCTTTTAATTGCTAACATGAATTCTGCTCCAGTTTGATAAAAATAGATAGAAGACAAGCCCTTTGGACTTATCTTCTATTATACCATATTTAGAGAATGGGGATGAATTAAATTCACCCATACTTATTACTGTGCGTTAGCGACAGCATCAACCAGTTTTTCAACTGCTTCAGCGTCATCGTACATTCCGTTAAAGTGGGATGTTACGACGTCCATAACTGCGTTTTTAACTGCAGCAGGAG
Organism: Spirochaetaceae bacterium; assembly: GCA_030638735.1. GTDB lineage: Bacteria > Spirochaetota > Spirochaetia > B11-G9 > B11-G9 > JAJRQE01. Next base: position 3,217 of record DAOWEB010000429.1, read on the forward strand.
CAGCATGACCATGGGCCATGGAGCCGAAAAGTGTTCCATTTTTGTTAGCTTCAGCAAGTTCCTTCATACCGGCCTTACCAATAATTGTAAATTCAGCATCAGAGACATCCGTTCTTGCAGGGACAGAACCCTTAACAGTGTTGAATGCTACCTGGAAGGATGGTGAAAGAATTGCACTAGCCAGAGCATTCTGAGCTGCTCGTTTTGATTCATCTACCTTGAACATTACAAATTGGTCAGCATTAAAAGTAACTGTTCCCTGTGTCCCAGGAGTCCTGAATGCTACAAAATCTGTACCGGGAACCTGACCGGCATTAAGAAATTCACCCTTTGCCCAGTCTCCCATCATCTGAAAAGCAGCCTGCCCTTCGATTACCATTGCGGATGCAAGGTTCCAGTCACGACCACTGAAGTTTGGATCAAGATAACCACGAAGCTGGGTCATCATCTCAAATGCTTTAAGCATAGTAGCTGAACCTAATGCTTCAGGATCAAGATCAATCATAGAAGCTTTGTAGAAATCCGGTCCACCAGCTGCAATAACAACACCATCAAATATTGTTGCGTCCTGCCATGCCTGACCACCATGAGCCAGAGCGATTCTGCCGGAAGCCTTTACTTTATCAAGAGCAGCAATGTAGTCATCCCATGTTTTTATAGGAGTAGCAATCCCGAGTTCGTCACAAATTTTCTTGTTTGCCCATACCCAGTTTGTTGAGTGAATATTAACAGGAGCTGCAATCCATACTCCATTGTATTTTGAGAATTTCTTAAGAGCCTCCGGAATTACATCATCCCAGCCTTCTTTTGCAGCTACATCATTAAGGTCGGCAAGAAATCCAAGTTCTGCCCAATCTATGATATCAAAACCAAGCATCTGTGCTGCTGCAGGAGCGTCACCGGCAGTTGCACGTGTCCGTAGAACTGTCATTGCCTGTTCACCACCGCCTCCGGCAAGAGGTGAATCGATCCATTCAATTCCTTTAGCTTCAAGATCCTCTTTCAGTACGTTAAGAGCCGCGGCCTCACCACCTGATGTCCACCAGTGTAATACTTCTACACTATTGTCAACTTCCATTGCTGTTTCTTCGGTTTTACCACCAGCATAGAGACTGAAACTTGTGACTAAAACAAGTACCAGCATAATCACTAAAGATTTTTTCATCTTTTCCTCCATTTATTTTTTATGAACACTATTCTATAAGCATAATCTGTGCCATCTTTAGTTTTTTAATGGAAAATTTGTGTAAATAGAAATTAGAGGTATTTTCGAATACTTTTTTCTGGATTTGGTCAGAATATAAAGTATCTATCCTGATAAATTTGTAACCTCCGGGTAACACTGTTACCAAAGGGTAACAATTGACTCTGATCATCATAGTATTTAAACTGCATAAACAGTATAGGAGTTTTATTTGAAAGATCAGAAAAGCCTCGATTTTATTACAGCTCTGGAAACAGGTGATAGAGATTTAATGCAGAGAGTACCCAGAGCAGATGTCCATAATCATGTAGCCCTTGGAGGTGATTTTCAATCCTGGACTAAAAGAGCGGGCCTGGATTTAAAAGAGGGAAAACATCATTTTCCTGATTTTACAATTTTTCAGGATGAGATTGAAATAATTCTCAGCTATCCGTATAAAAACCCTACAAAGAAACAGACCTGGGATCGTCTTTTTAGTCTTTTTGCAGAGACTTATGAACTTGCAATATCAGACGGTATCAGCTATATCGAACCAGTATATGATTCTACATTTTTGGATTTTTTTGATATGAATACTGAACTGATGATAAAAACTATTGGAGATCAAATAGATTCCTATAAGTCCAGAATAACTATAATGCCTGAAATTGGTATAATGAGGACTTTTAATATTAAGGATGTAGAAAGGACAATTTTCCCCTGTATAGAATCAGGTTTTTTTAAGGCATTGGATCTTTATGCAGATGAGAGAGTGGGACCACCTGAAAATTTTAAACATATCTATAAGGCTGCAAAAAAGGCAGGAATGAAATTGAAGGCCCATGCAGGGGAGTTACTGGATGCTGATTTTGTCCAAAGAAGTGTTGAAATCCTTAATTTGGATGAGGTCCAGCATGGTATATCTGCAGCAAATTCCAAAGATGTGATGACTTTTCTGGCAGATAGGCAAACACGTTTAAATATCTGTCCTTCAAGTAATATTCAGCTTTGCCAGGTAGACTCTTACAAGACCCATCCCTTGCGAATATTATTGGATAATGGGATTAAAGCAAGTGTAAACACTGATGATGCTATTATTTTTGGCAGAAAATCCTCTGATGAATTTTTCTCTTTATATGAAACAGACCTGTATAGCACTGAAGAACTAAATCAGATTCGTCTCAATGGATTTCCTGATACACTATAATAACTAAGATCACTTTGAGGATTGCAACCTGGGTACAAATATCATTTTTCTATGCCCAAGTGCTTATCTGCAGTAGTTTGGAGCAATTGTAAAGCACCTGGAATATCCTGATCTATCATCAGATTACGGGTTATCTCTGTAATCTGCATCTCCCATTCAGCATTGATTGCAGCACCATGAACAAAACTTCCAACGATCTTATCCGTGAAATAGGATTTGTATGCAGATTTAAGGTATACATCATAATAACGGATATCGCTGTCCATACGGGGTGATATGGATCCCTTAATGGGATTAAAAACATCCTGACCCTTTTGTGAACCCAGGAGCTGAAGCCATAGGATTGCATTGTCTCTGTGTTTTACATTTTTTGGAAGAACAAATGTATCAGAGAACATGGAAAATACTCCCTGTGACCCCGGATAAACAAACCATCCGATATCTTCCTCCAATGTGAGTCCTTCTGCCCTAAAATAACCTTCTGCAAAGTCTCCGATACTAATCATTGCGCATTTACCATCAATTACATACTGTACAGCCTCATCCCAGGTAAGAGCAGAGTGGTCTGAGTTGGTATATTTTAGTATTTCAAGGAAATTTATAAGAACAGTTTCCATCTCCTTTGAATCCCAGGATGTAGTACCATTCCATAGACCGCTGTAGTTCTCACTACCAAGATTTGCAATTAAAATATTCTCCAGGAGTCTTATAGTAGGCCAGATATTTTTGTCACCTAATGCCAGAGGAGTTATCCCTTTATCTGCCAGAACTTCCATTGTGTTTAAAAATTCTTTTGATGTTTTTGGAATAGGAATATTAAATCTTTGAAAAATAATTGAATTGAACCAGACTAAATTTCCTCTGTGAATATTAAGGGGTACAGCATATATTTCTCCCTTATAAGTAACCCGTTCAATGATATCTGTTGGAAACTGATTTATCCATCCATCTTCTTTGTACAGGAAAGTTAATGGTTCCAAAAGTCCGGGTTCTACCCATTTATTTATAAGTTCCGGACCTGCATGTATCTGAAATGAGTCCGGTGGACTATTTCCTTTTATTCTGGTTAGAAGCACACTATGTGCCTTTACTCCTGCTCCTCCAACTATGGTTGCATTAACAATATCTACTCCGGGATTCTCCTTCCTGTATAATTTGTACAGTTCATTAAGAGCTTCTGCTTCTCCTCCTGCTGTCCACCAGTTGAGTATTTCAAGACTATTGGGATTGTTATAATTCTCAGAACTGATTCTGCTTTTTAACAGAATCCCTGGATTATTTAAGACTAAAAAGAGAAAAATAAACAAAATAAGAAGGATAGCAATAAAAACTGCAATTATTGGTTTATTCATAAATTATAACTCTCAATTTTTTTGTACAGTGTTTTTCGGGATATACCAAGTCTGAATGCAGTACTTGTAATATTCCGTTTTTCTTCCAGCAGCACTTTGCCGATCACTTTTTTTTCTATATCTCCAGTCTCTTTTTCTATCAGTATTTTAAGATCCAGCGAGTCTGACAATTTCTGCTTTTGTCCGGACGATTGAAATGCCGGGATATTAAGAGATGTTATAGTATCTGCTTCTGCAAGTATCACCGCATTTGTTATAACATTTTTAAGCTGACGTATATTTCCAGGCCAGTTGTATGCCTTAAGCTGTCCCAGCAGTTCACTGTCAATAGATCTTATATTTTTCCCATATTCGATATTAGCGTCATCAATAAACTGATTTACGAGAAAAGGAATCTCTTCTACTCTTTCTACCAGGGAGGGGAGATTTATTTCCACAACATTTAATCTGTAATAGAGATCTTCCCTGAAAGTGTGTTCTTTTATTGCCTTCCTGAGATCCTTATGTGTAGCAGCTATTATACGACAGTTAGTTTTTATTTTCTGTGTACCCCCAACCCTCTCAAAAACCTTTTCCTCCAGGACCCTAAGCAGTTTGATCTGCATATTCATCTGCATATCACCAATTTCATCCAGAAACAGAGTTCCATCCCTGACAATTTCAAATCTTCCCAATCTTCTCGCATTTGCACCTGTAAATGCACCTTTTTCATGGCCAAATAACTCGGTTTCTATCAGATTGTCATTAAATATCGAACAGTTTAGACCTATGAATGGTTTTTGGCTGTAATCCCCGGAGAAATGAATCTTCCTGGCTGTAACTTCTTTGCCGGTTCCTGTTTCTCCACTGATCAGGATACTGACATTGGAATTTTTTACCTTATTTATAACAGTGTCTATATGACTAGGTAGTGATTTTACCGGTTTTAGTAGATTACCGGATCCTGTAAGATCTTTTAAACTTTGTTTTAAACTAATATTTTCCTCTAAAAGCTGAACTTTTTCAGCTTCACTACTAATTGTAGATATTAAAATATCCATATCAACAGGCTTTGTCAGATAGTTGGATGCTCCCTCTTTTATACATGCTACAGAGCTCTTAATAGTCCCATAGCCTGTAATTACTATTATTTTTATATCAGGTTCGCTGGCTTTAAGAAGTTTTAGGAACTGAAACCCATCTTCCTCTCCCAGTCTCAGGTCCAATAGAATAATATTAATTTTTTCATTTTTGATGATCCCCAGAGCAGTTTTTGTATTGGGTGCTTCGAACATGTTGTACCCTTCGATAGCTAATCTTTTAATAATTCCTCTTCGCAGTCCAGCTTCATCATCAATTATCAGCACATTCATATTTAATTGTCCTTTTGTTCCAATACCGGTAATTTTACTTTAACAATTGTTCCTTCTTCAGGGGTACTTGCAATCTCAATATCTCCACCTGCTTTTTGAATAATACTATAGGTTATTGAGAGACCTAATCCACTCGTATTTTTTAAAGTCTTTGTCGAGAAAAATGGATTAAATATATTTTTTAAATCTTCTGCTTTAATTCCATGTCCGGAATCAGATATAATAATTAAATTGCAATTGCTTTCTTTTTTTGTTTCAATTGCAACTACACCACTGTCACTGATTGCCTGGGTAGCATTTAAAAATAAATTCAGGAAGATTTGTTTGAACTCGTCTTTGGATATGGTTGAAAGAAGTGATTCTTTTTCATATAGTTTCTTTTTTATTTCAATCATTCTGTTTTTGATACTGAATTTACTTATATCAATAACTTCATTTATAATGTTATTAATATTTGAAACTTCGTTAACATTTTCGCTGGCTCTGGAAAATGTCAGCACTTTCATGACAATATCCCCGATTCTTCTGGTCTCGGATTCAATCCATTTAATAGAATCGATTTTCTCATCATCTGTTTCAACAGTTTTAAGGTAGCCAATGTGAGAAAGTATAGACCCAAGCGGGTTATTTATTTCATGGGCCATTCCGGCAGAGAGAAGACCCATTGAAGATACTTTCTCGGTTACCATTATTCTGTTCAATAATCTTTCAGTGGCTGTAATATCTTCTAATACAATTAGAGTTTTCTGACTGTCAGCAGACTCAGGCAGAGGAGAAGCTTTGACAATAAACTTAAGCTCTTCCTGTCTCCCTGATTTAAGGCGCACCGGATATTCTTTATCTCTGGTCAGATCAATAGAAGGATAGTCCGGCCATTCACTTTCCGGTGTAAAGTAATCAGTAAAAATATCTTCTATAGATTTTTCTCTGATATCCGACTCTTTAAGATCAAGAAGTGATTCAATATAATTATTATAAAAACTAATAGATCCATTATGTTCAACCATCAGTACTCCTGCTTTCAGGTTGGTCATAATTTCTGTATTGTATTTATTAAGAAATGAAATTTCATCCAGCTGTTTCCTGATGATATTTTCTTCAGAGATCAGCTTTTGAACGATAGTCCTGGAGGTTCGTGTAATAAATCCTATCTCGTCCCTTCTTTCTATTGTCAACTCTCCAAGTGTTCCTGTTTCGAGATAGTTTGACATCCAGGAATTTAGTTCATAGAAGGGAACGAGAATCCTATTTGTCAGCCCTACTGCATAACCCAGAGAGATGATAAGTGTAATAAAAAATGAAGCCAGAAATATAGATGTTAGTTGTCTTTTGTAAAGATTATCCTGAAGAGCAGACCTTA
>DAOWEB010000157.1 GCA_030638735.1 Spirochaetaceae bacterium
ACAACTTTTGTTTGTTCCAGAACCGTTTGATTGGCATCTATGGCATTAGCTTCAAGAATACTTACAATACCTTTATAACTAAAACTGGCAATTAACAAGGGTATTAATAAAATAAGCATATAGGAGAGCAGGAATCGGACTACAACTCTTTGTTTTCTTATTTTCTCAAATTTTTTCATAGAAGATCACCTGATAAATAATGGTATTATATAATACTATTCTAATAAGTGTAAAATAAAAAGATTTCCTTATGTAATTATTTAACTTAAAAAGAATACCCCACCGCAAACCGACGGGGTACCCATTTGAGCCATACAATCAAAAAAAATAATTATATTTTACTATTTACTATATGCACTGGAATCATAAGCTTCCTGGCAAATTTCAATATACCTTGTCAGACCCAGCCCATCAAGACCTTTAATATAATCATCCCAATCATTTTCAATATCCAAATTGCCTACAATAAATCTTGACATTGAAGATTTAATATATTCCATTAACGAACCTTTTAGTTGGGCCATTTCATTGATCATTTCTGTAGTCATATATAGAGGTGGATATATTTCTTTAGGTTCAAATCCCACATATTTTTGAGTTTCGTCATACAGGCGTGTTTCAAGACCTGTTGCTTCGTAAGGAGTATCACTACGAACCTCTGAAAGTCGGTAATCTGTAGTTTTCCCCTGTGTTCCAAGGCTTGACCAGTGCACATTCTGAATTTCACCAAATGATACAAGTCTTCTAAACCTTGCCTGCTCACCATTAATTCCCATTACACCTTCTTCAGGTACTTCCCATTCAATTCCTTCACGACCATCTCCCATTCTTCTGCTTCCTTCTTCAGAGAAGAACCAGTCAACCCAGCGAATACTTGCTTCGGGATATTTATTGTCTTTAGTAATGGAAAATTCTCCAGGATAGGATCCAAATGGGAAATAACCTGTCAACTGAACACCTTTAGGACCTTTGAGTGGGGGTAATGCTACATAGTCCTTATGTCTATCCCCTTCAAAACTTGAGAAATAACCAAACCAGCCGGATGTTGCAGCACCAATAACCTGTGCTTCAGGATTTTCTCCTAGTTGTGTTAATTGCTCTCTATTTTGTGTAAAGGCTGCCGGATCTATTAAACCCTCTTCATAGAGAGAGTTAATATATCGAAGACCATCTCTAAATGCATCTTTATCAGCAATAGATTCAACTTTTCCATCATTTATTGAGACCCTGAAAGTATTATCATCACCATCAGTATAGATAAAAGCGCACATTAGAAAGTCAGGTACATCTGAATGCCAAATTTTGATTGCACCGGTTAATGGTATTTCGTCTGCCTTTCCATTTCCATTAGGGTCCTGCTCTTTGAAAGCTCTTAAAACAGTTCTGAATTCTTCCGTAGTTGTGGGTATATCCAAACCAAGTTTATCAAGCCATTTCTTATTTATCCACATTTTTTGAGCACGATAGCAATGAAAGCACTCATCAATTTGCGGCAGAGCATAGATATTCCCGTCAGGGGCAGTTATTGAACTCTTGAACCATGGGATTGTATTGAAAAGCTTCTTTATTTCCACCCCATACTCTTCAATCAGATCATTCAGGGGTATAAGAGCTCCCTGTGACCCATAGAGCATCTGTTCTTCCAGAGTTAACTGGGTTCCGAACAAGATATCAGGATAATCTCCACTGGCAAGAATCAGATTACGTTTTTCCTGTAATCCTTGTTTAGGAACCATTTCCCAATTAATATGAATATTTGTTTTTTCCTCATACTCTTTGGTAAACAGATTTGTCTCCATATCCTCAATATTGATATCCTGGAGAGCAAAAACTGTCAGTTCAATTGTATCCTCTACAATAGGAAAGGTTCCTGGAACTCCTTCTGATCCCGGAACAGGACCTGTAATTTCAGCTTCCTTCTTTCCTCCGGCAAAAGCCAGGGAACAGATTAGAAGCATTACTACAACTACAATAAAAAGTTGTTTTTTCATCTCTTTCTCCTAAATATTTTATGATGGATCTTCTATGGTTATTAACCCTTCAAAGATCCTACCATTATTCCTTTAGTAAAATATTTCTGGACAAATGGGTAAATAATTAAAACAGGACCACTTGCCACTACAATTAAAGCAAATTTAATTAGATCTCTCATTCCCTGCATTTGAGCATCAACAGCAATATTTGCCATCATCTTTGGATTTACTTCACTTTGGATCAGGATATTTCTTAAAAATATCTGCAGGGGATATAATTTGGTTGATTTTAAAAAGATAAATGCATCAAAATAAGCATTCCAGTGGAATACGGCATAAAAAAGAACCAGTACAGCAATTATAGGTGCAGATAGAGGAATAACTACTTTAATCAGAAAATTAATATCACTGCAGCCGTCAAGTTCTGCCGCTTCGTTTAGTTCATTAGGAATACTCGTTTGGAAATATGTGCGAGCCAGGATGACATACCACACCTGAAGAGCCTGGGGTAGAATCATAGCCCATCTGGTATTAATCAATCCTAAATTCTTCACTGTTATATATAAGGGAATAAGACCCCCGCTAAAGAGCATGGTAAAAGTGAACAGCATCATAAAAAAGTTTCTACCTAAAAAATCTTTCCTTGAAAGGGGATAAGCTGCCAGAATCGTAAGGATAATGTTTACACAAGTTCCAAAAAAGGCATAGAACAAAGAATTACCATACCCAACCCAAACTGAACTGTACTTTAATACAGCATAGTATCCGGCCAATGATGGCTGTACAGGGAAAAGCCATACTTTTCCGGATATTACCGCCTGGGGAGAACTAAGGGAAGAACTTACAATATATACTAGAGGATAAATTACGATAATTAAAACAAAAGTTAAAATAGAGTTATTTACAATATTAAAAATAATATCACTCTTGGTCTCTTTCATGCGGTTCTTTTTTGGAGTGAATATTGTACTTACCATAAACTTGTGTCTCCCAGTTTTTTTGCCAGCTCATTTACAATTATAAGGAGGATTAAATTAATAACAGAATTAAAAAAACCAATAGCAGCGGCAAAACTAAACTGTCCTCCTGTCAGACCAACCCTGTACACGTAGGTAGTAAGAACTTCAGAAGCCTGCATATTCAGAGGGTTCTGCATTAGAAACACCTTTTCAAATCCAACATTCATTATCTGTCCTACATTCAAAATAAGGAGGATTATAGCCGTCGGCATAATTCCGGGAATATTAATATTGAGGATACGCTGAAGTTTATTTGCTCCATCGACAAGGGCTGCTTCGTGCAGTTCCGGGTTGATGCCGGATAATACAGCCAGATAAATAATTGAAGAATATCCAGTATACTGCCATATTGCAGACCAGACATATAAGGTCTTAAAGAATCTGGGTTCTGCAAAAAAATGGATCTTTTCTCCTCCAAAAGCGACAATCAGATTATTAACTACCCCTGCAGAGGGGTCAAATAATTTCATCAGTATTGAAACAATAACAATGAGTGAAATAAAATAGGGTGCATAAGTTACCATCTGGACTGTTTTTTTAAATCCTTTACTTCCTACTTCGTTTAATGAGAGGGCAAGGATAATCGGTAATGGAAATCCTGCTATTAAATAATAAAAACTGATTCCTGCTGTATTCGCAATCATCTCCAGACACATTGGTGATTTAAAGAAATATCTGAAATGTTTAAAACCCACCCATGGACTTCCAAATATTCCTCCGGAAGCCATAAAATCTTTAAAAGCGATCTGGAGTCCAATCATTGGTATATATTTAAATATCACCAGGTATATAAAAGGAAGAAGTATTATGAGATATAATTGCCAGTGCCGTTTTATCTTCCTTATTGAATTTTGCATATAATTGTAAAACACGTCTGTTTAATCCTCCAGGTAAATACATAAGTTGCTATAATCATTTGAATCTGTTAATTCATGGTAAGAGCAGAATGCATATTCTGTAAAGAACCACTTAAAATAATGAGGGACATATCTTCAGATAAGACGGTTACTTTTAGAACCTATTGGTACAATAATTAAGATATTCATCTGAAAGAGATCTATTCTTAATTTTGGTACCCTGCAGGGAATAGTGTTTCTTTACAAACAGACCAGCATAAATTATCCTTCTATTTGGATAAACAAATTACCTCAGGGCAATTCCACTTTAATAGAATTAATAGGAGAAATTATATGTCAGAGATGTTCAGAAAAACCTACAGGGGCTATTTAATCGATCACCATTCACCGGCACCACCAATAGTTACTCTGGATAAAATAGATATTCATGAGTATGAAAAATTTTATAAAGAAGCAAACATCAACAACCTAATGGTTTACTGCAAAGATCACTGGGGATATACCTACTATGATACAAAGATTGGTAAAAGACATCCTGGTCTGAAAGAGGACTGGGTAGAAAAAATAAGACCTGTTCTTAAAAAAAACAATATTGAGTTTAATGCCTATTATTGTATGGAATATGACAATTATGCTCCCACGAGTCATCCGGAGTGGAGAATTCAGAAAGCAAATGGAGAAGCACTTCGTTGTTCATATTCAAAGGCAAGCTGGCATATGCCTTGTTATGAAACGGGGTATCGTGATTATGTTCTTGAACAGATTTTTGAAATTGTTACCGGATACAAACCGGATAGTCTGTTTCTTGATATTTTCGGAAAATCTCTCTGTTACTGTTCTGTTTGCCGTAATAAATTTAAAGATAAATACGGGTATGCACTTCCGGAAGATGAGCAGGGTTTAAGTAAGGCTTTTACCGATGTTTCTAATTTTCTTAACAAAAGTTCAAAAGATATGCTGGAAGAAATAGTGGAGCTTGCAAAAGGAATAGACCCGGATATTAAAGTAACCATTAACTTTGCGGCACTCTATCCTAAAGAGATAAGAGATATGCTGGATTACCAGTTTACCGAACCATGGGCAGGAAACTGGCTCTCTGCAGCTTATGCCAGAGATACAGCACACATGCAGTATCCTCAGCTTGGACCTGGGAATGTTTCTGATGTATATAACTTCAAACCGGTAAGCCGTTATATTCTTGCAGCTTCCCAGATAGCGGCTCAGGGCTGCAGAGTATTTATGTACAGCGGTTCCCAGTTTCCTGATGGAACCCTGGAACACGAAGAATCCGGAAGAATCGGAACAGCCTATCGGGAAGTTGAATGTTATGAGAATTTGTTGATGGATCGTCAGGTTCTGGCTGATATCGCAATTATTCAGAGTGATTTAAGTACCGGAATAAATGTTTCTTCTTCAATCATTCCCAATGCCATTGCCCGGGTAAAAGCAGGAAGTTCTCATCGTACTGCCCTGCTGGGAGCAATGAAGTTGTGTGATTATTCAAAATATGGGTGGAAAGTACTGCCGGAACAGGATGTAAACCGGAAAAGTCTGAAAAATATAAAGGTAGTGCTGCTTCCCGATGTCTATCATATTAATACTTCCCTCTTTAAAACACTAAAAGATTTTACTGTAAAAGGCGGTATCCTTATAACTTCAGGAGAAACCGGGATGTATGATAAACAGGGAAACAAACTTGATGAATGGTTATTACGCGATATTGCAGGAGTAAATTTTATTGGAAAAGATTCAAGATACAGCAATAATGATTGGAGCGGGTATTTGAAAATACAAAGTCCTCCTCTTACAAAATATATTCCGAATACATCTCCACCTGTCAATGAAGTACGCTACTTGATAGAAAAAGAAGAAGCCGCATCTTTGGCATATTTCATCGATCCAGCGGCACCTGTATCTTCCGAAATCTGGGTAAACTGGTGGTCACCACCACCTTCTAAAGAAACAAAAAAACCTGCCATAGTTTTAAACAGGTATAAAATGGGCTATGTCTATTACAGTGCTTTTGATCTGTTTAAGCTTGCAAATGAAGATTTTCCCTGGGTAAGCGGACTTTTTCATGGATTGCTGGAAAAGTGTTTACCCAATCCGGTTATCCATCTTGCTACAGATAGTCCTCATTTAATAGGAATTGTCAGCTACTATCGCAAAAGGGAAATTATTATTCATCTGGTTTCTTCTCTTGCAGAAAAAGCGGAAGGTGATGTTGTTCCCATTAAAGGTGGATGGCTCAGAATATCAGAAGCGGACTTTTTAGTGGATAAAGTTCGGATAGTTTACCCTGAAGAAAAATTATTACCTTTGAAAAGGTCTGACGGTGCAGTGAATCTCATGGTACCTGGAATTACTATTCATACAATACTGGAAGTTACTGTTCAAAAGAAATGAGGGAAGGAATTTATTATGGATTTAGAATACGGATGCTTTATAAATGAAGGAAAAGATTTTTCCATAAACACTTCAATTACCCCGAAGCCATGGGTTAACTATTTGTGGAATAAAAATTTTCTAAGTTCCTTTGCACAAAACGGGCAGGGAAGTGCTTTGTGCCGGGGAATAAATAATACAAGGATAAATTTAATAACAAGTCGGATGATCTGGCTTGTTGATGAGGATAAAAAGAGTTTATGGTCTGCTAACGGGATACCTGCCCATGAAAAATATGATGACTATGAATGCATTCATGGTCAGGGATACTCCATTGTTAAAACACATAAAAATGGAATTAGAACAGAATGGCGAGTATTTATACCTGAAAATGATAATTGTGAGATATGGACAATTAAGGTAGCTAATACAACCAACAGTAAAAAGAATCAAAAGATAATATTCGCTTTTGAGTCGGATATAGGGAAACGTCAGGATCACACCTCTACTTCTGCATGGTTTGATTCAGAGCGGAATGCTCTTTGCGGTTCTGCAGTATTACGGACCGGCAGCTGGTATCATCATCTAACTACAGGAAAGAAAGAGCAGGGCTTCTTTACAATGGATAGAGAGTTTACTAAATATGACTGTCGTCAGGCAGCTCTTTATGGTCCCTATGGATCGAAGCTTTCTCCTGATAATTTAACTATAAATATGGGGTGTACAAACAGCAGCTGTGAATCGGAGGATATAATTTTTGCCATCGAGACAGTGCTTAAACTTGATAGGGGAGAGGAATCCGAAATCAATCTCATTGCAGGTGTATTTAATAATAGTGAAGATATTGAAACATTACGAAAAAAATATTTTCAAACAGGAGCAATTGCTGAAGAACTTTCTTCTATTAAAAGAAAAGTTGATAATGATAACAGTGGGATTTCAATAGACACTCCAGAATTATACTATGATAGTTTTTATAACAGCTGGTTGAAACATCAACTTCAATTTAACAGTATTTGGGCTCGTGTTTATTACAACGGGTTTCGTGACCTGTGCCAGGATACGGCAAATTTGGCATTATTACAACAAAAACAGGCAGAAGAAAGACTTCTGGATGTTTTAAAGCATCAGTACAAGTCAGGTTTTGCCCCGCGGGCATGGATTGATGGTGATATTATAGATCAGGATTATTCAGATTCTCCTGTATGGATTACCTATGCTGTATACAATATAGTTATGGAAGATGGTAATACTGATTTCCTGTCAATATCAATACCCTTCCTGGATAGCGATGATGCAACAGTGTATGAACATTTAAAACGTTCATTGGAGTATCTATGGAAGGAAAGAGGCCCCCATGGATTATCTCTTATTCGCAGCGGTGACTGGAATGATATGTTAAACGGTGCAGGACCCGGAGGTAAAGGTGAAAGTGTCTGGCTTTCCATGGCTCTGTTAAGGTCACAAAAACAGTTTATTGAACTTGCTGATATTTATAACAGAGAGGAAGATGCATTGCTGGTCACAAACCAGCATATGGTTCTTGAAGATGCTATCGAAACTTATGGATGGGACAGGAATTGGTATCTTAGAGGGTACACGGATAAAGGTGACCCAATTGGTAGTGAAGAAAATAATGAGGGTAGTATTTTCCTTAATCCCCAATCCTGGTCTGTCCTCTCCGGTACTGGCATTTCTGATAGACAGCGTCTGGCCATGGTTTCTGCTGTAAAACATCTGGACACTGATATTGGAATAAAAACAATGACCCCGTCTTACACTTCTTTTCAATCCAATTTGGGATATATTAGTGCAGTCCGCCCCGGAAGCAATGTAAATGGTGGAATTTATGTCCATGCAAGTGTCTTTTTTATCAAGGCAAATTGTGTCTTAAAACAAAATAGTGAAGCATGGGAAGGCCTGAATAAGATTCTGCCTTTCTCGGAAGTTAGAAAACCAATAATGGGCTCTCCCTTTTCACTGCCAAACTCCTACTGGGGTCCTGCTGGAGGCTATCGTTATCGGGAATACGGAGGTTCCTGGACGACAGGTTCGGCAGGATGGCTGTTTTCGGTTATGGTTAATGATATTTTTGGTTTAAAAAGTACCTGGGAAGGAATCGAGCTTGATCCCTGCCTTCCTCCCCACTGGAACAAGTGTTCCATATCCCGTAATTTCAGGAATGCAAGCTACAACATTCATTTTACCCAGGAAGAAGAAGGTCCCTGTAACAGGATAAAAGAGATACAAATTAATGGAGAACCTTTCCATGGATCGGTACTGCCCTGTGAAGATGGGAAAAAATATGATGTTTTTGTTAAGCTGGTTCCGAATGACTGGATATGAGACATGTATCTCTGGAGAAGACAAAAACAGTTGCAGAGCAGCTTAAAAGATTGAGAATATGAGGTTTATCCTGAGCAAAAAAAACGGAAGTTCTTGATAAATAATTAAGAAGTCTTAATAATATAATACTTTTTTAATTCATGTTAATGATTTACGATAATCCCCTGCGCTTACTCCGAAGTTTTTCTTAAATGCTTTGTAAAAAGTGTTCATGGATGCATAACCTGATTCAAAGGCAATTTCTTTTATTGTTTTATTTTTTTCTTCTTCAAGATGCTGTTTGGCACAGTCCATACGAATTTGCTCTAAATACTGATGAAAACTCGTTCCATAATATTCTTTAAACAACTTAAAGACATAGTTGCCGGATATCCCCAATTCACCGCCGGCAAGATCAGAGGATAGAAACGGGTTTGTATAGTTGTTGTCTATGTAGATACAAAGATTTTGCACCAAATTTGCTTTACGATCATTTTGCACAGAATTTCTAATATTTACTAATATGATAAATATTTCTTTGAGCTTATTTAAGTATAACTCATAGTTATTTATAGTAAGATCCATATTGATCACTTTTTCAATTAACGACTCAACCTGACTGTCACTAACTATGATTCTTTGAGTTAAGCTTATTAGAACACCGGTCATGGATCCCAAAAGGATTC
>DAOWEB010000142.1 GCA_030638735.1 Spirochaetaceae bacterium
ATGGACTTTAATGCAATAGATAAAAAAGAAACCCTCGCTGAAAAAGTAGCAAAAACCATAAAAGAGGCCATAATAAAGGGAGAACTTAAATCTGGTGAGGCTATATCTACAGAACCCGTACTTGCACAGCAGTTCAATGTAAGCAAGGCTGTTATAAGGGATGCTGCCCGTATTTTAATGGCATGGGGATTGATTGAAATTCGACATGGGAAGGGGATGTATGTTACAAAAGAAATGGACAGTTATTTTTTAGAAGCTATTTCTACTATCCTTCGGCGTGCAGGAGCAAATTCCTGGGAAATGCAGGAATATGAGCAAATCCTTATGCCTGAAGTATTTGCTTTTGCAGCTGCAAATTGTACAGAAGAGCAAAAGATCGAAATTGAAAAAAGAGGACAGGTCTACATAGAATTTATTCAAACAGGTATTGATGATATATCCCGGCAGCAGGAAATTATTCTCAAGTTTATGGAAATTATATTTCTGTCAACAAATAACAAGGTTTTAGGATTAATGGGTCATATCCAACAGCTTTTAAGGCAAATGCGAAATATTACCGAGGATGAAGGACGTGAACAGGATTTATTATCTCTGGAAGAGAAATCTATAAAGCTGATGATTGAGGCAGTTAAATCAGGAGATAGTATTTATGCAAAAGAATTGGTATCTAAAATATTTAGAGTTGGTCCAAAAATTGAAAAAATAATGCGGAAAACAGCTCTTGGGGAACAAATTATAATACCTGCAGATATATTTTTTGAAGAAATAAGAATTGAAGATTAAGAGTAATGAAGGCTAACAGGGACGGAGGTGAAGTAAGAGATGAAGTGAATTAAAACCTTGACGCAGCTGATTCTTTTTGATCTAATTATAATATGAAAATACTAATGGTATCCAGCGAATGTGTTCCCTATGCTAAATCAGGGGGCCTTGCAGACGTAGTTGCTGCTCTTTCCCGTCAGTTAAATGCTTCCGGTAATGATGTAAGAATCCTGATTCCAGGATATTCTTTTCTTGATTTAAAGAAATCTGAAACAATTATTGATGATCTAAGGGTTGTAATGGGTTTTAAAGAGGAAACTCTTCAAATAACTCAAATGATACTACCAGACAGCAAAGTCAAAGTATATTTCGCAGAACATCCCTTATTTACAGAAAGAACAGGTATTTATGGAGAACATGGCAGTCATGCATACAGGAATAATCACTATCGTTTTTCACTCCTCTCCTCTTCAGCATTTGCTCTATCTGAAAAACTGAACTGGACACCTGATATCATACACTCACATGACTGGCCTGCCGGTCTGGTATCATCCTATCTCAAAGAAAATAAAAATAATGGAAACTTTTTAAATACTGAATCAGTATTTACAATTCATAATACAGGATATCAGGGAAATTTTTCAAAGCATGATCTCCATTCCACTGGTCTTCCATGGAATGCTGTAAGCAAAGACAAAGCACACTATATTGATGAGATTAATTTTCTGAGAGCAGGTATAGAGAATAGTAAAGCTGTTACAACAGTAAGCCCCAGTTATGCAGAAGAGATTAAAATAAAAGGGTTAGGGCATGGCCTTGAAGAACTGCTTGTAAGTAAAAAAGATGCATTTTGCGGAATTTTAAATGGTGTGGATTATACAGAGTGGGATCCTGAACAGGATAAACTGCTGGAACTGAATTTTTCTGCAAAAAAACTAAATAATAAATGGAAATTAAAAGAAAAACTCCAGAAAAAAGCAGGACTTCCAATAGATAAGAATACAGCACTAATAGGGATGGTAGGAAGACTTGTCAGTCAAAAAGGATTTGGAGAACTATGTACTACTAATGGAGATAAATCAGAAGCTATTAAACAAATTTGTGAAAACAAAGATGTACAGCTTGTTATTCTTGGTACAGGTGAGAAATGGATAGAAGATGATTTAAGGAAGCTGGGTAAGGAACTTCCAAATCTTAAAGTTTATTTGGAATTTGATAATACTCTTGCCCATTTAATAGAGGCTGGAAGTGATTTCTTTTTAATGCCCAGTAAATATGAGCCATGCGGACTAAACCAGGTATATTCCCTTAAATATGGTTCAATCCCAATTGTCAGAGCTACAGGAGGACTAAAGGACACAGTTATTGATTATTTTACAGATAAAGAAGCCAGTACAGGATTTCATATTCCTGAAATGAGTTCTGAATCTATTGTAAACACTGTGAACACTGTACTTCATCTCTGGAAAAATAGTAAAGAAAGTATAGATGAGATAAGACAGAGAGGCATGGCAAAAGAATTTAAGTGGGAGAAATATGCAAAGGAGTATGAGTTATTGTATAAAAAGTGTTTGAACCATGATTAAAGAATCAAGGTGCAGATATTTGTCAGCCTGAATTACATTTTCTTTCCAGCCGCTTAATTCTGTGTTCCAGTTCTTCCCTTATTTTTCCAGTACTCCCTTTTTGCAATATTAGCTTTACAATAATCAATGCAGACTCAATATCTTTAATTTTATGCTCATAGTACTTTGCCAGCTCGATCCCCTGAAAGTTATCTTCCCTGTTCTGCCACATTTCTTTCCAGATATCTGCTGCTATTGCATAATCACCCTTACGTTTATAATAAAGACTTAGTATTTTACCGGCTTCAGAATCCTTATTTAACCAACTCTCTCTAAGAAGTTCTATTCCTTCAACCCTGTTCCGAAAAAGCATCAATTTCCCAAAAGATGTTTTATCATTATTGTAAATATTATCTGGTTTATTCCAGAGTCCCTCAATATAGGAAAAAAGAAAGGCCAGAGATTTAATATCCTGCAAATGGTGCTTAAAGACTCCCTCAAGGGGTTCTGATTTATTAGTTTTTAAAAAATTAAAATATATATCCGGTACTTCTATTCCCGGAATATCATTTACCCGGTGAATATCCAGGATTCTTTCTTCAATTACTCCAAGACGACATGAGGGAAGTCTTTTTTTCCACAATCTTCTGGAAGTATGAAGAAGATCAATTTCAGATATAACAGGAAGTTTTAATCCTTTCATAAGAAACCTGGTTCTAAGAAGAGGGTGATCAAAGCTTTTTCCATTATAGGAAACAAGAATTTTTCCAGGAACTAAATGCTCAGCTATCAGCAAAAGAAAGTCAGTCTCTCCGGGAAAATCATGAAGAAAATACTGATTAATAATCAGTTTGTTCTTATCTATCCATCCAAATCCGGCAAGAAAGGCTACGGTTCCAGCTCCCCCGGATAGTCCTGTAGTTTCAAGATCATAAAAAAGGAGATTCTCTATATGATTATTTTCCATTTCGGGAAATAGAAAAGGAATATTTTCTTTGGCAGCATTAGAGGAAAAGGGAGAAGTAAATATTTTATGACTCATGGATACAAAGGGGTTCACCTGCTTCCAGGGAGATTTTAATAAAGTTATAGGTTCTTTTTGAGGTTTGAAAACTTTTTTATTATCTCTGGAAGTCCTTATTCTACCTAAACGACCAGCCAAAGAACCTTTGGAAGACATATCAGATAGAATCTCCTGTAATATCCTTTAAAGATTTTTGCCAGGTATTTATAAAGTTTGATACTTCAGTCTTAAGATCTTCGTGGCCTTTTTCACTTACAGGACCAATACAGGAAGGACACCCCGCTTCACAATTACAGGAATTAACGAGATCATTTGCTGCCTGCAAAATCAAAGGGAACTTTTTGAGAAAGCCCTCAGCCAATCCGGATCCTCCGGGACATGAATCATAAAAATAGAGAGAAGGCTCGCCCGTATATGCGTCCTTAAGCCTCTCTGCAACAGAAAGATCATGACTATCACACATAAGAAAAACAGGTGCCACATTCTTTAGAACCGTACCTGCACGACTGATTACTTCTTCTTTCAAAGCATAATCAATTAAAGAAAAAGCATTTCCGGCTGCACTATTTTCTTCTAAAACAAGAACTGCAGATCTGGTATGCATCTCCTCTTCAGGAAGATAGATATCACCATAGCCGATATTTTCATGGGTAGCAAATTTGAGTTTTTTATACTTTGTAACCTGACTTCTTACAAGGACATCACCAATTATTGTCCTGCATGCATATTCATAAGCTTCAGCATCATTTTGAAGCAGTTTAATATCTGTCTTTACTATTGAGTCTGTATAATAGTTAAGATCTGCTTCCTCTACATAACAACATTTGTTTTCTATATCGAGATTTTTAGAGAGATACTGATCTCCACGATGGAGATATACAGCATTCTGAAAAAGAAGCTCCTTTGCAGAAGGAAGATCCATTTCCCCAATAACCTCGTTTTTCCCTTTACTGGTATTTATTATTACGATGTTTTCTGGCGATGCAGACCTGAGCCCAACCTGTTCTGCAGGATAAGAGCGGTCTGCCCAGTACCAGCTTCCTCCGGATAAACGGACGACCCCCTCTTCCTCAAGATACGTCATAAAATCGGCAACAGACCCTGAAAACTCATCCTCCTCCTGAAAAGGAAGTTCAAAAACTGCACATTTAAGGTGATCCAGAAGTATGAATATATTATCAGGATTTATCCAGGCAGATTCCGGGCTGCGTTCAAAAAAATAGTCAGGATTTTTTACAAGATACTGATCTACAGAAGAGGCTGATGCAATTATTATTGCTGCAGACAAAGTATTTCTACGCCCTGCCCTTCCAGCCTGCTGCCAGACAGATGATATTGAACCAGGAAAGCCGGCTAAAACTGCTAAATCCAGCCCTCCAATGTCAATTCCAAGCTCCAGAGCAGTTGTGGAAACAACTCCCTGTATTTCTCCATTACGCAGTCCTTTCTCTATAGCTCTTCTTTCCCTGGGAAGATACCCGCCCCTATAAGCCTCTACTCTTATTTTTTTATTTTCGTTATAATGATTTCTTAAATTTTTGTTTATATAGGATGCAATCAGTTCAGTTCTTACTCTGGAACGGGAAAAAATTATAGTTTTAATTTTACAAGCAAGAAATTTTGAAGCGATTTTACTGGACTCTAAAACCACCCCCCTTCTGATACCCTGAACAGGATCAACAAGTGGAGGATTATATAAAACTATATGCTTCTCTCCTGTAGGAGCCCCACTCTGATCAATAAGTTTTAAGTCCGATTCAACTATCTGTCGGGCCAGTTCAAGAGGATTACTTATAGTTGCTGAACAACATATAAAAACAGGATCAGAACCATAGAAATTTGCAATCCTTTTTAGACGGCGTATAACATTGGTCATATGGGAACCAAAAATACCCCTGTAAATATGAACCTCATCTATAACAACATATTTTAAATTACTTAAGAACTTTATCCATTTTGGATGGTTGGGAAGTATCCCGGAATGGAGCATATCCGGATTACTTATTACAATTCTCCCGGAATCCCTTGCAGATACCCGGACAGAAGCAGGAGTATCTCCGTCATATGTAGAAACCTTAATGGGGATTTCTCCTGCCAGAATTATTTCATTTAACTCCGACTGCTGGTCCTGGCTTAGTGCTTTTGTAGGGAATAGATACAAGGCTCTTTCTTCCGGATTTTCAATTAGTTTTTGAAGAACAGGAAGATTATAACAAAGAGATTTACCGCTGGCGGTAGGGGTTACAACAACAATATTCTCTCCTGAAGCAACACTATAAAAACTTTCCGCCTGATGAGAATAAAGTTGTGTTATTCCCCTTGCGATGAGAGTATCTTTAATTACAGGAAATACTTCCCCTGGGATATCCTGATAGATTCCATCTTTTGGAGCTATCTTCTCCCACCTGGTTACATTATCTGTAAATGCCATGTCCGAAGCCAGTGCATCAAGTTTATCTTTAAGAGTGTTCATAGAGGGATTATATCAGAACAGGCTGGGTATGCCTAACCTTCTCTGAACTTCCGGAACATTAGTTTCTTTTGTTCTGGAAGTTAAAAGTCTGGATACAGGATGAGCTTGCAGTTCTCTCCAGGCAGGTACAAGTTTTTCTTTTATATCCTTAAACTTTTTATCCTTATCCATCCACATAGATATATTTTCATTATCTAAAATAAAGGGCATCCGCTTTTTTGTATTGTGAATTTCCGCTGCTGTTCCTTCTGCTTTTGTTGTAACAACAGAAAAGGTTTCAAAAATATCATTATTTTCTTTGTTCACCCAACGGTCCCATATGCCTGCTAAAAGAAATGGTTGTTTATTGGGCATATATAAATGGTATGGGTATTTTTTTCCGTTAACCTCTTTCCATTCAAAATATCCATCTACAACAATCAAGCAACGTTTATTATCCGAAGGATGACGATACGAGGGTTTTTCATTCAAAGTTTCAAGTCGGGCATTAAAAGTTTTAAAACGAATTTTTTTTGCCATTTCCATATTTTTTTCCCAATAAGGAATTAACCCCCACTGGAGAAATTGAAAATGCCTGGACTCTTCAGCCTTTAATACAGGCCAGTAAGGAAGTGTAAATGCAGATTTAAAATAGATATTTCTAAGCTCACGGATATCAATAACAGCATTAAATAATTTTTCAAGAATCTCTGCTTTCTTTGCAAGAGAAGCATTAAAGCACATTGTTTGACCTCACAATAAAATTAACATCAGAGAGCATGGACAACCGGAAAATCCTTAAGTCGTGTTGTATAATTGGGAGATAAGTACTCTCTATGCATCCCCCAGTCATCCCGAAACTCGCTTGCACAGGGATGAATTGTATGCTGCCCATACTTATCATTTATCTCATCCACTCTTTTTATAAGATACCCCTTTTTTGAATTATTATCATCAAAGAAGTTTATCTGTTTACCAATGACAGGCTCTATTCCAAAAAGAAAGATGGTTGTTCTCCAGTACTCAAACTCATGAGAATAGATCTTTTTTAATAATGCTTTAGCAACTGAAATAATATCAGGTAAGTAATCTGTAGGTGCGGTTTCTGCACTTGCATGTCGGGCTCTTCCTGATGCTTCCAAAGATACACTAATAGAATTTGTGGTGCAATTCTGTTTTCTTAACTTCTCTACAGCCAGTTCTGTATAGTAGGATATAGCCTCATTTATTATTGATAGTTCTTTAACAGGACTTCTAAATTGTCTGGCACTGATAATTCCTTTTCTGGGATTTACCTCTACTTTCAGGTCTGCCATGGGAATACCCTTTAATTCCCTTTGCAGCATCCACCCGGCTGAGGTCATCTCCTTTTTTACAATCCATTCGGGTACTTTAATAAAATCTGCTGCTGTTTCAATACCCCCTGATAACAGTCTTTTTGCATAGGCACTGCCAATACCCCACAGATCTTTTACCGGAGTTAATACTAATGCTTTTGAAATATTGCCCGGCGTATCAAGAATAAGGCTTCCATCCACCTTCTTTGCCAGCCTTTGGGCAACTTTTGCCAGTGATTTTGTAGGGGCAATTCCTATAGTAGTGGGTAAAAGGGTTTGCCTTTTGATGGTATGACGTATAGTCTCTCCGTAAGCAGCAAGGTTTTTAAATCCGGAAAGATCAATAAAGGCTTCATCAATTGAATATATTTCAACCCTGGGAGACAGATCTTTAAGAGTTTCCATGACTCTCCAGGACATATCATTATATAGAGTATAATTCGATGAAAAAAACTCTACATTGCCGTTCTCAATGATATGCCGGGATTCTTTAAATTTTAACCCTCTTTTTAGCCCAAGGTTTTTAGCTTTCGAATTTAAGGCAATTATCCAATGATCGTTATTTGATAGAACTACTATGGGTTTACCCTTTAGGTCAGGTCTGAATACACTCTCACAGGAACAGTAAAAACTCTGACAGTCCACTAATCCAATCATGATAACTTTAGTAGACGCACAAGTCGGCTGACCACACCTACAAGATCAGTTTCAGACCCGGTATACTTTCCAATAACAAATTCACCATCTACAGTATATATAATTAAATCTCCGATCTTTGGAACTAAAGAACAATCAATTATTGCAAGATCTTTATCACATATTTTATATTCTTCATTCATACTGCCTCTTACAGTAAAAACATACATTGCATGTGGCTTTGGCAAGAGCAGGGAGGTCCAGTCAATATCATTTTCTGCGTAAGATTCTGCAGGAGAACCAAACCCTGTTGTTCGTTGAGTACGTTTCATATACATATAATACTACTAGACATATGTATAGTATATAGAGAATTGATTAAATTCAGAAAAATATTTTCCTTGACCGCAAACAATATCTAACTTAGGCTATTAGACAAGGAGCAACGTATGGAAAAAACTGTAGCTATAGTTCTTGGAGGCGGCAAAGGAACACGATTATACCCACTTACAAAAGAAAGGGCAAAACCGGCTGTACCATTTGGTGGGAAATACCGATTGGTTGATATTCCTATTTCCAACTGTATAAATTCTGATCTTAAGAAGATCTATATTCTGACGCAGTTTAATACAGCGTCTCTCCATAATCATATTTCAAATACCTATATTTTTGATGTATTTACCAGAGGCTTTGTAGAGATTCTTGCTGCAGAACAGACATTCGAAAGCACAAGCTGGTATGAAGGTACTGCCGATGCGGTAAGAAAAAACCTGTCCCATTTTAGAGGCCAGAATGCGGACTACTATGTAATTCTCTCCGGTGATCAGCTCTATAGAATGGACATTGAAGATATGATTAATAATCATAAAAAAAGCGGAGCTGAGGTTACAATAGCTTCGACTCCTGTTACAAGAAAGGATGCTGAAGGTCTTGGTATTGTCCGGTGTGATAAAACAGGAAAAGCTATATCATTTCTGGAAAAACCAGCTTCTGATGTAGATATATCCGATTTGAAGTTTGATCAGGTTCTTGTAAAAGGGATGGAAAATGTAGATCCTAATAAAGAATTTATGGCATCCATGGGTATTTATGTTTTTAATGCAAAAACAATGGAAGAGCTCCTGGATAATGATTTGGTCGATTTTGGAAAAGATATACTTCCAAAAGCTATTAAGGACAGGCATATAAATGTTTATCCATTTACAGGTTTCTGGGAGGATATTGGAACAATTAAGGCCTTTTTTGAGTCGAATCTTGATATTGCATCTCTTACACCAAAATTTAATTTTTATGATGAAAATCGGCCGATCTATACTCACAGAAGGCATCTACCTGCTACAAAGATGAATTTCTGTACTGTTTCCCAGTCCCTGGCTGCAGAAGGGAGTATTATTACCAATGCTTCTATTGTCAATACAGTAATTGGTATAAGGACCATAATTGAATCAGGTGCAAATCTTGACAGTGTTTACTGTATGGGTGCAACCTACTATGAAACAGAATCTCAGAAAATAGAAAATGGGAAAAAGGGTTTACCAAATCTTGGTATTGGCAGAGGTTCGATGATAAAAAAAGCAATTATTGACGTTAATGCAAGAATTGGAGACGGGTGCCGTATTGGAGTGGATCACAAAGAACGTAAAGATGGAGAATATGATAATTACTGGATAGTAGATAGTATTATTGTAATTTCAAAGAATGGAATTATTCCTGCGGGTACAAATATTTAAGTTTCTGTACTATTTGTTTATCTGAGCCAGCCATTTTCAGGCTGGCCATTTCATTTAAAGTAAACCACCCTACTTCACTGTGTTCTGTAAGCATAAATTTTTCTGATAATAATAGGATTAAAAAGCCGTATATTTCAAATTCTTTATCTTTATTTTTAAAATTGCCACTGCAAACTCTTTCGCCTACTTCAATTTCTATATTAAGTTCTTCTTTAAACTCTCTTATTAAGGCTTCTGTGGGAGTTTCATTTCTCTCGGCCTTTCCCCCCGGGAATTCCCAGCTTTCACCAATTGATGTTCCCGGAAGTCTTAAAGCAAGTAAAAATTTACTATTTTTGATTGCTATCCCTGCTGTAGAAATTATCATTCTATAAAAAAAGAACACCTGGAAAAATAAAATGCAAAGTTCCGGCAACTATTGCTGCAACACCTGCAATGGATGAGTGTTTAACAAAAATACTATCCATTTTCTTAATAAAACCTTTATCAGCATCATTACTTTCTGATATATATTCTACCAGCATAGTAAATCCTGAAACCAATAGTGTAAGAGCAGGTAATAAATCTCCTACAATAATTACATCGCCAATATAAACGCTGACAAATTTCAATATTCCCAGTATTACAAGAGATGAAATCAATCCAATACGAAGAGATCTCTTTTCAAAAAGGAACTCTCGTAAACCTGAGACACCAGGAAAACGATCCTTAAAGTAGGGTGCAGCAAGAACCAAACCACCAAAGATATTTAAACAAACTGCTAAAAAGTAAAATTGTACCATAATAACCCCTCTTTGTTACTAAAACATAATGAAAAGTAATATAGAGGTCAATAGAGTGAATCTATTTTTGAATTTTTACATTCAGAACTGAAGTTTTCCCTTTTATTGTAACCTTTGCACTGGCTATTCCCGATCCGTCATAGGGAAAACTAATACGATAAATTAAAGATTTTCCAGGAAGGGGTAAAAGATCGTTTATTAAGATACTTTCACTACTGTTCTCCAGATAAAATTCTATATCAGCCAAATCAGCACCATTGCTCTCACCTTCAGCTTTGTTTCTAACAGACAAATTTATATATATATCATCATTACTGCGATATTGGGTAAGATTAAGGCTGTAACCCATCAAATCCGGAACTTCATATGATTTTCTAACAAAGGGAATTACAACTACCAGTATTAATACAATTACTGTAATATCTAAAAGTGTAATAAGAAGAGTTCTGTTTCGTTTAAAGGCTCCTCCCTTATACGATTTAGGCTCTGTAAACCTACTGTTCTCGTACTCTTCCTTATTAAAATAATATTGATGCCCCCGGTAATCTGAGTCCTTATCCATTAGAAAATCTCCATATTTTTAATTTCTCTGGAGATATAGGGTAAGAGATCTTCAGCTAAAAACCATCCATTATCATTAAAGCAGCTTCTTCCTATATTTTGATGAAGAGTTACGCCCAATACAGCTGCATTATAGGGTTCAATTCCCTGTGCCAGAAATCCGGCAATTATACCTGAAAGAATATCTCCGCTGCCGCCGGTACCAAGTGAAGGATTCATTCCATCTACCACAGTATAATCTCCTCCGGGAGTGACAATGAAGGTTACATGACTTTTTAAAACTATTACAGCACCGTATTGGGATGCAGTTTTTCTAAGATAAGCCAGAGGAGAAGAAAGAAATTTTTCTTTATCTACACCTGAAATACTTTCATATTCACCAGGATGCGGTGTAAAAACCCACCGCCCTTTGAGTTTCCCTGGATACTTATCAAAATAAGGCTCCATGTTTACAAGCAGATGTAAACCATCAGCATCCAGAACTCCGGGTAAATTACTGTCAAAAAACTTTTCCAACAACTCTCCTCTGGAATCTGTTCCCCACCCGGGGCCTGCCAATATAGAAGTAAATCCTTTAAGAGTAAAATTATCTCTTTCAGTCTCTATTTTTTTAACCATAATTGAAGTTAACCGGGATGCTGCTACTTTATAAAGCTCACTGTCAATAAAAAGTGTTACAAGTCCGGATCTGGCCCTTCCTGCAGCACTTGCCGAAAGGACTGCTGCCCCCACAGTACCACTGGCACCTGCATAAACAGCAGTATGCCCTCTTGTACCCTTGTAGGCCCAGGCAGGTATAACCGGTAAAATGGGTTTATCCCTATAATTTATGTCCCCTGCATCCGGAATATTTTCCAGCAGGGACGGAGGAAAACCTATTTTTACTACAATAATTTCTCCGGAATAATTTCGTAAAGAAGGATAATAAAGGATTGTTTTAGGTAAGCCTATAGTAAGTGTTAAATCAGCTTTTATAACAGGATAGTTTGTCTGAAATTCTTCTCCAAGACCACTGGGAATATCTATAGAAATTTTTAGACCGGAACTTGAATTAACCAGTTTTACAAGCTCAGATGCATCGGAACGCAGAGAACCAAGTAACCCTGTACCTGTAATCCCGTCAATTATTAATCCGGACTCTGAAAAAGCTTCTTTTACTGCTTCTTCCTCTTTTTTGTATTTTACTACAGGTATTCCAAGATTATCACAAATCTTCCTGTGAAGGAGATACATTTCACTACCGGTTTCTTTGCTAATAATAATTTTTATTTTTTTAAAACCCGAATTCCATGCCTGTCTTGCAATTACAAGAGCATCTCCACCATTATTACCAGATCCTGCAATTATAACTATGTTTGTATTATTTAAAGTATTTTTTTCAATAAAATCTTTTATATATGTACAGCATTTAATTCCTGCATTTTCCATTAATAAAAGACCAGGTATTCCAAAGTGATTAATAGCCTTATTATCAATTTCTGACATGACCTTAGTACTAACTATCTTCATCCTGAACTCCCGGCAGCCTGTCACTTCTCCACCACACAATTTCAGCTTTGTCAAACTTACCTAATAAGGCTACAAGCAGACCATTTTGGTCAAGATACAAATCACGGTAAGATATCTCATCATCAATCATTTTCAGTTCACTTCTGGAAACAACTGTTCCATTTTCTTCCAGAACCATAACCTGAAAAATATTATTTGATAAATAAGTTAGAAAGAAAAATTTTCCTGCATTATTTACTCCTAAAAATCCTGGAATATCATCACTTTCACTTATATCCAATTCCGGTATACGTATAAATTTTGAGTAATTTCCCTTATTAAGATCAAGTGTCCACAAATAGGACATTGTATAATCCAGGTTATTATTACCTTTATTATAATAATCTATTTTAAGATATACTGCATTATTAGTTCTGTCAGAAAAAATTGTTTCCAGAGAGGGTATATAATTTCCTTCAGCAGGAACTGGAAGATCATCCAGAGGTACTATTATTGTGAATTTTAAAGAACCTTTACCTGAATACCAATAAATATTCCATGTTTTTATGGTCCTGGAAATAATAATAATTTCATCTTTATTGTTTACTTCTATTTTTTCAATATATGGAAAAGGTGTACCGCCAATCCCCTCTCTACCCAGAAAATTAATAAAATTCCCCTTATTATCAAATCTAAGTACAATTCTGTTTAAAGTACTATCTGTAGTTTCATCATAATCAGTACGATTATCAGGTACAGTATCTTCAACCAGCAGATGATTTCTATTTGTTATAGCAATTTCTCCGGTATTTTTAAAGTTAAATGGATATGCATTACGATTTGAAGATCTATCCTCTCCTTGAGTATTTGTAAGAAGAACAGGTTCGGGATTTTCATTGGGATTATAATAAAGAGAAAGAATATCCCCATAGGAACTGAATTCCATAACTTTATTGGCGTTACCATTTCCAATATATATAAGCCCGTCTTTCATTACTATTCTTGATTTTTTATTAAAAGGAACATTGGCCATCTGAATGAGATCAATCTGATCCTCACCCCTTCCCAAAGCAAGCTCAAATAATAACTTTCTCTCCATACCAGACTCTGAATTACATGAAATAAAAGAACCCAGTGAATAGATAATTAATACAAGAATCTGCAGCCTTACAAAATTGCTTTTCATAACTTATAGTAAGCTCTAAGTATTAAAGATGTCAATCTTATGTTATAAGGTTGAATTCCACCATTAAACAGAAGTATATTAGGTTGATAATTATTTAACCTAAGAGGATTAATATAAATGCCTGGAATTATAAACGTACTTTTCGGATCAAAACACGAAAAAGATTTGAAAGAATTACTTCCCATTGTACATAAAATAAATGAACTGGAAGCATGGGCTTTAGGGCTTGCAAACGAAGATTTTCCAAAACAAACTGAAATTTTTAGAAAAAGACATTCAGAAGGTGAAAGTCTTGATAATATTCTACCTAAAGCATTTGCCCTTGCAAGAGAGGCCTCAAGAAGAACCCTGGGAGAACGTCCCTATGATGTACAGCTTATGGGAGGAATTTCTCTTCATCAGGGAAGAATAATGGAAATGAAAACAGGTGAAGGTAAAACTCTTTCAAGTGTATCTGCTGCCTATCTTAATTCTCTTTCCGGTTTGGGTGTTCATGTTGTAACAGTAAACGATTACCTTGCAGAAAGGGATTCGGAATGGATGAAACCGGTTTTTTCCCTTATGGGTATTACTGTGGGGAATATTATTTCCAACATGGATAATGAATCCAGACAAAAAGGATATGAATGCGATATAACTTATGGAACTAACAATGAATTTGGATTTGATTACTTAAGGGACAATATGAGATGGTCCAATGAGGGACGGGTTCAGAAAAATCATAATTTTTGTATTATTGATGAGATCGATTCAATTCTTATAGATGAAGCACGAACACCATTAATTATATCCGGTCAGGCAGAAGATAATACAAAAAAATTCTCAGATGTAAACAGACTTGTTTCCAAACTAGCCGAATGTTCAAAAGATTCTGAAACTGGGGATTACCCTGAAATAAGTGATGGTGATTATCAGATTGATGAAAAGTCTAAAAAAGTTACTTTTACTGAAAAAGGTATGAACAGAATAGAGGAAGTTCTTATTCAGGCAGGAGTAATTGTAGAATCTTTATATAAAGATGAAAATTTTGAGTTTGTTCACTACTTCACCCAGGCCATGAAAGCCCATCATCTATTTCATATTGATGTTGATTATGTAGTACAAAATAGTACGGTTGAAATTGTAGATGAATTTACAGGTAGAGTTCTTCATGGAAGAAGGTATTCTGAAGGCCTTCATCAGGCTATTGAAGCAAAAGAAGGTATCCGAATTGCCCGGAGAAACAGAACCCTTGCTACAATTACTTTTCAGAATTTTTTTAGAATGTACACAAAAATCTCCGGTATGACAGGTACAGCTGATACAGAAGCCAGAGAGTTTGGTAAAATATACAATCTTGATGTAGTTGTTATCCCGACAAACAGGCCTCTGGCCAGAATCGATAAAAATGATGTTATCTACCTTACAGAAGAATTTAAATATGAAGCAATATGTGATGAAATAGAGGCTCAGTATGATAGAGGACAACCTGTTCTTGTAGGGACAGTATCTATAGAAAAGTCTGAACATATTTCCAGACTCCTGTCAAAAAGGGGTATTAAACACGAAATTCTTAATGCTAAAAATCATGAACGGGAAGCTCATATAATTGCAGAAGCCGGTGCAAAACGTTCTATTACCATTGCTACAAATATGGCAGGTCGAGGAACTGATATAAAGCTTGGAGGAAATCCTGATTTTAGAGCAAGAAAAAAATGTGGAACAAAAGCTACTGATGAAGAATTTAAAAAAGCATACGATATGGAATATATTAGCTGGCGAAAAGACTACGAAAAAGTTAAGGAACTTGGAGGATTGTATATTCTGGGAACAGAAAGACATGAATCAAGACGTATTGATAACCAGCTGAGAGGACGTTCCGGAAGACAGGGTGATCCTGGAACTTCACGATTTTTTCTTTCACTTGATGATGAACTTATGCGTCTGTTTGCAAGAGACAGTCTTCGTTCTTTAATGTCCAGAGCAGGAATGAACACAGGAGAGCCTCTCCATCATTCACTTATTAATAAAGCCATTGAAAGAGCACAAAACAGAGTTGAAGAAAGAAATTATGAAATTAGAAAGCATCTCCTTGAATATGATGATGTTCTGAACGAACAAAGATCATTTATATATGATCAGAGAAATAATATTCTGGAGGACAATAAACTATTTCAGAGGATAACAACAACAAACCTTGAACTGGTACAGGAAGTTGCATCAGAATATTTTATAAATAATGATAATTCCAACATTAACGCATCTGCATTAAATACGGATCTAAGAGAATCTTTTCTATATTCCGAAGAATTTACACAATTACAACTTAAGGAACTTGGGAGAGAAGCACTTGTAAAACGTGTATGTGAAACTATGGAGTCAGAACTGAAGGGAAAAATTGATAGAGTTGGACAAAAACAGTTTAACGATTTTATAAAGTATCAGTATCTTAAAAATATTGATGGCAGATGGCAGGATCATCTGGAATCACTGGAAGAACTGAGAGAAGCCGTATATCTAAGAACATATGCACAGAAAAACCCACTCCTTGAATATAAGCTTGAAGGTTTTGATATTTTTGATAAATTACTCTATGATATTAAGACAAATATTGCAAAAACAATATCGAAAGTACAAATATCAGAAGCCCCTGCTGAAAAATACAGAGCCTCAAGAATCAAGGGAGCAACTGAAAGCCATAGTGGTTTAAGTCAATTTGGCAGTGGACAAAAGGCAGCAGGTAATTCAGCGTCAACTCCTGAAAAAGCCCAGGTAAAAAGAACTACGCCGAAAGTTGGTAGAAATGATCCCTGTCCCTGTGGAAGCGGGAAAAAGTATAAACACTGTCATGGCCGATAGGAAAGGAGATCGGGGGATAGGGGATTAAAAACCTTAGGAAATCCGAAATTCTTCCGTTCTCCCTCCTCCCGTCTCGGGTTTCCTATCTGTATAGATAGCCTCTCAACGGGTCTACAGGCACATTATTTCTGTATAATGAAAAGTGGAGATGTGATCCTGTACTTCTTCCGGAGCTACCCATCTCTCCAATTTTCTGTCCCTGACTTATTCTCTGTCCATTCCTTACAAGAATTTTATTAAGGTGTCCATATAGAGATTGAAAACCACGTTCATGTCTTATAACAATATAGTTTCCATACCCCAGAGGTTGATCTCCTATTACTACAACTGTTCCTGACATTGTTGCTCTTACAGACGTACCAACACGATTTGCAAGATCAACCCCGTAATGCATTCTACGGGTACCGGTAAAAGGATCTGTCCTGTACCCGAAAGGGGAACTTAATCTTCCTGAGGCAGGATAGATAAAAAGTGTTCCTGTCGCTTTTTTATAATCATACTCACTTATTTTTGCACCTGGGATAAAGAGCTGATCTCCTTCTGATATTATTTCAGAATCAAGATTATTTGCATCCAGAATATTATTTAACGGTATGTTATGATTGGAAGCTATAGTTTCCAGAGAATCTCCTTTTCTAACAATATAAGGAAGACCATCAGTATCAGGTATTTTCAAATTGGCTCCAACCCAAATTCGCCTGACATCTTCTATTTTATTGTAACTTATAAGAGTCCCTACAGTAATATTGTATGCTTTTGATATTTCAGAAAGTGTATCACACTCTTTAACCTGGTAATCCAGGGAAGTTACAGTTGAAACAATTGCACCTGGCTGAATATATGGAAGACCTGATCCCATTCCAGAGAACTCAGAAGAAGCATATTCCAGCATAGAACTGGAAATAGAGTGCTTATCATCCTGAATAAAAAAGGCAGCCTCTCTTAAAATCTTATTATCAATATATTCATAAAGAGAAAAGCCAAATGAGCCTGATATTAAAATAAATATGAAGGAAAACAGAAGTTTTCCTTTAAGATCCATACGCATGAAACCTTTAAGAATATTTGAAACTGATTTTTGTATTTTTTTAAAAATCGGAAATATCATTTTACGGGGTTTTCCCCTCTTTCTATTACTGACATGTTGTCTTGTGTTTAAGTTTATCATAATGTATTCTATATATCGACAATTCTTAATCATCATATTACTATAAATGAATATAATATTACAGAGCCATAATTTTAGAGGGGTGAAATGTCGGCCAAAATTAGTCGATTTGCTGTATTTTCAATTATAACTTCAATTTTTGTTTTACTTATAATATGGAAATACGTAGATATAATGCTTATTTCTCCTACCCCGGCTTCCAGAGTAAGCGGTCCTGCTCAAATAGTGGAAAGAGGTCCCATACTGGATCGTAATGGAAGGATTCTCGCTATTCAAACACAGATGGATTCTGTGACAGCATGGATGCCCAATGTACTGGATAAAAAGAATACAGCAAAGCTGCTCTCAGAAGCATTAAATTTAAATCCTGAGATTATACAAAATAAATTTGAAAACTATACTGGATTCGTTTATATAAAACGGAAAATAACAACCACAGAAAGTAAACGTATTAAAGATCTTATTTCTGAAGGTCAAATTGCCGGTATTTCCCTGGAACCGGAATATGGAAGAAATTATCCTGAACAGAATTTAACATCCCATCTTACCGGTTTTACTGGTATTGATAATATTGGTCTTGATGGGATAGAACTTAGTTATAATGAAATTCTAGCCCCAAATTCTAATTCTGTTGATGAAATAATATATGGAAATCAACTTTTTCTAACTATTGATCTTAATATTCAATACTTTTCCAGAAAACTGGCAGAAAAGGCCTACTCAGATTATAATGCTGATTCGGTAATGATATTAGTAATGGATGCAAAAAATGGGGACTTCCTCAGCTGGGTATCTATTCCTGACTACAATCCCAATACATTTGGTAAGGCAAGTCTTGCAGAAAAAAATAATCTTCCAATTACATATGCATATGAACCAGGATCGGTATTCAAAGTATTCAGTCTGGCATCAGAAATGGAAATAGGGGGAATTACAGCTAATACCCATTTTTATTGCGGAGGTTTCTATGAGAATCAATTCCCTGATGAATTAGTTAGAATTAATGACCTGGGAGTCCATGGAGATGTAAGTATTGCAGATATTATTAAGTATTCATGTAATTCCGGAGCAGCCTATGCTTCTGATACTGTCACAAAAGAAGATTTTTATAATAAGATAAATTCATTTGGTTTTAACGGTAGAACAGGTCTTCCCTTCCCAGGAGAGTCTACTGGGATTTTAAACAAACCGGAAAACTGGTCAGGAAGATCGAAACCGACTATTGCTATTGGTCAGGAAATTTCAGTATCTGCTGTTCAGCTGATAACAGCAGCTACAGTTCTTACTAACAGGGGGACTCTCCTGGAACCTCATATTATTGATAAAATTGTCTCTCCTGAAGGGAAACTTATAAAAGATTATAAAAGAGAACCTGTAAGACATGTAATAAAACCTGAAATTGCAAAAGCCTTACTTCTAATGATGGAAACTGCTACAGAGGCAGGAGGTACAGCACGAAGAGCTGCTATTGAAGGTTTAAGAATATCTGCAAAAACAGGTACAGCACAAAAAATTGATCCAAAAAGTGGAAAATATTCTTCCAGTTCATTTATTGCTTCAACTTTAGCAATTTTTCCTACTGATAATCCCCGGATTATTATGTATATAGTTATCGATACTCCCAGAGGAGGTGAATTCTACGGTGGACGTATTGTAACTCCAATAATAAAAGAATTAACAGAAGAACTTGTAAGATATATGGATATCCCTATAGATACTGAAAATATTATTGAACATTCCGGTATTATGAAATTAAATTCATCAGAAATACTTGTACCGGGAAAAAATATTCCAAATCTTATTGGTTTATCAAAGAGAGAACTATTACCTCTAATATCTCTTCCGGATATTTCTGTTAAAATTAAAGGAGAAGGATGGGTTATAAAACAGGATCCTGCCCCGGGTACAGAAATTACAAAAGGAATGATAATTAATTTGGAGTTAGAGTGAGTTTTCTGGAAGAAAATATTGAGATACTATGTTCAAAGTATCCAGGTTTTGAAAATGATGTTCTTAATAAATTTGCTGGTAATGGGAATATGGTTATTTCCACAAGCAGATCCGGCTTACCTACTGCAAGTGTAGATGGGAAATTTATTCATTCAAATCATGAACCTGTCAGAGAAGCAGAAAGACTAATTGGTTCAGAGATTCCGGAAAATATTTCTGCATGTGTTGTAGAAGGATTCGGCCTTGGATACTATGTAGACGCTATACTTTCTCTAAGGCCTGATATTCCTGTAATAATAGTTGAACCCTCCGGGGAACGGTTTTTAAAAGCCCTTGAAGCAAGAAATTTAAAAAGTATCTTTACTTCTCCTATGATCAGTCTTTTAATTGGTAATGAAAGTGAATCAATTCGCCATATACTGCCTGGTTTACCAAAGGGAAGTATTCAGATTTTTAAACACAGAGCACTTTATGAACTAAACAGCGAATACTATAGAGAAACTAATACTCTCATTCAGAATTTTATATCAAGAAGAGATGTAAATACTGCTACATTAAAAAAATTCGGGGAACTATGGGTTAGAAACCTTATTATTAATTTAGAATATCTGCCTGAAGCAGGTGATGTAGGGGAACTTTCAGGATTATTCAATAATTTCCCGGTACTTCTTCTGGCCGCCGGTCCCTCCCTGGACACAATACTTCCACTTTTGGATAATCTACAAAAGAGATTTATTATTGTTGCAGTTGATACATCTGCACCTGCACTTATAGAAGCTGGTTATATACCTGATTTTACTGTAGTTGTAGACCCTCAGTACTGGAATACACGACATCTTGACAGAGTAGACCTTAGTAAAACAATTCTTATTTCAGAATCTTCGACTCACCCTGGAATATTCAGGAAAAATCATACCAAAATGTTTTTTTGCGGATCTCTTTTTCCTTTAGGCGTATTTATGGAAAAATATGGGGGCACAAAAAAACGACTTGCTGCAGGAGGATCTGTAGCTACCACAGCCTGGGATTTCTGCAGGATCCTTAGTACAGGTCAACTTTTCTGCGGAGGACTTGATCTGGGTTTCCCTGATAACAAAACACATTTTCATG
>DAOWEB010000328.1 GCA_030638735.1 Spirochaetaceae bacterium
AATATTATCCTGCTTGACATCTGTTATAGCTATACCATAGAGTTATAAGAAGAGGGATAATACTAAAGGATCAATCCATGGTCAATAAAGAAGAACACAGAATTGTATCGGAAACGAATCGGTTGTGCCCAGTTTCAGGCCTTCCTGTTTTCTGTAAACCCGAATGGACTAATGTTAAATTTGGCAAAACTTATAAAGCCAGTGTAAGTATACTCGGTGATAATATACTATTAGCTTCAGTTTCCGGTTCCTCAGACCTTAAGACAATTAAAAATGTTTTGACATTTGTTGATGATATAATTGAAGAGGTTATACCTTCAGGGCAAAAATATATTCTTATTGATAATATATCAGATTTTACTTATATGACCAGGTCAGCAAGAAAACACTTATTTTTTTATCTTGAAAATAGCAATAATATAGAGTGTTTAGTTTTCTATGGTGTATCACCTTTATTAAAATTAAGTATTAGTTTGGGAAAGAAATTTAGAAAAGCCAAATTTGCTGTTGAAATTGCCAATGATTATACCGATGCAGTCAATATTGCAAAAAAAATATTGTTAAACAGAAATAAAGATGTTTTAAATTTGCTTGATAATGAATCTAGAGTTAATAATGAATCAGTATCAAGTGCAGTACGTTCCATATCAGAATTATCTGCTCATGATAAAAAAGATTGGTCGTTCATAGATGGTGATTTTTCATTGCAGTTTGAAATCATCAATGGTAATATCCTCCATGGTATTTCTATGGGTAAGCTTGAAATACAGCATATCGAACCAGCAATGACTCTGCAGGAAGCAGCTATTATATCAATGAATTTACAGGGTAAA
The DNA here is from genome assembly GCA_030638735.1 of Spirochaetaceae bacterium. Taxonomy (GTDB): domain Bacteria; phylum Spirochaetota; class Spirochaetia; order B11-G9; family B11-G9; genus JAJRQE01. The sequence continues at coordinate 834 of DAOWEB010000328.1, forward strand.
TCGTATTATTATGTTTTAGGATTAAAAAATTCAAAAGGAGTCAATCAGCAAAGCCGAAAACTGTATACAGCAGCTATATTTGAATTAAATAAAAAATATTCTATCAAAGTATTCATTTTTTATGGTGTAAGTCCTATATTAAGAGCTGGAATATACCTGGCAAAACCATTTATGTCATTTAGGCTTCAAATTATGGATAATTTGAAAAATGCCTTAGAATTTGTATCTTCAGATGAGGTAAAAAGGTCTTATTCTTTATCTTTTCAAAAAAATAAAAAAATAAAAGATAATTCCCGGAATGAAGGAATATATGTAGATATAATACTTGAGCATATTGCTAAAATAGACTGGGAGGGTGACAGGGAAATAGAAAGCACATCAAACAAATCTTCCAATCCTTATTCTGCTGTATTTGATGCTATTGATCTAATTAAATGGGAGATGGATGATCTCTTAAGAGCCAGGGATAAGACAGAAAAAGAATTAAGGAATGCAAAGGAAGCTTCAGAAACAGCCAATATTGCCAAGTCAGAATTTTTAGCAAATATGAGCCATGAACTAAGGACACCTTTGAATCATATAATTGGGTTTACTGAACTGGTTGAAGGAGGCACTATTGGAGATTTGAATACTACTCAGAAAGAATTTCTTAGTGATTCTCTATCCAGCAGTAAGCATCTTCTTTCTCTTATAAATGATATTTTGGATATCTCTAAAGTTGAAGCTGGCAAGATGATTCTGGAAACCGGAGAGATTTATATAAAACCTGTTCTGGAAAACAGTTTGAGAATAATAGAAGAACAAGCTTTAAAACAAAATATTAAGATAACAAAAGATATTGGAGATATTCCCGAATCAATATTTGGTGATGAACGAAAGATAAAACAAATTTTATATAACCTTCTCTCCAATGCTGTAAAGTTTACGCCAAATAATGGGGAAATAGGTCTAAAAGCAGAGTTAATTGAAATGCCCATACCATCAATTAGAATCTCAATATCTGATACAGGAATTGGTATAAGCCCTGAAGATTGTAATCGTATTTTTTCTCCTTTTGAACAAATTGATGGTTCTGCAACCAGAAAATTTCATGGGACAGGTATTGGACTTACTTTGACAAAGAGCTTTGTTGATCTTCATGGAGGTGAGATAGTTGGGAAAAGTGATGGTAAAAATAAAGGATCAACTTTTATTTTTACCATTCCACTATAAATGAACAATAATATTAAAAATTCATTCTGCAGGATAGTGTAATATTATCCTGATCATCAAACTGTCCAAACAAACTGTCCTGTTCCCCTTCATAAATGTGATAAGATATATTAAAAGTTACTGCTTCTCTAAAAGTATATTCCAACTCTGGAATTAAAATAAAATCATTATCTTCTACATTCCAGCTGCCTGAAAAGGATAATTTTAGTGCATTGTAGAAATAGCTGTCTGAAAGCGATCCAATTATCATATTATTATAGTAGCGGTCTGAATATTCCGGATCAAAAACGGTTATGCTTTCTGTATTAAGAAGATAACTGCCCTTTGTTTGCAAATTAATGTTGATATTATTTAATGGTATGTTGTAATCGAATCCAAGGAGCCATTCAACTTTCGAATTTTTTAAATCGGGATCAGCTCCCTCCCAGTCTTCAGTTAAAGTAAGTGCAACTTCCTCCTTAAAGTTGAAGTTTTTTATAACCAAAGCAGCTTCCTGGGCAACCATAACCATAGGTGTATAACTTAGTTCGAAATGTGGATCAGAAGCAGCTGTTATTAAAGTTAAGTCGACACCTTTAATAACCGGTTCTCTGACAAAACTGCGGATAATTCCCAGGCCCCAATCAAGAGCTCCGGAAGTATTGGTAAATCGTATTCCTCCCTGGGCATATTTAAGGGCATTTGTATTTTCTTCCCGCATAAAGGTACGTTCCATTTCGGATATCTTCTGTGCAGTAGCAAGGGCAGCAAGCCCTGTTTCCATACCTCCTCCTACTAGTGCTGTATGGTATGCAGCGCTAAATATTTCAAGGGCAGTTTTACCTGTAGTCTGCAGTGCTGCCATATCGGTCATAAGCCAGGATCCTTCCTCTGCATAAGTATCCGGTGTAAACCATGGCAGGAAAACAAACTCTGTTCTGGCTGAATCTCCAATGTTTAAGTTCAGACGTACCATTATATTGGCCTGTTTTCTTTCATTATAATCCGGTTCAATAAACTTACTGTAATCCATAGAATTAAGGGGATCCATTACATGGATTTCATCTCCCTTTCCCCATAAAATTTTCATTAGTCCCACTTCCAGATCTGCTTTTCCCATATATAGTCTTACCCATGCTTCATCCAAATCTATTGATGTTTCTTCCTTATCTGTTTTTGTACTTAAGACTACCTTTAAGTCAGTTTTCCCGTTTGAATAATCCAGATTAGTTATAAGTTCAGGGGAGAAAATCCATGGTGAATTCCCCAGACTATTCCATTGGGGTCTCATTGTAACAGGAATATCAAGAGAGCCGCTGATCTGTAATCCTCCAATATCCTCAATATAGAAACTACTGTCCCCGGAATCTATAAAGGAATCATCACCAAATTCACTGTTACTAAAGCTGTTATCATCAGAAGAGTCGAATGAAAAATCCTGACTCCAGAGAAGCGGTATAATAAATAATGTAATTATAAAAATGTATATTATTTTTTTCATATTTTAATCCTTTAGTTAACTCTTCCTGTCTCTAGAAACCTTTGGCTGAAACGCTGACTGTTTACTGCCTTATCCAGTTCCAGTTTTTGCTGCACTATAGTTGTGGAACGCTGATTCTGAGTATTGGTCATTATAATTTTTGTAGGAATCCAGTACCCTGATATCTTTGAGATCTTCTCTACAAGCAGAACTTTAAGTATCTCTGTTTCAGACTTATATATTTCAGCTTTCATAACAGTCAGAATACCTTCATCAACAGTAATCCAGCTTATAGTTTTTGTATAAGGGCTGTCTGTATTAGGTTTTGGGTTGGATTCCACTATGTAACATTCATATCCCTGTATAGTTTCCTCCCCCAGGTATTTATAAGTGTAATCATTCAGTTCCCGTGATCCCATATCACTATAGGTAAATTCCGTTCCCATAAAGCTGCTGCCTTCATCACTGGAAGCAATTCGGCGTACTTTATTTAAAGCCGGAAGAAAAATCCATTGATCATCTTCTCTATCTTTATTCTCTCTGGTCAAAAATCTGGTGTTTTTAACTGAAGCAGGACTATGGAAAATCATTATGCTATGTGTATTTTCATTATTATCTTTTGCAGACCACTGTTCGATTACCCGTTCATTCTGCTGACCATGCTGGTCTGTTAAAATCATCTGAACCAGAGAATGTGATGTCTTTGGAGTTGTTTTTTCATCCATCTTTTTCATAATTTCATAACCATCCTGTGCAGATATAAGGGTGAGTCCTGTTAAAATGAACAAGATCAGTAAAAATTTTATTTTCATTTTGTATTCTCCCTGGCTGTTTCAGCCGTTTTTATTTTTTCAAGAAATTTAGGTTTTATACTGTTTAAAAGCAGGGGAAGCAGGGTTAATGAAGCCAATGAGGAAACACCCATAGTAATAACAATAAGTAATCCAAAGTACATTAGCGGGTTGAATTGTGAGAAGATAAGTACAGCAAAACCTGCTGCTACAGACATAGCATTAAATATAATTGCTTTTCCTGAAGAGTTCATAGTTCGGCGTGTAATTTCCAGTGCACTGCGTTCTTTTTTATAATAGTGATTATAACTGGAAATAAAATGGATGGTATAATCAATTCCTATTCCTATTGCAATGCTTCCCACCATGGCAGTACTAATGTCCATGGGTATTTTTGTTAACCCCATTACACCAAAATTAACCAGTACAGTAAGACTGAGGGGGGTAATTCCAATTAATCCTGCAACAGGTGAGCGATAAGTAATACTTAAAATAAAAAATACTAATAGTATGGAAAGAAAGATACTCCTAATAGCAGATGTTACAATTTCATGAGTCAGAGAGCTTGCTACCAATGCATTCCCTGCATAGATAAGTGAGTAATCATCTGGAATGTTATTTTCCACATATATCTGAAGATCTGTTATCAGCATATCAGTAAACCTGCTCCCTTCAACTTTAAGCTGAACAGACATTCGTCCCTGGGTTGGTTCCAGAGCTTCATCAGACCAACTGGATAGGTTCCCGGAGTAGAGCATCAGATATTGTGAAATTAGATTGGAAAGATCCTGAGTACTTTTCAGGTTATATTTTTCCGGATTCTCAGGGATTTCATAATAATCCATACCTTTATAATTTGTTAGTTCAGCAAGAGCTTCAATAAAATTATCAGGATTATTAAGATAGGCGGTCCATAGGTTTTCCATCAAATCAGAATTATTTGTTATTACTGAGGATTGCTGTGGATTTATAGTTTCCGGAAAAACCTCTTCCTGTTCACTTTCAAAGAAGGATCCGCTGTCTGAAGAAAAATTATCTACAGGAAAGGAATTACCCCAGAAGGTCTCTTCATTATTTTCTTCCCATACGGTATCTATGGAACTGCCTTCAAGATAAACTTTTCCCGGTGTATCTTCGTTTAAAACCTGATTTATCCGCTTAATAAAATCACTGTAGGAAATTATCTTTCCAACTTCTGAATAGTTTTCAAGAATCCAGATTTTGAAATTATCCATAAACAGCAGTATTTCCGGATTATTCAGAGCTCCTTTTTCCTTTCCTGAGATAACCATATCAAAACTATTTGTACCGGCAAAGTTTTCTCTAATAAAATTCTCTGACCTTCGAACTTCAGTTGTTTCTTTAAAGTAGGCAACAATATCATTGTCCACTACAACACGGGGTAAAAAATAGATTGAACCTGCAATTAAGATTATGGAAAGTACAGAAAGCAGTATTTTTCTATTAATAGTGATATTGGTCAGGATTCCTAAAAGTAGATGGTCCTGATTCTCTGATGTTTTATTCTGTTTTGGTTTCCCTGGATTTAATAATAGCAGTGAAGGAATAAGAATCATAGCAACCAGAAGGGCGGAGGCTACTCCAAAGGTTGTGAAAATACCGAAACTTTTCATTGGAAGGACTGAACTTACTGCAAGAGATCCAAATCCTGCCATAGTTGTAAGGCCTGCCATTACAATAGGTGTTCCGGCAATTTTAACTGTATGCCATACTGTTTCCCTGTGATTTTCTCTATTTCCTGGTTTAGCCCTGTCCAGTTCATCATAATAATGGCTAATAAGATGAATCCCGTAAGCACTACCCACAGCAATCATTAGAACAGGAATTATTGAACTAAGAATTGTCATAGGAGTGTTGGTAAATGCCATCATTCCAAGTGTCCAGATTGTACTTATAGTAACGTTTAAAATAGGCAGTACAACTCCCCCTGGACGGCGGAAGGAAAGATAAAGAATTATCAATACAAGTATTACAACAAAGGGAATTAGTAATACAAGATCCTTTTTTATGTTATGACTAATCTGAATTGTTGTTGCAGGAAGTCCGGCCAGATAAAAGGTATAGCTTGATGGAATCATCTCTGAAGCTATAGTTTTTACCTCATTATAGATTTTTTCTCTGGCTTCAACTTCCATATCAGCTTCCAGGGTAATTCCTATCTGGGTAGAGTGTTCATCGTCTGAAAGAAGTACTAAATCATACATATCCCAGCTGTTTAGACGTTGACGAATTTCCTCTCCAGTCAAAAATCTTCCATCAGTTCCTTCAGAAATGGGGCTTCCTCTAAGGGTTCCATCGACACTATTTATAAAATCCGTATTAGTAAGGGATTGAACTTCTTCCAGGCCTTCCAGTTTATCCAGCACTTCAGTAATATCATCTATTATTTCCAACCCCCTGGAATCCAGAAGACTGCCATAAGGATTGATAATTACAAGATCCATAATTAGATAACTACCGTACTGTTCCTCCAGCTTTTCTATAGCAATCAGGGCCGGATCATCTTCAGGAATAAAATTAAGGGTATCATTGTCCATCTGTAACTGCGGTATTTGAAGTAAAAGGAATAGGGTTATACCTAAAATAATAACTACATTAAGGATTGGGTAACGATATAAATATTTCAAATAAATCTCCTATTTACACTTAAAAAGTATATTTAGTGTAAAAATAGGGCCAAAACTTCTATTTGTCAAGGGGAATTACACAAATCATATGATATTTGTGTAAATTATAGAAAAGGAAATATTTTTGTATAGATAGAATTCCGGAGTTATAGAATTATTTTCTCGCCAGAAAGCAGTGTGCGCCCTTTGTCAGTTAGAAGACCATCCAGAATTAAGGTCATTGTTGTATTAAATAGATCAGTTCTGGATATATTGGTATCAGTAATCTCATCCCATAAAAAAAGTCCGCTAATCATTGAACGTATGGCATAGGATATATTTTCTTTAGAAAGATCTTTTCTGCACAATCCCTCTTTTTGAGCTTCATCTACTAATCCGCTTATGGCATTTTGAATATTATTATGTATATATTGTAATGGACTGCTTTTTAAATAAGGATTGTAGTTCTGGATATCCTTATATACCGGACTAAGTTGATACTGTATCTCTCTGGATGCATGGTTTATTGCCATAATAAGTTTCTCTGTGAGACTATGTTTATTATCAGATAAAAGAGAATCATAAAAGTTAATGAGGTTATAAATATGCCATTCAAAAGTTCGGTGAAAAAGATTTTCTTTTCCATCAAAATGGTTATATATTGTTTTTTTACTTACTCCTGCAGCATCGGCAATTTCCTGGACATTTACCTTTTGAAAACCGAATTTTTTATACAGTTCAAGTGCTGCTATAAAAATAGATTCGAATTTTTCCAAATAATCCCCCAGTTTATGAAATTATAAACCTGGAACAGAAATTTGACAAGCAGTGTATATTATTGATATTAAATTATTAACCAGAGTAGATGGGGTTTTAAATGATATACAAAACAAAAAAAGAAATTGACATACTGTTCAGAAATCTTGAGTTGAGGCATATAAAATTCAATGAGATGATTTATCCTGAACAAAATAAAATTAACCTTCGTAAAAGTAGTTACTATAGTGATAATCTTGAAGAATTCGTTTATCTGGAAGAGAAATATGGTGAAAAATTAAATAATAAGTTTAGAGCTAATATTTATATAAAAAAAGTCAATGACCAAATTGGTTATGGCTTATTTGCAGTTGAACCTTTGAAGGCAGATGATCTTATTGGTGAATACACAGGTATAGTTCAGGAAGCATTTCACTTAGATCCTTCAGATAAAGAAACATCAGCTAAAACCGAATATGCCTGGGATTACCCTGATGATATTCCTGGTCTTCCTCCTTTGGAGATAAATGCCCGGTATGCCGGAGGAGTTCTCCGTTTTGTAAACCACAGTTTTCATCCCAATTTAAGAATAGAACATGCAGTAATAGAAAACGAGTGGAAAATATTTTTTGTTGCAGATGAAAATATAGAAGCAGATGCAGAGCTATTTGTTGATTATGGTGATGCCTACTGGGCTGTGGAGTCAAGGGAAATTATTATCCCGTAGGGGCAAAAGATTTTTTGCCCCTACGGGATAATTTTCTTCTATACAATACATTAAATATTCTAATTGGACAGATCATTCTCTATGGGTAATTATTAGTAAATTAAAAAGGAGAATTACCCTATGAAAAAATTATTTCTAATACTGCTGGCAATTGCAGTTCTGGCAGCCTGTGCTACAGCACCTGAACAAACTGATACAGCAGAAGAGGCTGTAGTTGTTGAAGAAACTGCATCAGAAAGCAGCGAAAGTATTCATGCTAAAAACAGTTACTTTGTTATTAACGATCCATCTGTAGTAGAGAAACTTGATTCTGTTGAGTATAAAATGCTTATCAATCTGGAGGACTATGAACCTGAAGTACTTTGGGCTCTTATGATAGAAGCTGCAACAGAGAATAATGTAAAAGTTGAAGAAGAAGATAATCCAATGAAACGCAGATATAGAAATGTTGAATATATTGACAGTGAGTACGGTATGCTTAACAATTTTGGTTATATCTTAAGACACAGACATAAATTTGATGAGTTTGTTGCCATTGGATCATCTGACAATGTTATGGATGATAAATTTGATATTACTATTAAATTCAGGGATGCAGATTTAGCAAAATCATTAAGTATTCCACTTAGTGTAGGATCAGCATTTGATGACATTAGTAAAAACCCGGAAATGGAAGCGGATATTTCCCCTTATGGAATTAAATACTCCTGGGCCATTAAAGTAAAACCTAAAGTAAAAGACTATGTATCATTTGCAGACATGTTTGATCCATCGCTGGATTCATATGCTGCCTTATATCCACATCTTCTCGATATAGGTCTTCCTGCTGATACCATTGTAGAACCTGTAGGAGGTCTGACTGTTCTCGAAGAAAAAATTGAACCAGCTATACTTGTTCTTGACTGCGGAGCCGAGATGGAAGTTGCATTCAGTACATTCTTTATAGATGGAGAAGCCCTTGTTGCTGAAGTTTCTTATGATTTTGATACAGAATATAAGGTAAAAGACAGCGAAGGAAATAAAATTGAAAAGAAAATGACCCTTGAAGATCTTAAACAGGCAGAGTCTTTTTATAAATCTATACTTGAAAAATATAATGAACGTCTGAACTTCGGTTGGTCAAAAACAAACTTTGTGTTTGATTCCCTGCCGGGTGTTGGTGCCGAATAGGAACATAATAACGTAAAGACGCCCAAATTGGGCGTCTCTACGTTATTAAAAAAACAATTTCTAATTTTTGCCTACTGCGTTTAAATCTTCGAATGCTCTTACAACTCTTGCCACTGTGCTTTCCTGACCCTTTCGTAACCATACTCTTGGATCATAAAACTTTTTATTTGGAACATCCGAACCTTTAGGATTTCCAAGCTGAGTCTGCAGGTAAGCTTCGTTTTCTTTGTAGTAGTTAAGAATGCCTTCCCAGGTAGACCACTGAGTATCAGTGTCTATGTTCATTTTAACAACACCATAACCAATTGCTTCTCTAATCTCATCTCTTGTAGAACCGGAGCCGCCATGAAAAACAAATGTTATAGGATGATCGACACTAAGATTATGTTTATCTTTAACAAACTTCTGACCTTTGTCCAGAATAGTTGGAGTAAGTTTAACATTACCCGGCTTGTAAACACCATGAACATTTCCAAAAGCTGCAGCTACAGTAAAATTAGGACTTACCTTGCTTAATTCTGTATAAACATAATCAATTTCTGATGGTTTCGAATATAAGTCTTCAGGTGCAACATCACTGTTATCAACACCGTCTTCCTCTCCTCCTGTTATACCAATTTCAATCTCTAAAAGCATCTCTATCTTATCCATTCTTGCAAGATATTTTTTACTTATCTCCATATTTTCTTCCATTGATTCTTCAGAAAGATCAAGCATATGAGATGAGAACAATGGTTTTCCATTTACCTTGTAAAATTCTTCACCAGCATCCAGTAGACCATCTATCCAGGGCAGTAATTTTTTAGCACAATGATCTGTGTGCAGAACAACTGGGATACCATATTTTTCAGCCATCATATGTACATGCTGGGCACCTGAAATAGATCCGGCAATTGCTTTGTCCTGACCTTCGGCTGACAATCCTTTACCTGCATAAAACTGACCGCCACCATTTGAAAACTGAATCATTACTGGTGACTTTACTTTTGCTGCAGCCTCTAAAACGGCATTTACAGAATCACTTCCTACAACATTAACTGCAGGCAGCGCGAATCCCTCTTTTTTACAAATGTCGAACAGTGTTTTTAAGTCTTTTCCATAAACAACACCTGGTTTAATCTTGTCTAATACACCCATTTTTTTTCCTTTTATTTAAAGTTATTAATAAAAAGTAATAGTTTTATCAATTAATTGCAAATGTCTGACTGTAATTTTAGTTTTTTTAGCAGATATTGTGTTTTTATCTGCAGTTTTTCAGAAGGGGGAAAGCCCCCTGGCTCCATAACTCCTTATCCTAAGTCCTTTTCGGGCTCCGTCCCTCTGCCCTGGACTTAGGGGAGTTATTCCACCACCCCCTGTTGCATGGGCGAGCAGGTAAGGCCGCATAGTCGAGCAGCAACGGAGTTGCGACCAGACAAGCTTGCTTCCGACCAGTCCCAGGTTGGGCGTCTTTACCGTGGATCAGGTATGGGTTGTACCCGATACAGATTGTCTTGTAGTATAACGTAGAGACGCCCAAATTGGGCGTCTTTACGTTGTTATCCGGGGAGGACCATGTATTTTTTGCCTATTTTTTATACTGTATTACAGTTGTTTGCGCTTATTGCCATTGGTTTTTTTCTTAAGAGATATGGCGGGTGGGAAGATAAGTTTTTTTCATCTTTAAGTGTTTTTGTTGTTAAGATTGCTTTGCCACTTTACCTTTTTATAAAGATATCCTCTTCTGACCCTAATGCAATTACAAGAAGCCCTATGTTTTTACTTGCGGCATTTATTATTATGGGATCGGCAGCAGTTGTTTCGATTATTATTTTCTATTTTCTTCCTTTCAAGGCAGACGAGAAAAGAGCCGGTATTGCCTTTTCTACTTTTGGGAATTCCGGTTACTTTCCTTTAAGTGTTATAGAGATTTTCCCTGTAACTTTACCACTTATTTCTGAACTGTTCGGGACAAGTGAACCTACTTTGTATGTAGGAGTTTATCTCCTTGTTAATTCACCCCTGCTCTGGAGTGCTGGTAATTATCTTATGACAGGGAAGGGTAGACGTCCCGGTATAAAGGAAATAATTACACCACCATTTGTTGGTGTGGTATTAGGTTTTATAGCATTGCTGACCGGTTTCGGGACAATTGCAGGTAATCAGGAACTGCCTGTTTTTCATATTTTATCTGCTCTGGAAAGAATAAGTGCCATGACTCTGCCTCTTATACTAATCAGCCTGGGGGCTATGATAGGAAATCTTCATACTTCAAGTGAAAAACCCTCAAAACTAATGTTTATGGCTGGAGTTACATCGTCAATAAGATTTTTAATAATGCCTGCACTATTCTATGGAAGCTACTTTTTGTTTCTAAAAAATCTTAATTTGTCACCTGCTCAGTTATGGGTTTTATTTCTGGAAACTCATATTCCTCCGGCATCAAACCTGGCCGTAATGGCTCACAGTAAAGGTATAAATGAGGATTATGCTGCATATACACTAATGGTTACCTATGGACTGTATATGGTTATTTTTCCGTTTTATCTTATGCTGTTTCTTAGTTTACCGGGGATATTGCCTTGAAAGAGGAGAAAGGAGACGGAAAGCCGGAGGAAGGAAGATTGGAAATCATGTAAGTTTCTATTATCTTCCCTTCTCCTGTCTCCATCCTCCGTTTTTCTCTTCTAGAGAAAAAATGGGGCATGGCTGGAATCAAATACCGGTGGTACCCTGTTCAAAATCTCTCTTATTTCCGGAACAGATGAAAAATCTTTCTTTAAAAATTGTCTTATCTCTTTTCTTCCCCAGCCCTTTGGATGGATAAATTCTGAATACAGGGAAAGATCTCCTTCATAGAACTGGTCGGTTTCCAAATATTCTGTTTCTTCACTGTTTACAGGAAGATTAAAAACAGCAGCATTAATAAAATCTATTAAATGTGCATTTTCGGCTACAAAATCTCTTGTTCGTAGGGCAGCTTCTCTGTTTTCTTCCGGGGTACCAAATAATACATAAATATAGGTACCAATACCTTCCTCTTTCAGATTTTTTAGAATTATTGGAACATCTTCCAGCTTTATCCCTTTTTTCATAGCTTTAAGAACTTCTTTATCTCCGGACTCCAGGCCAAGACTCAGCATCCTGCAACCGGAATCTGCCAGCTGCCTGCAAAACTTTTTTTCTGTTAGTATTTTTGTAAAACGACAAAATCCATACCATGGAGCACCGGGAGGGGCAACTGCAATAGCCTTGAGCATTGCAGGGCTTATTTCACTGTCAGTCAGATGAATAAGTATGGGATTATATTTTTTTACAAGAAATTTAAGCTCTTCGGTTACTTTAGAATATCTTTCACTAATATATGGATTGTCTTCATATTTCTCCGGACAAAAAGTACATTTTTTCCAGGGACAGCCCACAGATGTATTGTATGAAAGAATAAACCCAGGTGACAGATATTTGTTTTGTACGGCAAAGTCATAATCCGGTACCATAAAATTACTACCGGCATCAATTCCGAATAATTTGAGAAGAGGAATTTCTCCGGGACCGGAAATTACAATATCATTATCAGAGAACAGGTTCTCAAACCCTGCAGATCCTGCCCCCGGTTGCACGGGCGAGCAGGAAGCTTGCTTCCGACCAGCCCATGATGTAACCAGACCTCCTCCCCAAACAATTTGTATCTCCGGTCGTAGTTTTCTTATAAATCCTGCTATTGCAAATGCTGTAAGAGCCTGGCTGAGAAAAGTAACGGACAGTCCAATAAATTTAACTTTGTTTCCATCAGTTTCCATATCCCCAATAACTTGGGGAATGTAATCACTGAACCATGAATAGAATGTATTTTCTTTGAAATTATCTGCTGAATATTTTAAATCTGTGCTTTTAAGGGGGGACCACAGGGGGGTAGAAAAATTTGCCAGAGTAATATTATTTCCCCTGTTTAAAATACTTTTTTCAAGCAGTCTGTTTAATCTTTTAATGTGTGATTTATAGGTATCAAAATTATTGTAACCCTTTGAAGAGGTCAGCATTTCCAAAGAATATTTTTTTCCTTTTTCAGCCCTCCTTGTCCATGTGTCATCAAAATTGGTTTTCGAATTTATCAGGTATAAAAGACCTTCCAGATTACCATCCAGAATACGGTAAGGAATATTATGAGCCTTGAGTGCTCCGCTAAGTCTTGCCAAAGCAGGATATGCTTCGCAAATTCTAGCTGCAGGAGGAGATATTAACAGCATTTAATATAATAAAACTTCTGGAATTGTTTTAAAATGAGTATCAAATGTTAAAAGAAAAGAGCCTGTTTCTATAGCATGGGATGCAATCCATAAATCATTAATTGGGACAGGATTGCCTTTTTTCTTTAGATTTGTTTTTAATCGACCATAGATTTCTGCTGTTTCCATTGTTGTATGAATAATTTTGACAGTTTGTTTTTTTAAGAAATTATTTAGAATTTCTCTGTTTTTTTTCTCTTTAGATCCATTGGTAAAACCATAATAAAGTTCTCCTATTACAAAAATTGATAAGTAAACTTCATTGGCTTCCCCAAGAGCATCAAGGACTGTTTTATTGCCTGTAATTAAAGCTGAATATGCATTTGTATCAAGGCTTACTTTTTTCATTTCCAATCTCCGGGATTTATCTGCCTAAGTGGTTCTACTACTTTATTAAATTCTTTTAGA
>DAOWEB010000387.1 GCA_030638735.1 Spirochaetaceae bacterium
TAAGATGTACAAGATTAGATCTTTCATAGAGATAATCAAAATTGTCCCTGTCTTCAAGAATACAGAAACCAGCTTTTTCAAGTGAGATCCTGTACTTCTCTGTATCCTGTTCTGATATGCCTTTAAAATAGTTTTGTTTGTTAAACAGTTCTTTACTTGTTTTTTTATCAGGGAACCCAAAAGGGAGCATACAGAAAGATTTACCATCTTCTGTACCAAAGATGACAATATCACCATTATCCAATCTGGAAAGGTTGTAATTGTATTTATCTCGAAATAGATATAATCCTGAAAATGTATATTCAGATATACCTGAGTTCAGGTTATATAATAAAGGATGCAGTTCGGAGCGCATATCCAGTGATATTGGTGCTGTAATTGGGTAATTTGGTATAATCATTGTATTAAGATAGATATAGAACTTATATAAGGCAACAATGTGCTAATTTTTTCTCAATTTTCCATTTCACCTTTTCCTATGACGGAAAGGAACAGCTTGAGAAGCAGAAGGAGGTATGGGAGAAATCGAGGATAGGGAAAAAGAAGTGGGTAGAGAAGAACCGGACAAAAGAGATAGACGAATGATGGTCAACTACGGTAAAATGAAATTACCAATGAAATGAATATACTTAGATGCCTGTTGTTTGAATCGCCCCTTTGATGATCAGGGGCAAGCCAGGATTCAATGGATGCTGTTCACCTTATGTGTGCTGAGAAGGCAAAAGTTGATGTTCTTCTTACAACAGATGATAAGTTCAGGAAGATAAGAGTGATAAAAATTTGTCCGGGAAGAGTACTTATTGTGAGAGAGTTTCTTCATTTTTGGATGGAGGCAAGTATTACTATGTAGCAAGGTACTATGATCCTGATTTAGGGAGGTTTACACAGCCGGATACTTTGCTTGATGGCCTAAATAGGTATGCTTATGTTCAGAATAATCCGGTTAAGTACACAGATCCGACGGGGCATGATACTGATTATTACGATGATCCTTATGGATTCCAGGGTAGCCCGGAAGAGAGGGAGAAAGAAAAAGAAGCGTATAATAGGGAAATAGCTGAAAGGGAGAAACGTCGTGAGAGGAAAGAATCTGGGGGAACAGGTGTATCGCCGATAGTTGTTGAGAATCCATCATATCTAAATCTGATTCCTGGATATACTGAATTTGGATATGCTGAAACATTTTTAAACGATGGTGCATATTTACATGCTGGTGCTTGGTATCTAACTGGAGTTGTGGAACAATTTAATGCAGTGGCACTTGGCTGGTTGGTTGGTAGTGGTACTAAATCTATTCTTTCAAATCTATATCTTAGGCATTTTACAATTGGATCTGGATCGACTCTAATTCTCGGTAACTATCCACAGTATTTGAATCGTGCAAAAGAATTGGAAGCAAGAGCATTCTCGATGCCAACTAAAGTTTGGGATATTGTACAAAGATCTGAAACTTTTACCTGGTTAATTAACAAGAAGGTGTTAGATATAGGGATTAAACGTGGATGGAAATTTTTCTTAGAATCACCAATTGATGATATTCATGGACAATCCTATGTAAAGGAGATCCAATACCTTCTAGAAAATGGAATCATAAAACATTGAAACTACAAGTTTTGGAGAATTCTTAGATGTTTGGAAAACTAAAGCGAAAATTTTTAAAGTGGTCAAAAACCAATTATCCCTGTGTAGTTAAATATGCTTATAGTAATCATAAGGATGCAGGCATTTGTGATATCTTGTTAATAATTGCAGATAATACTTGGAATGATCCGATTGAAAATATTAAGATTCGCTCAACTATAAATATGGCTTTAAGAGAGTTGGCTTCAAGCCTTGGTATTTATGAAACACTCCATATAGAATTTGAGTCAGAGTCAAATTTAAGGGAGCATTACGAAAACAATACATATTATCGCATGAGGCGGATATGAAGGATTGCATCCCGTAGGGATGCAAAAATAGTAACCACGGTTTTTAGCTGGAAATTGGCCTCTAAAATATGATCTTTAACAAAATAGAGCAAGCTGTTATAAGCCAACAACACAAAAACAGCCGAATAACATAGTTGAGCTGCCCGGCTTCTTAACTTTGAAGGACTTTGCTGTTTGGTTGTTGCAAAAGGAGTTTGTTGGAACTGGCGGGTCAGTTCCAACCCGGATGCATGGGCGAGCAGGGACGAAGTCCCGACTAGCCGAATATTCGGCTGGAATTTGTTGACCGGCGGCTGTGATGTTTGGAGCAATTATGTTTCTGAAAATATTATATTAAAGAGCCGCTTTAATTGTTTTAAGAGTAATTACAAGAGTTAACGGTTTATCTTCAAAAGCAACAAACCCGTACTTCAAGTAAAAGGATTTAGCCACCTCATTAAGAGCATCAACAATAACACAGTTAAGAGCAACTTCAGATGAAATATTAACAGCTCGCATGAGCGCATCCTTCAGAAGAAAAGAACCAATACTCATACCTTTAAAATGTGAATCAACAACAAGCTTACCTATCCTCATAGCCGGAACAGGGTACTTAGGAAGTCCCTTTTTTATTGAATTGGGTAAATCAGTAAAAAGAATCTGGGCCATACTTACAGTATAGTAGCCTATAGGTTTAACAGGTTTGCTTTCTTCGACAGCAACGAATGTTTTACCAATATTTTTCTTATCATTTGGAATGGCAAACTGCCTTAGATATTGATCTAACTCATCAATGCCGCAATCAAACCCTTTTCTGTCAATGTTTTTTGAGATAGGAACAATTTTAATATTCATAAACCCCCACTAAAAAGAATCAGATTGCATTAAATTCTTTAAGGCTTTATTGGGAGCAGGAGGATTAGTAAGGAGCGAGTAAAACATGTCTCTGTCGTTATTACCCACTGTTATAGATTCCATTTGTTCAATATCTTTCCTTGCGGAAGAAAGAGACTTACCTAAAATGTATGCGGAGATTGTTTCCCCCTTAATGCCGGCAGCTTTTTCAATAATCTGTTTTATTTCCGGATTAGTTCTAATTTCAATCCTGCTGGATTTAGCATGTACCATAAAAATCTCCTTTCAATATGAAACATACTACAATGTACGGGTATTGTACACACAAAATAGAAAAAAACTGCACAGATTAAATCATATGTTGTATTTAAGATAAAACCAGTAAATAATATATAGCTGGAACTGACCAGGCCTTGTTTAAGCAAACCTGCAGGGGAGTCAAAACCGGTAATGTCGTATAGCTCCGCTATGCGCAGTTCCGGAAAAAAGAGGCAGGAAGTTATTAAAAGAAGATTCCGGAAACAAGGCTAAATTTTGTACAAGGGACCCTTGTGCGATAGTTTGCCGGGTGTGAGGGCAGAAAAAAAATTAGCGACTACTCCATTAGTTGTTCAATATTAATTTCTATCACTGCTGCAATTTCTACAGCAGTTTATTGAGACAATCCGAAACCAAAGCGTTAAGGATGCGGAGGGCGTAAGGTCCTGCACCTGCTTTAACTCCATACCATACAACCCTCAACAACAATTTTCAGATAATAATATTTGCAGGACGGGAGCGAAGCGAACCCCGGAACAGCCTGACCTGAGCGGAGCGAAGGGAACGCCCAAAAGAATAATAACACAGCCTTCCTATTTGACACTTGCAGGTAAATATTGCATCTTTGCTGTATGAAAGATGAAAAATGGATAAAAGAACAGTTACTGGATAAGTTTTTACGATATGTAAAGATCGATACTAAGTCGGATCCTCATAATACAAAAGTTATACCCTCAACTCAATGTCAGTGGGATCTTCTGAATTTACTAAAGAGTGAATTGAAGGAACTGGGGATAGATAAGATAACATTAAATGAACATGGATACCTTATTGCAGTTTTAGAGTCAAACCTTAAAGAAGGGGAAAAAGCTCCTGTAATAGGATTAATGGCTCATGTTGATACTTCTCCCGATATGAGTGGTACCGATGTAAAACCTAAGTTAACCCAAAATTATGATTTAAAGGATATAGTTCTTGGTAATGGTTATGTTTTGAAACCTGAAGAATACCCTGATTTATTAAGCCATAAAGGGGATACTATTATTACAAGTGATGGTTCTACCCTTCTGGGTGCAGATGATAAAGCTGGTATAGCAGAGATAATGACAGCTCTTGCATGGTTTAAATCCAATCCTGATGCTTCTCATGGTGAAGTTGAGATTATTTTTACTCCAGATGAAGAAACAGGAAAAGGTCTCGATTTTTTTAATAAGGATTGGCTTAATGCCAGATGCTGCTACACCATAGATGGAAGCGAATTAGGTTCTATCGAAGCTGAATGTTTTAATGCAGCCGGTTTTGAAATTAAATTTAAAGGAAGAGTTATTCATCCTGGTTCAGCCCGAGGTAAGCTTATAAATGCTGTATCTATGGCGGGTACCTTTCTTAGTCTGTTACCAGCCAATGAAAGCCCTGAAGCAACAGATAAAAGATATGGGTATTATTCTCCTATGGAGATTGAGGGGAATCTTGATGAAGCAAAACTCGGTGGAATCCTAAGAGACTTCGATTCAGCTGAACTTTCCCGCAGGATAGAAGCTTTGGATGTTTTTGGTAAGGCGGTAGAAGCTAAGTATCCAGGGGGGGTTGTAGAAGTTAAAACCAGAAAACAATATGCGAATATGATTGAGCACATAAGTAAAGATGAAAAAGTCATTGAAATACTTGAAAATGCAGTAACTGCAGCCGGTGTTTCTCCTGTAAGAGATATTATAAGAGGTGGAACCGACGGATCCAGGTTAAGTGAAATGGGGATACCTACTCCTAATATTTATACAGGGGGGCATAACTACCATAGTCGTTACGAATGGGCCTCTGTAAATACAATGGTGAAAGCTTCAGAAACTATAATTAACCTGATTCAGTTGTGGTCGAAAGAAATATAAAGATTCTTTTTTTTTTGTGATTTTTTATATGATGTGGTATAATTTGAGTTAGTTATGATATTTATGAGGTGTAAGATGATGACTCCGGTTTTAGATAAAAAAATCTTTTCTATCTTGATAATTATATTTCTTATTACAGGTTCACTTTTTGCAAAAACTGTAACAGGTACTATAACTTTTATTGAGGGTTATGTTGATCTTTACAGAGATGGTGAGCTTGTTGACTGGGATCTTGTGGATATAGGTTTTGGTGTAGAGGAATTTGATCTTATAGAAACTGGTGAGGATGGACTGGTTGAAATTGAACTGAAGCTGCCCTCGGGCAGCAGATCAACTCTTGCAGTAAAACCGGGTACAACTTTTTATTTTGAAATGTTGGAAAAAAGCGGCAGGAATAGAACCTCTTTTCAGATGCTTGGAGGTTCAATTTCGTTTAAAGTTCAAAAACTAACAGGTAATGATACTCTTGATGTCCATACAGAAAGTGCTGTTATGGGTGTTCGCGGAACGGAATTTGAAATAACTACATCACCTGAAGGGGGAATTCTTGTTCTTTGTAATGAAGGAGCAGTATCCTGTAAGGATGAACAGGGTAGAGAAAGGTATTCGAAACCAGGTAGTGTTGTAGATAAGGTACCAAATAAACAGATAAGT
Organism: Spirochaetaceae bacterium; assembly: GCA_030638735.1. Taxonomy (GTDB): domain Bacteria; phylum Spirochaetota; class Spirochaetia; order B11-G9; family B11-G9; genus JAJRQE01. Next base: position 5,564 of record DAOWEB010000387.1, read on the forward strand.
TCTTATTCTGTAAGTACTGAGGATTTGGGACTTTACAGGAATTACTGGGTTTCTTCCCGTGATAAAGTTTTTAGATCCGGAGCAAAGGTTTTTATTCAAGGATATGCAAACCAATATTTACTTTTTGAACCAAAATTTTCAGATGCCTTTTCTGCGCTTTTAGATGCTAAAGCCACTCTGGAACGATATGGAAAAGAATCTTCTTCCGGGAATCCCGGTGTATTATTCAAAGCTAAAATGGAAGTAAGCCCTGCAATTATAAAAATGCGAAGTATAATGCCAATTTTTGAGATGGTTTTTTATAGACTTAAGGAATTGGAAACATATCACAATGAAGGGCTTGGGGTCGGATCAATTACAGATGATCTTAGTTCTACTGTATTTTTTAATAGTTTTAGTGGTAAAAAGAATAATATATCCAGACAACTGGCTGAGGTAAGATATCTCTTCAAACTTTATAATAATCTCCATAATGCTGCTGGAGGTGGCCCTTCTATTCTGGAATCACCATTAGGGGGGAGTGGAGTTCCTTCCGGAAATCCACCAGTTTCCAGCCCTTTTGGGAATTAGTTTATTAGGATGATTATGATTGGATTTTTTCGGATACTGTTAGTATTATTATCTCTTTCTCTTATTTCCTGCGGTGAGAGTAGTTTATTATTAACTTTATCTGATTCTGAAAATGCTGTAATCATTAAAACGTCAATTGATAATGGTGTAATTTTGGATCCTGATTTGGGAGAAAAAATAGATATAAGCCTGGAATATGATGAAACTTTGGTTATTCCGGCAAAACTTGAGATCTCTTTTTTGGATGAACAGGGGTTGGAAATTGATGAACCTAAAATAATTGAGGGGGATGCACTTAATGCACCTCTTCCTTCAATATCCCTTGCTTCTCCCTTAGAGGCTAAGTACTCTATCAGACTTAGAGTTTTTGACAATGATGATATTATCATAAAGGAAGAGATTATTTCCTTTTTCTATTCAAGATCATCTCTTTCTATAAGGGGGCTGACCCCTTTCCCTAATGTTTTTGAACCCGGAGGTCTTGGATTAATATTTTTTGATGCAGATGGTACTGAGGATAGCTGGGTCAGGTGGTCTATAGATAATGAAATTATTGAAGAAGGTTATTTTACAGAATATACAGATGGTTTTATTTGGAAGGCTCCTGTATTAGAAGGGGTCTATGGTCTAAGAATGGAGCTTTTTCCTGTAGAACCATTATATACAAAAGATGGAACATTTTCTTTTACTTCTCCACTTCGATCTGAATTAGAGGTTTTTGTTACAGCATTAAGTGAAAGTGATCCTACAGATCTCTACCCGTCAGAGTCCTATAGTACAATTATTCATTTCAAAGGTATTGTAGTTGATTCAGGTGCAGATAAAAAGTTAATCAGTGATGTTGGCCATCCTGTAATAAAGAGGCAGGGCGATAAATTTGGCTATTATTTGAAAGAGGGGTCAGGGTATTTGCTGAATGGAAATATTTTACCTCTATCCAATAATTTATTAATGCCTTTTTCTGTAACCTTTTCTTATTGCCTTGATAATCCCCAGCTGGATGCTTATTTTCTCAATATAACAGATGATAATGATATTTTATTCTCTATTAAAACGGATATTTCCGGTGTCATTTTATCTGAACTATTCCAGGATGGAATGAATATTATCAGCAATTCGGGGATCTTTCCTGAAAATTATAATGAGATTACGCTATCAGTTATACCTGAGGATAAATCGATAACTTTTTTATGGTATGGAGATGGTCTTCTTCAGTTTTCTGATATATATGATTACAATCCTAAAATACCAAATAGTATTTATAAATCTGCAATAGGTGTTGAAAACGGATTTGAGGGACTTATTGATGAGTTTGGTATCTACTATATAGATGAAAAAGGACAAAATAATATAGATGATAATATCTTTCAGAGAAGATCAGAGAGAAAATATAATCCGGACAGAATAATTGCAGCCTATGGTTTTGATGGACTATATTTTGATGAAATCAATAATTCTTCTTTATCTGTTTCTAGGGGTAGTGTTATTCTTGATTATAATTCCTCTTTCCAATTTCTGGAAACGGATTTTAATTTTTCATACCTTTATATAGATATCGATTTTGAAGATATTTCTGAAACTACTGAAATAGAGATTAGTTTTCCTGACATGGCTGGAGAAAATAATATACATATTAATCTTGATGATCTTCTTCTTATTGATAACGCTGACAGTTTTATTGAAATTGAATTAAATGTTGAAAATGGTGTTCTTTCTGTTTTATCCAAAGGCGAAATAATAACAGAAGTATTTTTGGAAATATACACACCTGCCGTTTTTAAAATAGTAAATAATTCAGAAGAATCGGAAACAAAAATAGCTTCCATTTTGGTAAGACGTGAAGAGAAGCGGGTAGTTGAAGATAAGCAGCTGAATATAAAAACTGAACTTTAATATAATCTATGTGTTGAAATATTTTTTTAAGTGTATAATACTTGTAACTACTTTAGGAGGCTGAAATGTTGAAAAAAATTCTGATTATATTTTCTCTGTTAATGATATGTTTTTCTTTTGTTTTCGGGCAGGAAGTATCTGAGAAAAAAGAGATTGCTATTTTTAGTTTAAGTTATACTGACTGGAGTATACCTGATGGTGCATTAGGGCTTGTAGATCAGTCAATTCAGAATGTTTTTGTAAATCTAAAAAGGTTTGATATAATTGGTATGTCATACAGATTAAATTCGGGAGATATTACCAGTTTTATTGAGGAAATACAAAAGGTTAAAGAAGCCAATATAGAAGTTCCTGAAGCTGTTCGTTTAGGTGAGCAGACATTTACAGAAGCTGATTTTAATAAACTGGTAGGGGCTTTTATAATTGTTGTACCTGTAATGTCTTATTATGAGGTTCTCCCGGATGATAATGGTGGATATTCTGCAGAAATACAGACAAGTTTTACATTTATCAATGTTGCAGAAGGAAAGGCATTTGCTAATTTTCAGGTAGATACTACAGGTTCAAATGATACTGCCAAGGGAGCAGTAAAAAGTGCAGTTGATTCTATGCCTATTCAGCTTTCATTTGAGGTAAGGAAGATACCGGAGTTTCAGTTAAAGACAGGTATTCTTGATGTTAATGGTAAAGAAATTTTAATTGAGCTTGGTGCCAATATGGGTATTAAGCTTGGTGATGAGTTTAATATTACAAATAGTGTTATTTTACCTTCCGGCCATGTTGTTGAAAAGAAAGTGGGACTTTTAGTAATTAAAGAGGTTAATCAGGAAGTTTCTACTGCTCAGGTTTTCTATGCAAGGAAAAAACCTGCTGTTGGTGATCAGCTTAAAGAGATACCAAGAATGGGTTTTGAATCAGCAATGTATATTAACTATATCAGCCAGACGGATTCTACAGCTAATCCAATTCTTGCAATAGGTATCAGGCAGATTGCAGCAAGGGGTTTTTATAAAACAAGACCCTATGCAGGAGTGGAAATTCCTCTAGGTGCGGATATGGAGGGGGGATTTACCAATTTTTTCTTTTTCCCGGTAAATGTATTTGTAGGAACTGAATTAAACTGGTTTTTAGGAAGATTGCATATAACCCCGGCTATTGATGTTTCATTGGGTATGTTGGTTCCAATAATTGAAGAATATCAGGATGATTATGTAATATACAGTTCAATTGGTGGTCATGTAAGACTGGGTGTCAGTTATATGATCAGTGATAATATTAAGATTTTTGGAGAAGCTGGTTATGCTGCGATGTTGTCAATAAATGAAGGATTTTTTAATTCTTATTCTGGTATACTTTATGGCGGCGGTGTAACTTTCAAATATTAATTATTAGAGGAAAAAATGAAAAGAATAAAACTGTTTTTAATTACTATACTTACTATAACTGTATTTATCTCCTGTGCTACAACAGGCGGATCAAAACCTTCCTCAGGAAGTCCGGCTGGAAAGGCTGCTGCAGATTCGGGACCTGTTCTTTCGGCATCTCCTGTATACTATGCCTCGGGTTCCGGCAGTTCGCAGTCTTCAGCATTTAACGATGCAAAGATGAATGCTGTAAAGAAAGCTGCTTCTGATGCTCTTGGTATTGCATCTGCCGCTGCAAACAGAGATAAACTTGAAAGTAGAATTTATATTCCAAGTACTGCAAATGCATATGTTTATAATGAAACTATGGAAATTCTTGACCGTGGTGATAATAATGGTAATATTACTGCATCAATTGGTATAAGAATAAATCTGGAAGCTCTTTCCAATGTTCTCCGGGCAAATGAAATTTATGGAAATATTATTCTTCCCCAGGGAGGTGATGTTCTTCTGTCAGATATGGAAAGACCTTCTTTTGCTCCTGAACCAGTAGTAACTGTCGAAAAAGCAGATGAAAAGAAACCTGTTGAAGAATCTGCAGGTTCCGGATCTTCAGCTGAAGTTACTCCAGAAGAAAAGGCTCTTATAGATGAAATAATTGGTAATCTGACATTTATGGTTTATTATGATGAAGAGTCGGGGACAGATCCTTTTCTTGCAAAAACAGCAGTTGGTATGGCTAACCGATATCTTTCTGATAATGGTTTGGAGTATGTTGATTTAGGTCAGATTGAGAGGATTAAGAAGGATCAGGCCGCTGCTTATGAAGACGAAACCGGACAGGCTGTTTCTATAATCCAGTGGATAGCAGGAAAACTGAATGCAGATATCTATATTGAAATAGTTATTGATGCAAATTCCAATACTAAAAATAATCGATATTATGGCAGTGCCAGTGTCTCTCTGAAAAACTTTGATGCATCGACTGCAGCAGGAAGGGGATCAAGTTATTATCAGACAGTTCCTCCTGCAATGAGTACTGTTTCCGAAGCCGATGCTTTGAATAATGCAGTAGCATCAGCAACCTTTAATGCTATAAAGAAAGCAGTTGAACAGGCCAGATCCTATACACAGAAAGAGCTGACTCAGGGAATAAAATATGATCTTGTAATACAGAATACTTTTGATTCCCGTCTTATGAGAGATTTTATGAAAAAGATGGAGAGAAAAGTTAAATCCATAAAAAGGATTTCCACTTCTCCGGAAGAAACCAAATATGATGTTAGACTGATTGGACGAATCGAAGATCTTGAAGACCTTGTTTATGATGTTTCAGAAGGTCTTTCCGGTCTGGAAGGAATGTCTCTGGTATACCAGAGAGGGAATTCCATTACATTTGATTCGGGATTATAAAAAAGGGGTATTAGTTTGAAAAATAAAAGCTGTCTGTTTTACTTTACCGGGATTATTCTATTACTTGTTATGTTTTTTTCATGTGCTTCAAGTCCCGGTCCGGCAAATGAGAATAAACTGCCGTCCTGGGTAACTATGCCTCCTGCAGATACAAGTGATACGGTTTATTTTATAGGTGCAGGATCCAATCCTGATGGAGATGCTGCCATGGCCAGAACTCTAGCCGGAGCAGATGTGGTTTCCTCTATAACACGTTTTCTTGGTGTAAAGGTAAGTTCCGATACAACTGTTACAGCAAAGGATACTCTTGAGAAGTTTACATCTACACTGGATCAGACAATAAGAGAAACATCCAGTGCACAGATAGGGGACTTTAAAATTGTAGAGTCTTTTACTGATAAAGATGGTTCAACAGTGAATGTATATCTTCTTGGTTCTTATAATAAAAAGGCATTACTAAAGGAACAGGCAAGAATTAAAGCCGTATTTGCAGAACAGAGGGCAGCTATTTCCGGACCCGAGGCAGAAGGTGATTCATTAGTTGCTTCTTCTGCATTTTTCGGTGCTGCGGTTAAATATGTAGAAGCTGCTTCTGCTGCTTCAAGTTCAGATGTTGATAATGCTGTTATTAAGTTTGAACGGAATATGAATAAGGCCAGAAAAGCCATTGCCAGTATAAATCTATATGCATTGAATGATAATCTGAATGCATTTATTAAACAGCCCTTTAATGAACCATTTAAACTGAAAATAACCGGAACACCGGGTATTGATGGAAAGGTTCTTGCAGGTGTTCCTGTTCGAATTACTTATAAGATTGTAAGGGCTAATGGACGCAAGACTATAAAATCAGAATCAATTGTTACAGATCCTAATGGTTTAGTTTCCTTTGTCAGACCACCTGCTAATTTTGTAGGAATCGAAAGAATAACAATGGCCTTGGATCTGTCAGCTTCTCTTGAAACTTTGGAAGATGTTCCTGATAATTTATATGCTCAGCTTGAATCTCTTGAGCAAATGGTAAACTCAAAAAAAATTGGATTTACATACAGTGTAATTTCCAGGGCAAAAGAGATTGCTACTGCTGTAATGATAATAGATCAGGATAACAGCGGTGCTTCTACAGGTAAAACTGAAACAACATCAGGAATACTTGAAGTACTCACTTCAGAAGGGTTTTCTATAAGATCTATAGATGTAGATACAGATATTCTAAGCCTGGGTGATGAGAGTATAATAAATTTTATAGCAAAGAAATATTCCGGACGTTTTGAACGGCTTGTTTTTGGCACTGTTGGTATAAGTGATTTTCAAAAAGATGGTGACAGATTTACTGTTAAGGTCTCCGGAGATATTAAAGTTGCCGACCTTTCGAGTGGAGAGATTATTTATACTTCTGGAAACAGGTTTAAAAGCGCTATGGGCAGTAATGCTGCAAGCGCTATGTCAGCTGCATTTAAACAGTTTGGAAAGGTTGTTGGTGAATCAATGGCTAATAATTTGCCGTAGAGATGATTATATTGTCGGGGTGATTCTCGAATTGTACAGACGTTGCCTGGTCGGAAGCAAGCTTCCTGCTCGGCTATGCAACCTCGGCATGCAACGTCTCTACGATTCCATTTTTTTCTTTAATTCTTCCAGTTCATTATCAACATTTATTATTTTTATTTCTTTTTCAAGACTTAAAGAGTTATTGTCTCCGATCAGATTATTCATTTCTGTAAGTAGTTTGTTGGGATCTATTGATAGTTGTTGTTGGGGAGAAATATGAATCGTCCTAATTGCCTTTTCCACCTCTACCTTTAAACCGATCAACTGATCAGTCAGATAATTAATTTTGCTTCTAAAAATTTCTGCCTGACTTTCTGCTTCTGTCTGAAGGTTCGTTTTACCTTTTTCTTCAGCGAGGGATGTCCTGGTTTCCCATTTATCCAATTTCTCTTTGGCTTTTAAAAACTTTTTTTCCAGAAGTTTATACTCAGTTTTAACTGCAATCAGATATTCCCTGTCATTTTTGGAATTTGAATGTAATAAAGAACTCATATCATTACTCCTTGAAATTTATAGTTCTCCCTGATAGAACCTACTATATCATATTTGTAGGAACTAATTCAGGAATTATTATGGAAGATCAAATTTACGACACCGATGCACCCATAGTTGCCCTTGCTACAGCATGGAGTGAGAGTGCTCTGGCTGTAATTCGTACCAGTGGACAGGGGAGTATTCTTCTGTTTTCAAAAGTATTTTCAAACCCGAAGATTATTCTGGATTCTGACGGGTTCACCATTCATTATGGATATATAATTGAACCTGAAACTGGCAGCAATATTGATGAAGTTACTGTTGCTGTATATAAAACACCCAGGAGTTATACAGGTCAGGATAGTGTGGAGATTTTCTGTCATGGTAGTCTTCCAGGGATAGAATCTATAATTAGTGCTCTTAAAAAAGCAGGTTTTAGAGATGCGGCTCCTGGTGAGTTTACTATGAGAGCTTTTTTAAATGGTAAGATGGATCTAAGTCAGGCAGAGGCGGTAGCTGAGATTGTCGGATCCAAGTCAAAGCAGGCACATTCTCTTGCTCTTAATCGTTTATCTGGTGCTGTTCATGAGAGAATTGATTTTATTAAGAAAAAATTAGTGGACCTAATGAGCCTAATTGAGGTTCAACTGGATTATCCTGATGATGAAATTGGCGGAGATATTGATATTTCTTTAGAACCTGTAATAGAAGCAGAGCAGGAAATTAGTAAGCTTATAGATACATATAGGGTCGGTAAAATCTTTCATGAAGGGGTAACAGTTGCTCTGGCCGGAGGAACTAATGCCGGGAAATCCTCATTGTTTAATTTATTTCTCAGAGAAGATCGTTCTATTGTGTCAGAAATTAATGGTACTACCAGAGATTATATAGAAAGCTGGATTACTATAGAAGGAATTCCTGTCAGGTTAATTGATACTGCAGGACTTAGAGATGCCGACCATCCTGTAGAAATTGAAGGTATTCGCCGTAGTGAAGATATAATAAAAAATGCTGCTTTGGTGTTATATGTAATTGATGGTGTTACCGGTATGACCGAAGAAGATGAAGATCTATTTTTAAAATTTGAGAATAATGATGATTATATTTTTATATGGAATAAGATAGATGCATCCGGGTTAATTATGCCTGAAGGTATTTTACCTGTAAGTGCAGTAACAGCTGAGGGTTTTCCCGGGCTTGAAGATGCTATATCATCCAGGTTAACTGGAATCCATGTTTCAGGAACAGAATTGATGATAGATTCATTGCGACAGAAGGATCTTTTATTAAAGGCAAAGGAATCCCTTGAAGTTGTAAGAATTTCTCTTACAAATAATATATCTCTGGATGCTGTTGCAATGGATCTTAAGGATTCTCTGGATGCTATAGGTGAAATAACAGGGGAAGTTAGTTCTGTAGATATATTGAACAATATTTTTTCAGGATTTTGTGTAGGTAAATAAAATGGACTATGATGTAATTGTAATAGGCGGTGGTCATGCAGGGATTGAAGCTTCTCTTGCTACTGCCAGATTAAACTTTAAAACTTTATTAATAACTCAAAGCCTTGATGCTATAGGAAGGTTATCATGTAATCCTGCTATTGGAGGACTTTCCAAAGGGAATATAGTACGGGAAGTAGATGCTCTTGGTGGCGAAATGGCCAGATTGATTGATGCCACAATGATACAGTATCGTACTCTCAATAAAAGAAAAGGTCCTGCTGTTCAGGCTCCCCGGGCCCAGGCAGATAAGTTCTCCTATAACAGGCTTGCTAAGGAGGTTCTGGAAAACCAGTCCAGTCTTTTCCTCTTTCAGGATACAGTAGTTGATTTAATGACCAGTAAAAAAGGGATTTCTGTAACCGGGGTTATTACAGAAAGAGGAAATCGTATTACAGCTAAAGCAGTTGTTTTAACAACTGGAACATTTATGGATGGAAAGATTTTTATAGGTGAATACCAGGCTTCCTCAGGGCGACTGGGAGAACCTGCTGCTGTAGGTCTGGGTGATTCTCTTCGTAAATTAGGTTTTTCTCTGGGGAGAATGAAGACAGGAACACCTGCCCGGGTTGCTGCCTCCTCTCTTAATTATGACCTTATGGAGGAGCAGCCGGGGGATGATATTATGCTGCCTTTTTCCTTTTCTACAAAGGCAATTACCCGTCCTTCTATGCCCTGTTATATAACTTTTACAAATGACAGAACTCACGATATTATAGATAAAAATATGGCCAGGTCTCCTCTGTATGGGGGAGATATAGTTGGAAAAGGACCCAGATACTGCCCTTCATTGGAAGATAAAGTAGTCAGGTTTCCTGATAGAGACAGGCATCAGATATTTGTGGAACCAGAGGGAATTGGAAGTGAGGAGATGTATTTAAATGGTATATCAACTTCTCTGCCGGAAGATGTTCAGTTAGACTTTCTTAGAACAATTCAAGGTCTTGAGAATGTTGAGATAATGCGCCCCGGATATGCTGTTGAATATGACTATATGGATCCCACTGGATTATATCCATCTCTCGAGACAAAAAAACTGGCAGGTTTATATGTAGCAGGGCAGACGAATGGTACATCCGGATACGAAGAGGCCGCCTGCCAGGGTTTGATGGCAGGAATTAATGCAGCAATGAAACTTCAGGGAAAGGATCAGCTTATTTTATCCAGGGATATGGCATATACTGGTGTCCTTATTGATGACCTTGTTACTATGGGAACAGAAGAACCTTATAGGATGTTTACTTCCCGTGCAGAATACAGACTTAATTTAAGACATGATTCAGCAGACATACGTCTTACCCCTGAGGGCTATCGTGTAGGTTTGCAAAGTGAAGAAGTTATTGAGGCTCTTAATAAAAAAATTAATGGAATAGAAGAAATAAAAACATTACTTTCAAGCAGGTATATGAAGGAGTCTGATCTGGAACTTGCTCCGACCAGTTTTTCCAAACATATTGGAAAAAGTTTCAGCCAGGTTATCAAAAATCCTGAAGTATCATTAGATCAATTGGTGGAGATTGAGCCTGATTTACAGGTTTATCCTTCTAATTGGATATCTCATACAGAACTGGACTTAAAATATGATGGATATATAAATCGTCAAATGAAACAGGTTGATCGTTTTCAAAAAATGGAAAAAAGGAAAATACCAACAGATTTTAACTATGATTCAGTTGAAGGCATTTCCAATGAATCCAGGGAAAAACTTAAAAAGATAAAACCTTTATCTATTGGCCAGGCTTCCAGAATTTCCGGTGTAAGGAATTCTGATATTGCAGTTTTGATGATACTGCTGAAAAAGAAGCCTGTTAATGAATAGATCTGAAATACTTAAAAATGGATTGGATCAGATTGGAATAGAGTATACTCAGGTTCAGCTGGGTATGCTGGAGCTTTTTATAAGTGAAATTGAGCTCTGGAATGACAAGTATAAGCTGGTTGGAGCAGGGGGAGAGCAGTTAATTATCAGGCATGTACTGGATTCTCTGTCTGCAATTCCTGAAATAAAAAAACTTACTTTTAAGACAGCTGCTGATGTAGGTTCCGGTGCCGGACTGCCAGGTATCCCTCTTGCAATATTCTTTCCTGAGGTACATTTTACCCTTATAGAAAGATCCGGAAGAAGAGCCGGATTTTTACGAAATATCTTAAGCCTTCTGAATATAATAGATCGTGTTTCCATTATAGAAGCGGATTTGGAAGAAGTAAAAGATGAATTTGATTTAGTATTATTCAGAGCATTTAGAAATCTTGTTGATTTTTATGAACCTCTTCTAAAGATCAAGTCTCCTAAAGGAGTTCTTTTTGCATATAAGGGCAGGATTGAGATTATACAATCTGAAATTTCCAATTTAGGAAATAATGTTCAGGTAGACATAGTTCCCGGGTTTGTCCCTTTTTTAGAGGGAGAACGAAATTTTTTGATTTTTACTCAACCTTCTCCAGATATTCTGTAAGTTTCTTTTTTTCCAGTAGATCTATCAATCTTGCTTCTACAAATCTATGAGCACCTTCTGTATAAGTTCCGGCAGTTACACAAACTCCTTTACCTGCTTTAACCTCTTTTGTCTTTGAGTATAGATCTCTTAATGCAAATTCACCTACCTGTCCGGTAGACCTGATAAATCTGAAAAGAATAATATCATCCCATTTTTTTGTATTTACTTCTGCAAGTATATCTGCATGCTGATCCTTCTGTACGGAAATATCAGTTATTTTTACCTTAGCCTGTGGATAAAGTACAGCTGCAAGCTTCCTGCACAGAGTTACAAAATCGGAAGTTGGTGAAATTAAGTATGTTTGAAGATTTCTGTTTTTATTCAACTCATCATATCTGTTAATTAGGACAGGGACGTCTTTATACCCGGGAATCCTGCTTTGAAGTTCTTTCAGCAGACCCAGAGCCTTTCCCAGATCCTGGTTTTTTATATATGTTAATGCAAGATTGTACTGTATATCTGTTTTAATCTTTTTTGAAATAGCTTCATGACGTAATCCTATTTCAAAATCCATTATCGCCTTATCTGTCTGGTGTAACTTTAAGTTTATTGAACCGGCAAAAAGAGCAGCATTTGGACCCATTACAGGGTCTGGCCTAAGATGAGAGAATATTCTCAGGGCTTGTTCCTGTTGTCCAAGAGAATTATATGCCTGGGCAAGAATAAAGAGTGATTCCTTATCATCTGGTTCAATATCAATTGTTTTTCGTAAAAGAAGAGCTGCTTCCTTCATTCTTTTCAAATTAAAAAGTGAATGACCCAAATAACGGGTACATAAATTATGGTCGGGTTTCATTTTTCTGGCTTTTAGAAGAAGAGCAGAAGCTTTTTCATAGGATTTCTGCTTAAATAAAAGAAAACCAAGATTATAGTCAACTTCAAATATATCCTGCTTCATTCCTCTGCATATCATTAGAGCCTTAAATGCTTCATTAAACCTTTTTAATTCCATAGCACTTAAAGCAAATTTCAGAGTAACATCAAAATCATCAATATCTTTCTGAGTTGCACACAGATCAATAAGAATTTCATAATTTCGAAGGGCTTTGTCAAATTTTGCCTCATCGAAATAAATTCCTGCTAATATTGTCAGAGCTTCAGCGTCTTTTGGGTTTTGTGCCAGTTTACGGTTTGCATCTTTCTGTAAAATTGCATTGCTTTTGTTTTTTACACGTTTTTTATTCTTACCTGAATCATTCTTATGTTTTTTTGATGTTATGACGAAGAGTATTATAATAACGAATAGTCCTAGAATTATAGGTAAAAGAAATATATAATTATTCTGCATGAATATATTATGCTTGTGTGATAGCTTGAAGTCAAGGTTAATTAAAATTCTTGACAATAGGTTTAGACGGTCTTAGTCTTAAGTAAGGAAGGTTTAATGTGAAAAATCCTACTATTGGTATAAAAATTGCTGACGGATCCTATTTCCCCATTATGGAGGAAGGCAGTTCTAAAAGAAAACGTTTAGTTCTAACTACTGTGACAGATAATCAGGAAAGTGTTCAGATAGATCTCTATAAAGGAGATGGTGATGAACTCCTTAATGCTGTTTATGTTGGCAGTCTGCTAATAGAGAATATTGCACAGGGGCCTAAAGAATCGTCAGAGATAGAGCTGAAACTAGGTTTTGATCAGGATGGAACTTTAAATGCTGAAGCTGGTGATTCCGGATCCGGTCAGTTTGAATCTATTAGTATAAGTATGGAAACTCTTGGTGAGTCTTCTATGTATGATGTTCCTGAGTTTTCTCTTGATGATGAGATGGAAGATCTTCAGATTGATGATATTGATACAGAAATAGATCTGGACAGTGAAGATCTTTCTCTTGATGATGTTGATTTGGAAATAGATCCGGACAGCGAAGAGCTTACACTTAATGATGAAATGAAAGATCTGCAAATTGATGATTTTGATAGTCTGGGAGAAGAATTACCGGTCCCTGAGCTTGTCGAAGGGGACAGTGAGGGGCTTTCCTTTGATGATATTATGGAAGAAGAAACACCGCTCCCTGATTCTTCGGTTCCTGAGCCTGCCGAAGGAGTCGAAGGGGATCTTGATAGTGATGAGCTGTCACTTGATGATGATGATTTTGATTTTGATGATATGGAAGAAGATGATTCTCTGGAAGCAGAAGATTTTGATCTTGATGAGGAGCTATCAGAAGAAGAGCCTGGGGATATTTTTGAAGAATCACCGGATAGTAATTTGGATGATGAAGAAGATGATGATGAAGATAGCTATACTCCAGGCATTTTATCAGAATCCGAGATGATTCATCGTAAGGAAAAGAAAGGTGGTAATCCTTTTCTTGTTGCTCTTTTAGTGATAATTACTATTGCAGCAATTGCCGGTATTTCGTATCTTCTTTTTCGTAGTCTTCAGGGAGAGGATTCACCCAAACTGGAAGCGAAAGCCCAGACTGAATCAACCGAAGTTACTGCCGAAGATGCTGTTCCTCAGACGGAGAGCACAAATGAGGAGCAACCAATAGATGATACAACCACAGTTCCTGAACCTGCTGTTCAGGAAAGTACAAGAATTACAGATACTACTGGAGTTTGGTATAAAATACGTTGGGGTGATACTCTCTGGGGTATCTCCTATTCTTTCTATGAATCTCCCCGGGATTATAATAAAATTGTTAAAGAAAACAAAATCAAGAATCCAGATATTATTTTTGCTGAAACCGAAATCTTTATACCTTCCAAATAGAAAAGTTCATATTTTTCTTATACTAATTTTTATTTCCTTTCCTCTGCTGTCTTTTGAACTGTTCGAAAATGATACTCCATATTTTCATGCTTTATCAGCTGGAGATCTTACCAGTACTGAAATAAAGGAAAATCTGATTCATAGTTCTATTTATGGCAGCAAAGCTGTTCGTCTTCAGGCATCATTAAAACTTTCGAGTCTGGCACTGAAAATGAAAGATTTTAAGATTGTATCTGAAATTTGTACTGGTTTACTGGATGATGGGTATACTGAAATTATTCTTCTGGAGAATCTTTTGGATTCTTACTACTTGCAGGAAGACTTTAAAAGTTTGATTTCGGCAGTAAACAAATATGATATTTGTTCTACAATAAAATCCTCTCCCAAAATTGAGTATTACAGTTTTTTTGCCAATCTGTATGAAGGTTCTGGTTCAATTGCAGAACAATTTAGAGAATACCTTATAGGAAATAATGCATCAGAATTTATAAATGATGCTTATATCAATATTCAGGAAATGGGAATAAGTATTCCTTCTTCTACTGCGAATCTGGCAAATTTTAAAATTCAGTTATTTAACAAAGAATATATATCTGCAAGCCGTACAATGATTAAGGTTCTTAATTTAGAAAAAGAAACAATAATTAAAACTCTGGAAAGTGGGTATATTGTTGATAATGTTATTTTTTCTTCTGTAATTCTGGATGAAATGTATAAAACTGCCAGTGTTTCAGGCAGGAGGGGAGAACTTCTTGGAGTAATAGAAGAACTTCTTTTAATACCGGAAAATACAGGATATGAGCCCGGAGAAGTTTATTCCTATGAGTTAATTGCCGGACTTTATGAAACAGCAGGTTATTTAAAAAGGATAAATGGCAGTTATTCAGCAGCAGCAGATATGTTTATGGCCGGCCTTCCTTTTGCAGGTGGTCGAAAGTATGAAAAAATGCTCTGGTATTGGTATAACAGTCTTATAAAATATTCTCCTGATCAGGCTGTAAATCAAATTAGTTTATTAGTTGAAAAATGGACTGATCCTGAATATTTTGCTGATGTTCTCTCAGAACTGGCTACTTATTATGTCCAGAGGAGCCAATGGACTGTAATCAGGAAGATTCTGGATGTTATAGAGCTTTCAGGCCCCGATGAATCAATATCAAAGTATGCATATCTTACAGCCCGTGCCGGTATTGAATCCTACATTGGTATAAATAAGAAAGAGATAACACGTTTAATGACATTGTCCTATAATAATGGATTTGGGATTGCTTCCGGCCTTTATTACAGAATCCTTGCAGGAAATTATCTTAAGATTTTTGATATAAGACAGCTCCCATGGATGTTTAATAGAACTGTAAGCAGGATTCCCTTATCTCCATCCTCTGGAATGAATGGAAGTGCAGAGCTTGTTTTTGGTTTCCTTGAATATGGACTTCCTGTAGATGCATACAATTATCTTATGAATAAATCATTTTCTAATTTCAGCTTAGTACGCAGAACTGCATTGGCACTGTCAGAGAATCAAAATTATGCTAAATCCATACGATTATTAAATCATTATAGTAGAATAGACGGGTTTAATTTAAATACCACTGATCTTATGCTTCTCTATCCAGATGCTTTTAATGACGAAATATTAAAAATTGCTGAAAAAGAAGCTCTGGAGTGGTATGTATTTACTGCGCTTGTAAGGGAGGAATCACATTTTCAACACAAGGTTGTATCTTCTGCCGGAGCTGTTGGCCTTAGTCAATTAATGCCCTCAACAGCTGCGGATGTCGCAGAGAGATTACGGTTTTCAAGCTATAACCTTAAGGATGCTCATATTAATTTAACCTTTGGAGGATGGTACCTGGGGCATATGGCAAAGAGAACAGATGTTTTGAGTGATGCGCTGTTTGCCTACAATGGAGGACTTACCAGAGTCAGGCGGTGGAGGGAAGAATATTCCGACTTTCCTGATGATCTTTTTCTTGAAGCAATTCCCTACAAGGAGACAAGTCATTATGGGCGGAAACTCCTTGTTTCATCAGTAATTTATGGTTATCTTTACGAGGGTATACAACCCGATAATATTATAAGTCTTTTTTACAGGAACTAATTTATGACATTTATTCAATCTATTTTACTTGGAGCACTTCAGGGATTTACAGAGTTTCTCCCTGTTTCAAGTTCCGGTCACCTTGCAGTAGTAGAATCTTTTATGAAACTTCAGGAAGTTCCGGTTCTTTTTGATATACTCCTCCATCTTGCCACACTGTTAGTTGTAATAATAGTTTTTAGAAAAAGACTATTAGGAATAATTATTTCATTATTTAAAAGAAAAGAAATCAATGATGAAGATAAGGCAAATAGAAAACTTTTTTTAATGATACTTGTTGCAACTTTTTTTACTGGTATTATTGGTCTGGGGTTGAATGGGCTTGAGGTTGAAAAATATCTATTTGTTATTTATATCCTTTTTATCATAACAGGGTTTATTTTAATTGGAAGTAAGTTTTGGGGTGGAAGTATAGATTATAGCAATTTAGGTCTAAAGCAGGGTGTAATAACCGGAATAAGCCAGGGCCTTGGAGTTCTCCCTGGAATATCCCGGTCAGGTATAACTATATCTGCTGCTCTCCTTTCCGGAATGAGTAGAGAGAAAGCTGGAGAGTATTCATTTCTTATATCTATACCAGCTATTCTTGGTGCTTTTATTCTTGAATTTAAAGATGCTGAAGGGTTAATGGATATGGTCGATCCTCTAACAATTGGAGTCGGTATGCTTTCAGCTTTTATTGTAGGTTTACTTAGTCTTAAGATCCTGTTAAAACTAATTCAAAATGGTAATTTATATTTATTCAGTTTCTATTTAATTCCACTGGGAAGTATAGGATTAATATTTTTCAGGTAAATTCATCCTTCATTCTAATTATTCACTTTTTATTAAAAAATTCCGATAAGCTAAATAAGGGAGAGGTATGCAAAAAGGTCGATTATCTTATTATTCAGCAGCAGTACTTGGTTTATTGGGAGTTTTCTTCCTGCTTTCCTTAATTTTAAGTTTTTATGGAATAGGGAATGCTCCCGGGGACTTTCTTAAGGCCAGCTTTACTTATGTATCCTTTTTTATTCCTTTATATATTTTTACAGCAGCAATATTATCTTTTAAAGAGAAATTCCGAAGTAGATGGATAATACTCCTTACTCTTACAATACTTCCGTTTTTAACATTGGTCTTATTTTTAAAAGTATATTTGGATATTGATAATTCTTTACCTGTTAGTTTTACTATCAATTTTATTGGAAGAAAAGAGGGTTCATTTCTTCTATTTCTCCTTTTTCTGGTTGAAATCCTATTAATTTATGTTTTAAGTATGAAAATGTCGAATACTAAAAATGTAAATAGTATAGAAGACTTAGATAGATCAGATATAATAGAGGAACCTCTTCAGGAAAAAGAGGATTCATATTTAAGAAATAAAATTTTACAGCCAGGAATATCTGCAGAACTTCTTGGGACCAGCCTTAATTCAACACTGGAAGAAGTGAAAACTGCACAGCCTGGAGGAAATAGTTCTGATCTTATAATATCAGAGGGTCTGGATGTAGATCTACCTGAACTACTCTCTTTGGATAAGCTTAGATCTCTTGAAAGGTATAGTTCCTCCGATTCTTTGGTAAGTTCTGAAAAAGATAAGGATCTCTCTATTGCAAAAAATGCCGTAATCTGAGAAAAAAATGATGTTTTCGGTGAGCTTGATGGGATGAAGCCGGAACATTCGACTGATTCTGAATTTGAAGAAGAAGTATTTTCTGAAATTGGTACAGATCATCTTATCAATGCAGATATTCCGGATAACTCTTTAAAT
Source organism: Spirochaetaceae bacterium (assembly GCA_030638735.1). Taxonomy (GTDB): domain Bacteria; phylum Spirochaetota; class Spirochaetia; order B11-G9; family B11-G9; genus JAJRQE01. The sequence continues at coordinate 23,401 of DAOWEB010000387.1, forward strand.
GAGAGTGCTCAAAATAATGCTGCTCTCGAAAATGATCCTAAAACTTCTAAGGTTCAAAAGAAATTTACGTATGCAAATTACAATGTCCCTTCTGATAATATACTTAAAGATTATGCTGACAGCCATTATTGGGTAATTGATGATGCTACAAGACTGGCTGCAGAAGTTCTTAGGGAAACCCTTGAAGAGTTTAAAATAAAAGCAGAAGTTACAGGAATAAAAAAAGGCCCTGTTATAACAATGTTCGAAATTCTCCCTGCGCCGGGAGTAAAATTATCCAAGATTGCCAATCTGGCAGATAATATAGCTATGCGCCTGGCTGCCTCCAGAGTAAGAATTGTTGCTCCAATTCCAGGGAAACATGCAGTTGGTATAGAAATCCCCAATAAAGAAAGAGCCATAGTTTCTTTTAAAGAGATGCTGAATGATGATAAATTTCAGGACCCAAAAAATGAGATTCCTGTTGCCATTGGTAAAGATATTACAGGCAATACTCAGATAATTGATCTTGTTAAAACTCCGCATCTTCTTATTGCAGGTGCAACAGGTTCCGGTAAATCGGTTTGTGTTAATGCACTTATCTGTTCCATACTTTATAAACGAAATCCGGATCAGGTCAGACTTATACTAATTGATCCTAAAATAGTTGAACTTAAACTTTACAATGGTATCCCCCATCTTTTGACACCTGTAATTACAGAACCAAAACGTGCTTTCCAGGCTCTTCAGTACTGCATTTATATAATGGAACAGCGCTATGCCCTTTTGGATGGTATGGGAGTAAGAGATATACGTTCATATAATAAAAAAATAGTACGAAACAGAATTGCCACAAAAAAACTTCCATATATTGTAGTAGTAGTAGATGAGTTTGCAGATTTAATTGCAACCTCCGGAAAGGAGCTTGAGTCTATACTTGCCCGTCTTGCAGCTATGGCCAGAGCTGTTGGTATCCACCTTGTTCTGGCAACCCAGAGACCTTCTATTGATGTTATTACTGGTCTTATTAAGGCAAATATTCCAAGTAGAATTGCATTTATGGTATCCAATAAAATTGATTCCAGAATAATTCTTGATACAGCCGGAGCAGATAAGCTTCTTGGCCAGGGTGATATGCTTTTTTCCTCTGCCTGGGATCCATCGTTAACAAGAATCCAGGGAGCCTTTCTTTCTGATACTGAGGTTGAAGGGGTAACTGCACATGTTAAAACCCTGGGTGAGCCTGATTATATTGATGATGAAATCTTTTACGATGATGACGATGATGACACCCCGGATACAGGAAGCTATATCACAAATGACCCCCTAATGGATAAAGCTATAGAGACAGTTGTTTTAGCAGGTAAGGCTTCTGCATCCTATCTCCAGCGACGCTTGCAAATTGGTTATAACCGTGCAGCACGAATAGTTGAAGAGATGGAAGCCCGGGGTATAGTTGGTCCTCCTAACGGCAGTAAGCCAAGGGAGATTCTTCATGTGCCGGACAGGGTTAGGGATACTGAATCTGACGATTCTTAGATTTTAGATTTTCTATTGGGTGTTGCTCCTGTCGTACGGAACAGGCATGCCTGTTCCGTACGACAGAAGCCGGGCTTTTCTGGGGTTCCGTCCGGGGAACCCGGACCGCTACGCGCCCATACAATCCCTAACATTTTTGTTTTCTGCTTGTGATGTAAACAGAAAGGATATAAAATTGTTTTTACTTAGTATTTTGTAAAACAAAAAAATGAGCAGAGTAAATAAATATTGAAAACTGAAGCAGAAACACGAAAAGAACTTATTGATACACAACTCTTATCTGCCGGCTGGAATGTAGATAATCTTTCACAGGTGTCCCAGGAGTTCGATATTTCTGTACCCCTCCCGGATGGTGTTTCTGAACCCCGGACTCCCTATGAAGGGCATCAGTCCAGCGATTATGTTCTGCTGGGAAGAGATGGGAAACCTCTTGCTGTTGTAGAGGCTAAAAAGAGTTCCAAAGATGCTGAAGTTGGCAGGGAACAGGCAAAACAGTACTGCTATAACATTCAGAAAGAACATGGTGGCAGGCTCCCTTTTTGTTTTTATACCAATGGCCTTGAAATATACTTCTGGGACCTGGAGAATTACCCTCCCAGAAGAGTAATGGGTTATCCCACCCGGGACGATTTAGAGCGTTTCCAGTATATCCAGGAACATCGAAAACCTCTGGCAGATGAGCTTATAAATACAGGAATTGCCGGAAGGGATTATCAGATTAAGGCTATTCGTGCGGTAATGGAAGGAATTGAGAAGAAGCAGCGCAATTTTCTTCTGGTAATGGCAACAGGAACGGGTAAAACAAGAACCTGTATTGCTCTTGTAGATGCTCTTATGCGTGCAGGTCATGCAGAGCGAGTATTATTTCTGGTTGATAGAATTATACTTCGTAATCAGGGATTGGATGCGTTCAAAGAACATCTTCCTAATGAACCTCGCTGGCCCCATGAGGGTGAGAAGCTAATTTCCAAAGATCGACGTATATATGTTTCCACTTATCCTTCAATGTTGAATATTATCAGGGATGAGAAAAACACCCTTTCCCCTCATTTCTTCGATATAATTGTAATTGATGAGAGTCACCGTTCAATATATAACACTTATGGAGAAGTACTTGATTATTTCAAAGCCATCAGTCTGGGGCTTACTGCGACTCCTACAGATATTATTGACCACAACACTTTCAAGCTTTTTAATTGTGATAATGGTCTGCCTACCTTTGCATATACATATGAGGAGGCAGTTTCTAATACCCCTCCATATCTTTGTAATTTCCAGGTAATGAAAATCCATACAAAGTTTCAGGACGAAGGTATTAGTAAGAGAACAATCTCCCTGGAAGATCAAAAAAAGTTAATTCTTGAAGGGAAAGAGGTTTCAGAGATTAATTTTGAAGGTACGGAGATAGAAAAGAAAGTTATTAATAAAGGTACAAATGCTTTAATTGTCAAAGAGTTTATGGAAGAATCCATAAAAGAGCCCAATGGTGTTCTCCCGGGTAAAACAATCTTTTTCTGCACTTCCATATCCCATGCCCGAAGAATAGAGAAGATTTTTGATGCTCTGTACCCTGAATATAAGGGAGAACTGGCAAAGGTCCTTGTCTCTGATGATCCCAGAATCCATCATAAGGGTGGACTTATGGACCAGTTTAAGAAAAACGATATGCCCAGAATTGCACTTAGTGTGGATATGCTGGATACCGGAATAGATGTTCTTGAAATTGTTAATCTGGTATTTGCAAAACCGGTCTATTCCTATACCAAGTTCTGGCAGATGATAGGCAGAGGCACACGGCTTTTGGATCCGGGAAAAGTTAAACCCTGGTGTACGGAAAAAGATAGTTTTCTTATATTGGATTGCTGGGATAATTTTGAATACTTTAAACTCAATCCAAAAGGCAAAGAACTAACGGTTCAGATTCCGCTTCCTGTACGTTTTGTCGGCATTCGCCTGGATAAAATAGAAAAGGCTTTGGACATTCAGGAACTTACTATTGCAGAAAAGGAGATTGTAAACCTTCGAAAGCAGATAGTGGAATTACCGGAAAACTCAGTTGTTATTCAGGAATCAGCAGCTGATTTAGAAAAGATCAAAGATGATAACTACTGGATACGGTTGACTCACGAAAAGATTGAGTTTTTACGGA
>DAOWEB010000409.1 GCA_030638735.1 Spirochaetaceae bacterium
TATGATGGAACAACTGTCGGTTATACTGCAGAACCAGTATAAAATAAAAATATCTTATGGTGCTGGTACAATTTGTGAAAAAAAATCTGAAGTCTCTCGTTCTTTTTATGAAGCAATTGAAGTTTTGGAAAATGATTTTTCGGGAATTGAAAACCGATTAGTCTGGTATGAACAAATTGGCAGACATTCAAGTGTTTATTATTATCCACTGGATATGGAATTGCAGTTGATGAATTTCGCAAAAGCAGGGGATAATGAGAGTATTATCAGCTTCTTGGATACCATAAAAAAAGAAAATTTTGTTAAAAGAAAATTATCAGCAGAAATGATTTGGCAGTTATTTTATGAAATGAGGGGAACTCTGATTAAAACAATTTCCAAAACAAAAACAAAAACAAATAATCACCTCCAGCAAATTATTGAACCTCTGGATCATAGTATACGAGGAGGTGATCCTGATGAAGTTCTGGCTGTTATATCAGAATTATATAGTGATATTTGCAAAATGATAAATGATTGTAAAAAAAGTCATAATACTCAATTAAAGGAAGAAATGATTGAATATCTCAATTCATACTTTATGGATTCCAATCTATGTCTCAGCATGATGTCAATGCATTTTGATTTGACTGAAGTATATACATCACATTTTTTTAAAGAACAGACAGGTGAAAATTTTTCAACATATCTGGAGAGACTCCGTATAACCCAGGCCCAGGCACTACTCGCAAATACCGATCTGATAATTGCAGAAATTGCTGACAGGACAGGTTATAATAGTTCACATGCTTTCAGGAGAGCCTATAAGAGAGTTAATGGTGTTGTTCCGACTGCTGTTCGTTCTTAAGTAAAGGGATTATGTTTATTATGAGATTTTTTTTGAAATTTTTATTTATTTTATTACTTTCTTTTTTTATGGTTTTCCAATTATCCAGTCTCGATCAATCTAATACTGAAATGGAAATTTATTTTTTTTATATGGAGATATGTCATGGTTGTGATTCTTTTATTATTGCTGAAGAATTTTCCGAAATTGTAGGTAAACTTACAAGAAATAATAATGCGATTATTGGAGAAAGTTTAAACATAATTAATGAAGATAATTCCAGGCAAAAGAAAGATCTTCTGAAAATTAAAAAATTGTCACACCTTCCCTATGTTTTACCTCTTTTAATTATAGATGAATCTTATTTTGTTGGATATGAAGAGATTGGTGAAAAACTATTTGAGTTGGAAAGGATATATTGATGTTATGATCAAAATCAAATTACAAAGGCCCAATTCAGGCTAAACCTGCCCCTGAGAGGCCGACATCAAAATGTCTTCGGTTATTTCAATATCATTGTGACGTTCGAATTCTTTAATAATAGTACCCGCTTTTATTACCAGTACCCTGTCACAAACCTGTATCAGTTCTTCCATTTCACTGGATACAATCAATACAGCTTTTCCGTTCTTTGCAAATTGCCTTACAGCTCCCAGAATTTCCTGTTTTGATGCAATATCAACACCAACAGTGGGTTCATCCATCAGCAGTATTTCGATATCACCAGCTATTGCTTTGGCTATAACCGCTTTTTGCTGATTCCCTCCTGATAATTCTTCAATAAGCTGACTACTGCTGCGGGTTTTAATCTTAAGGCGTTTTATTAGTTTTTCTACATCTTTTACGGCTTCTTTAAACTGAAGGAATGAGAAACGTGTATATTTTTTCCAAACTGAAAGCATGATATTGTTTAAAAGAGACTGCCCCCTGATAATACCATCTTTATGCCTGTTTTCCGGAACAAAGTTAATTCCTTTTGCCTGAGCATCTGCCGGATGACGTAATATGATTGATTTTCCATTAAGCAGAATATCGCCACTGGAAGGACGAAGAAGGCCGTAGATAGTTTTAAGAATCTCAGTTCTTCCACTCCCCAGCAGCCCTGCCAGTCCCAGAACCTCGCCTTTATAAAGAGAAAAATTTATATTTGAAAGAACAGAATTGAAGTTCAGGTTTTTAATCTCAAGACAGGGAGATTTTTCTAATCTGTATTTTTCAGAATTGGAACTATGCTTAAAAACTTCCTGATCAATATCACATCCAGCCAGAGATCTGATAATATCTTCTAACCGGATAGATTCAATCTTATCATGAAGGGTAACAATACCATCTCTTAAAACAGTAATTTCATCACAAATATCCATAATTTCCTGAAGGTGATGGGTTATTATAATTATTGAGATTCCCTGTTTTTTTAATGCCTTAAGAATTCGAAAGAATACTACTATTTCACTCTGACTCAAAGAAGCTGTAGGTTCATCAAGAATAAGTACACGACAATCTTTACTTAAGGCTTTGGCTATTTCTACAATTTGCTGGGTTCCAACAGAAAGATTTTCAAGTACTTCATCAGGATCAATATCCATTTTCAACTCTTGCAATATATTGAGGGTCCTTGAATGGATTTCTTTCTTATTGATAAAAGGTATTTTATATGAGGGTTCCCGTGCAAGAAAAATATTCTCACTTACTGTCATTGTCGGTATCAGACTGAATTCCTGGAATACCATGGCTATACCGGCATCAGCCGCATCCAGAGGGGTTTTAATAGTAATGGGTATTCCATCCAGATAAAGTTGTCCGTTATCAGGATGATAGACACCATTAAGAATTTTCATCAATGTTGATTTTCCTGCTCCATTGGCACCCGCAAGGCCATGAATCTCGCCTTTCCTTAGTAGAAAATCAACACCATGAAGAACCTCCACTCCGGAAAAACTTTTTTTAATTGTCCTTGCTTCAAGCAGATACTGATTATTTAAGGCCACAGGACTCTCCTACCGTTAGAATTTGATATAGCCTCAACCCTTGGTTTCCCTTTGCTTATCCCGGAAATTCCGGCAATATAGGCTCTGGTAACAAAGACCTGGGGTCTGAATCCCATTATTACGGTATCACCATATTTAGGAAAAAGCCGTCTGCCCGGATGAAGCATTCCATAATAGTCAATTGCATTATCTGCTGGTAATTCTATTGGAAATTGTCTTTCAAGTATCTCGTTTGGATCATTTCCACATAAACATTGGACATCATATGGAGAAAAGACCGGATCAATATAAAGCCCTCCTCCATAGCAGTATGCCTGATCCCTATAGGTATGTGAGATCTCGGAGACATAAAGAATTGCCGGTTCTTCCGGCAAATCTCTTACAGCATGCAGGGGGGTGGTACCTGTAAAACCATGTCCCGGTTCTATCTGTGTGGCACCGGCTTCTGCAAGAAGAGGCAAGACCTGAACACTGGTAGTACCTGGCGTATTGATCTCAATATTTTTCCAGCCGGCATTTTTCAGAGTTTCAGCTGCTTTCTTCAATGTTTTGAGATTAGATGTGATATCTACAGTTTTCTTGTCATTATCATAAAGCAGACAGGGAAAGGTTGTTATTCCGGCAAACTCGATGCCCGGCAAGACATCCAACTGGTCTGCTACCTTTAATATTTTCTCTGCAGAAAAACCTCCTTCATGACCACGATAAAATATGTCACCCTCTGTTTGAATTCTCGCCAGAACCTTCTGTGTTTTTCCAGAAGGAAGATGTTTACTGATATTTTTTGCAATTTCGAAGTCGAAAACTGTCCAGTAATCGGGGGACTGATCAATCATCCATGGAATTTCTGCCTTTGGAATCTGTACAAGATGCCCGGCATGTCCTATTTCTCCGCCTGCTGAGGAAACAGCTTTCGCACACTGAATATCCACTGTTACATATTTAATAATTCCAGCATCAGTGAGTGTTTTTATTGCAGAGACTTCCCGGCCAATTTGTTTAGTCATTCCAAAAACTTTCATATCTAATCTATCTGCTTCTTCTTTTATTATAGAGGCATTCGCTTTTATTCTGTCCAGATCCAGCAGATAACAATTAGAAGGAATTTTCTGTTCCTGATGAAGAGAAGCGGCTGTCCTGATAAATTCAGGATTTCTTTTCTTTAAAGTGTTTAAAAACATTATAAACTCCTTTCACGATTCAGCTTTTTCTCTGAGACTCAGAGAAACTGCTATAATGATAATAATTCCACGGGCTATCATCTGTTCAGATACATCCAGTCCCATAAGAAGGAGACCATTATTCATCATTCCCATAACTATTGAACCTATTATTGCCCCCACAACCGAACCACGTCCTCCGGAGAAACTTGTTCCGCCAATTATAACTGCAGCGATAACTGTCATTAAATCAGATTCACCCAGTGTGTAACGGGCTCCATGAAGACGTCCGGCATAAAGAATTCCTGCAAATGATGCAGAGACTGCACTAATCATCAAAACCGCAATTCTGATATGATCAGTGCGTATTCCGGAGTATTTTGCGGCACTTCTATTACCGCCGGTTGCCAGAACGGCACGACCAAAGGGAGTATTTTTTAAAAGAAGATGACCAATTATCATAATTATAATTGTCCATATAAAAAGAGTAGAAATTGGTCCGATATTACCTGAACCAAATGTGAAATTAAATACACTGTTAATGATAGGTACAGATTCCAGATTTGTAATAGAACGACCAAGACCACTTAAGATCCCTGATGTTCCAAGGGTAACTAAAAAAGCAGGGATTCTGGCTTTTGTAGTAATAAATCCATTTATAAAACCAGCTACAATACCAGTACCAAGTCCAGCCAGTAATGCAAGTGGAATATTGTTGAATTTTTCCAGCATAACACCTGTTACAAGAGCTGAAAGAGCTACAATCGAGCCAATTGAGAGGTCAATTTCCCCGGCAGTCAAAGCAAAAGTCATACCTATTGCCATAATTGAAACCATAGCTGTCTGCCTGAGAATGTTCATCAGATTGGAAGCAGAAAGAAATATTTTTCCTGTAAGTGTTATGGAAAAGAAGATCAATATAAGAAAAAAACTGACATAAACTACGTATTTCCTGTAATCCTTCTTCAGGAAATCAGGTATTTTGCTTTGCATTCAAGTATCCTCCAATGAAAAAGATAAACCAGGTGGAATTGTTGTATTACCCCACCTGGTTTTATCAGTATATCAATAATATAGTTTACTGATTTAAAACTGTAATAATATTTTTAGGAGGTGCTTTTCTTAAGGATACCTGCCATGCTTCTACAATATTATCTTTGGTCATCTTAACAGATGGAACCACTACAAACGGAGGGACTTTTTCACCCAATAGATTTAGTGCAGCAATTCTGGCCATACACACACCAAGATCATATGGAAGATCTGCTACCTTACCATACATATTTCCATCCATTGCCATATCAAGATCATTGGTTCCTCCCAGATCATGCGCAACAACTTTAACATCACTTAGTCCGGATGCTCTTAAAGCTGCTATTACTCCCTCTGCAGCAACATCCCAGGCAACATAGATACCAGTAATATCAGGATTCCGTGTAAGCATTGCCGCAGCAACACCTTCAGTACTTGCTTCATCTGTGAATCCACCTTCGGCAACAATATCCATACCGGGATAGCTGGATTCTATTGTACGTTTAAATTCATTATCACGGTTGTTAGTAACAAAATAATCAGCATCATGGTATATAAATCCTATCTTGCCTTTTCCATTCAACGCTTCATCCATCAATTCAGCTGCAGCCCGACCCATACCAAAATGATCTCCTGTAACTATTGATGTATACTGATTTCCGGCTGTATATCCATCAACACCATTATCAGCCAGAACAAGGGTAACCCCGGCATCTACTGCGGGCTGAAAAGCACGGTTACCTGATACCGGATCAACTACCAGGGTAAGAATGATATCCGGATTCAGAGAAAGACTTGTTTCTACATCTGTAGCCTGTTTCGCCATATCAAACTGAGCATCTGAATTAATAAGAACCTTTATTCCAAGTTCTTTGAACATGGCTTCCGCTCCGGCAGACATAGCATTGTACCATTCACCGGAACCGGCCCAGAGCATAGCTGCTGTGTAACCTTTTCCTTTTACAACAGCAATCTGTTCATCAGTCAGAGTAACTTCATTTGCCCGAACCGCAACTTCACCATTAGGACCGGATGCAAGTGCCAGCTGTTCATCTGTTGTTTCGGGTAAATCAGCTGTAACGGTTTGTACTGCTCCGGTATCATTGCTTTCCCTGGTCCCTCCAGCGTATATCACTGTACTAAGCAGGGAGACTATCCCAAGGATCATAATAAATTTCTTCATATTTCTTTCCTCCTGTTTTTTTGCCGAAAACTCAATTTATATTTATGGGTTCCGGACATTTTCTAAAATTATAATGCAAGAAATATGCCAACTTTTGCAAATACTTGCACAGTAAAGACTTATATTATTTCATAATCCAGTATTTCCTATAATATGATTAAAAACAATATAATTTGACAGAATAACAAATAAAAATGTATAATATTTATACATTTTGTATAGAAGTGGAGAATATGGATACACATAGAAATGTCAAAATTCTTATTATTGATGATAAAGAAAAGTTATGTCGAATTCTGAAAAAAGATTTTGAGCATATGGCCTGTAAGGCAGAGTATGCACTTAATACCTATGAAACGCGGGAAAAAATGAAAATTTACAGCCCGGATGTTATTATCCTTGACCTTCGGCTTGGCAATGAAAGCGGACTGAATCTCTTAAAGGAGCTTAAAACTACTCATCAGCATATTCCTGTAATTATGGTAACAGGATATGGCACTATAGAAAATGCTGTTGAGGCTGTGAAACTTGGTGCCTATGACTACATTCAAAAACCAGTGAATTTTAATGAGATACACCAGAGAGTTTTAAACGCGGCCAGTCACAAACATCTTAGAGATGAAAACATCGAGCTAAAAGGACAGCTGAAGCTGGATAATAACATACTTATTACACAAAACCAAAACATGTTAGATATGCTGGAGAAACTTAGAAAGCTTTCGGAACGGAATTTTCCAATACTTATTACAGGTGAAAGCGGAACAGGGAAGGAGCTGATAGCAGACTTTATTCACCATCATTCAACACGTAAATTAAAGAAAATTTATAAGGTAAATTGTGCAGCCCTGCCTGAAAACCTTCTTGACAATGAATTATTTGGTCATGAAAAGGGTGCATACACCGGAGCTGATAAAATTTTCAAAGGAATATTTGAGAGAGCAAATGAAGCGACTCTTTTCCTTGATGAAATTGGAGATATGCCTCTGGAAATACAGGCTAAAATATTAAGAACTCTTCAGAATAATGAGATCAGGAGATTGGGAGGAAAATCAATAATTCATGTAGATGTCAGAGTAATTGGAGCCACAAATAAAGATATTCACGAAATGGTCAATAAAGGACAATTTCGTGAAGACCTGTTCTACAGGCTTAATCTCGCAATGATAGAAGTTCCATCTTTAAGAGAACGCAGAGAAGACATACTGCTTCTGGTAGACTTTTTTTTAAGAGAGCTTTCAGAAACCCTTGGCAATCATCTAAAATCATTAAGCAATGAGGTTCTGAAAATAATTAAAAATTACAGTTGGCCAGGTAATATACGGGAATTGAGAAATGTCATTCACTATATGGAAGCTATTTCAGACAGTGATATTATTACTCTTCAGGATCTTCCACCGAATCTATTACAAACGTCAGTACAGGAAGAGAATAAATTTACCAAAAAACCCGGGGACAGTATGGAAGAGAAATTGATTCGAGAGACTCTGAAAAGTTGTCGGTATAATAAAAAGAAAACGGCAGAATTTTTAAAAATCAGTCGTAAAACACTATACAATAAACTTGAAAAATACGGAATTCAATTATGACCCTACTGGAGATAAAGAATATAAGTCATCAGTATTTTAGTATTGCAGCACTGGATAAAGTTAGTCTGAAATTTAAAAAAGGAGAAATACATGCTGTTATCGGCGAACATGGCGCTGGAAAATCTTCACTGGCACGAATTGTTGCAGGTATGCAACGACCACTTAAAGGAGAATTGTATTGGGAAGGTAAACTTCTTGAGTCCCTGATTCCAAAGACTGCAATGGAAAAAGGAATTCGTATTGTTGCACAAAATAACCCTCTCTTTGAAAATCTTACGGTTGCTGAAAATCTATTACTTGATAATAATGTTGGGCTTTATCCGTTTATAACACGTAGAAAGAATCTACGAATTGCAGGTGAATATATCAATAAGATGGATTTTGCACTTGATCCATCTGCGTCCTTATCTGATCTGAAATTAGCCGACAGAGCCCTGGTGGATGTTCTTAGGTCTCTTTATCATAATCCCAAATTACTGATACTGGATGAAACTCTTGAAAAACTGTCTTCGGACAGCCAGCGACAATTATTAAAAGTACTCAATCAACGAACAGCTGAAGGATTAGCAGTCATGTTTATTAGTCATCGTGTAGATGATATTTATAATATTGCACATAGAGTTACCATTATTCGTGATGGAAAGGTTCTCTTAACTGAAAAAATTGATGATATTGACAAAACAAATCTTATTCGACTTGCGTATACACATGCATTGCATAGCAAGGAGGTCCAGACTAAAGAGACATTCACCCAGATACTTAGGTACAATGAAGCAATAATAAAAGACCTCCCAGTTAGTTTTGTTATTTTTGATTGTGATGGAAAAATACGAATACAGAATATGGCTGCATCAAAAATCTTTGGAGAAAAAAATGAAGCAGTACAAATACTGGATCTTATTCCGGATGAAAATGGAAAATACCGCACGATATTACAGGAAGCACTGAATAATACAAAACACAAGACTTATTATCAGATTCCTTTAAAGAAAAACGGAACAGAGTTTTTATTTGATATGACTATCTACCCGGTAATGGAAAGATCAACACTTCTTGGAAATATTCTCATTATGGTTGATATCTCTGAAAAAGAAAAACTTCGTGAAAGGGTTACCCTGTCAGAAAATTTAGCCTCCCTTGGACTACTTTCAGCTGGTGTGGCTCATGAGATAAATAACCCTCTCGATATTATGGGGTATTGTCTTGATAACCTGAAGTTTTCAGGAATTAATTCGGAACAAATGGAAACAGTAAAAGGGATTGAAGAGGAAATTGATTCGGTTGCACGAATTGTCAGCAACCTGATATCATTTTCCGATAAAACAATTAGTGAGGTTACAATCTTTGATCCGGGAGATTTACTGCAAAGCTTAATTCACCTATTAAGAGTTAAAGCTAAAGAAACAGGAATAGTAATAAATTTTAGCAGAACAGAGACCAGATGTTTAATAAAGGCTGACAGAAATGAGATAAAACAGGTATTTTTAAATCTTGTACGCAATGCATTTGAGGCTATGCCGAAAGGCGGAAATCTGGGGGTTCGTCTGGACAAAGAGACAGACA
>DAOWEB010000031.1 GCA_030638735.1 Spirochaetaceae bacterium
AACATATATGCTGACTGACACTGGTTTGGCAGTTTATTCCATTGCTGAAAAATTAAATTTTTACAGTGAATTCCATTTTTCAAGAGTTTTTAAGCAGTATACAGGGTTCGCACCGACTGTTTATCGAAAAAATTATGTTCATAATAATACTGAAATATCTATTTAGAAATCTAAAACCATCAAACCAGGTATTTCTTTAAAGTGCTTATCACTGCTTAGGAGAATAGATCCTGTATCCATAGTAGTAGCCGCTATCCAGATATCATTTGTGGGGATAGGTGTACCCTTCTCCCGGAGCTTCTTTGTTATAAAGCCATACCTGAACGCAATTTCTTTGCTTATCTCAACAATTGAGACCCCCTGCTTTGACAGGAACTCATCCAGTTCAGTCAGGGTTTTTTCTGTTAAACTTCCATTTTGAAAACCTGAATAGAGTTCTCCTAAAACAGTCACAGAAATAAGTATTTCATCTGCATTTTCCAAAATATCCCTTATCTTTTCATTTCCATTCTTAAAAGCAGAATAAATATTTGTATCAAGAGATAGTCTCATATTCTATTCCCAGATCTCAGGATTAATCTGATTAAACTGTTCTGTATTTCTCTGAAATTCCTCATACTGATTTGTGGTCCAGGTACCGCAGAGATCTGTTAAGTCTCTTTTTTTATCAGAATTAGCTGACAATCCTAGATTATTCAATAATATTGAGAGTATAACTTTGTTAAGACTGGTTTTATTTTTTCCTGCCAGGCTTCTTAATTGCTTATCAAGAACATCCGGTATCTTCCTTAAAGTGATTTGACTCATAATAAGCCTCCTTGACTCATATCATGATTCAAGAATACATCAATCTTATTTGAAAGTCAATTTTTAAAGTTTGAATAGGCTTTTGAAGGACTTAAATAACATTAGTTATGCTGTATACTGTACCTTATGAAAACATATATTCTAATTAGTCTATCGGCAATATTTTTAGTCTTAACTGCTTTCCCTATTTTGGGAGCAAACAGTTCCAATAATAAAATAGAAATTCTTAAACCAACTACCTATCCTGATACTCCTGAAAACAGGAAATTAATTAATGATCTTATTACTGATGCATCTGTGCTTACGACGAGAATATATTCTGATTATGTGGAAATATCAGATGCTACAAACAGCAGCAGGAGAAATGCTGATTACAGTCTTGAACTAAATTATGTATTTGATCCCGGTGGATCGGTACTCCAGATAACACTAGCAGATAAAAGTTCCAGTGAAAGTAAGACATTAAATATTATGGGAACTATTTCTTATGATACACCACTTTTTCTTGCCAGATCAATATTTTCTCTTTGGGCAGGATATAATAATTACTTATCAGACCAAACTGAACCGTCACCAGTTTTTGTAGAGGATTTAAGCACAAGTTATATACAGCAGACTATTCTGCCCGAAATGCCTACATTACTTATGCCAATGGATCTTGCAGTTAAACCAAACGGAAATCTATTAGGAGCATTTTCTATGATCTGTGTTGAGTTTGACAGTAACTTTAAAATTCTCGGACAACCAGGCAGATCATTATATGAAGCAGGAAGTTATACCAGTGCTGCTGGTATATCCGTTACTCCTGGAGGGACTGTTTATCTAAAACCATCCATGGGAAGAGATATATACCGCTTTGCCGGAGATTCAGGTATAGGAGAGAAGTGGCGAACAGGAATGGATCTGTTTGGACCATTTATAACCCTGCCGGATGGAAGTATTGTTGTATTTGATATAGTTAAAAAGAAAGCTATCAAAATTTATAATAGAAAGAAAACAAAGCTGAATTTATTTACAAGTCCCTACTCCTATATCACTGCTGTTGCTACCGGTCCCGAAGGGAATATTTGGGTTTATGATATTTCTGAACAAAGAATAAGAATTCATACTCCCGAAGGAGATATTCTTGATAGTATAATTCCAATTATTGATACATCTGCAGGATTAAGTCCTTCAGCTCTTTCAGTTTATAATGATGGTCGCTTTGTTGTTTATTATTCGACAGGAGAGATGCACAGTTTTACCAGAGAAGGTATTCCTATATGGGGATTATCAGAAATAAATACCATTGATGGAGTAGAAAGTCTCCCTCAGTCAGCAAAAATTGCATTGGATAATAAAAATGGCCTTATATATATAGCAGACATGATGGGACAACGAATTTTAAAACTACAGGACAAAGCCTATACGGATGATCATCAAATTTATGATCCTGTTACTAAAAATCTTGTGGAACTTAATAACAAATACTTTAAAACTAATAATATCAGTCTTATTGCTTCAAAAGCAGAATTTTATGAAACAGTTGATGCCCTTGAACTGGCAAACCAGACCTGGGAAAGAATTCTTGACATAGATCCTGATTATGAACCGGCGTATGATAAACTTGATGAAATCGAAGTAAAAATCATGACTCTAAATGCTGAGGCAATGAAAAAGAAAACAGTAATAAAATTACAAAGCCTTGGTCCGGAAACTGCCAGAAATGATTATAGAAGAACTATTCAGCTCTATGAAAAAATCCTTGCTATTGATCCAGCTAATACAGAAATAAAAAACAGCAGAGCTTATCTTGAAGAACTTTTTGGTTTGGGTAGACAACAGGGAGAAGAACCGGTACCCTTTGATATTAAATCTCTTACTGTAGCTAATCTTTTTCCATCTCTTATGCAGTTCTATCAGCATACCCCTGTAGGAAATATTATATTACAGAATACAGGTAATAAAGAAATTAAAAATCTAAAAGTAAATTTATTTATAAAACAGTTTATGGATTTCCCTGTTTTTTCAGATAAAATATCTACTATAAACCCCTTGGAGACTATTAATTTAGATCTCAATCTTCTTTTCAATCAGGAAGTTTTAAAACTTGAGGAGGATTTAAAAGTTCAGGTTAAACTGGATTTATCCTGGACATATGATGGGAAGACACAACAATCAACAGAAACAACTATTGTAACTCTTTACAGAAGATCTGCCATGCAATGGGATGATTCCGGTAAATTATCATCGTTTATTACACCTAATGAAAGTATTGTAGAACAGTTTTCTCATAGAGTTGTTTCGAATACTGAAATTGAATATGATTTTAATTTTACTGATAAATTTAATAGATCAATTCGTATTATAAATGCTTTAGGTGCATATGGTATTAGTTATATTGAAGATCCTGCTTCACCAATTACAAAAATACTGGGTAATTCAGAAGCAGTTGATACAGTAAGATTTGCCAGAAAAACTCTATTTATACGTTCAGGTGACTGTGATGACACAACAGCTCTTCTTTCTTCTTTACTCGAATCTTCAGGTATTGATACTGCAATAATGACTTCTCCAGGTCATGTTTTTATGGCTTTCGATTCAGAAGAGCCTGTTTCTCTCAGATGGATGTATGATTCGGATAAAGTAACAGTCATTCCCTACAATGGAACTCTGTGGATACCTGTTGAAACTACAATTCTTAAAGATGGCTTTTTCAAAGCATGGGAAATTGCTTCAAAAGAAGTTAGAATTCATGAAAGCAAGGGAAATATTGAGTTTATCTCATTAAATGATCAAAGACAGACCTATCCCCCATTACCCCTTGGAGAAAGTATATATCATGTTCTTGAACCTGGTAATGATATTATTGATCTGTTTGATATTAGATCCACAGAAAAAATACGAACAGAGCTATACAGTAATCTTGTAGATAATCTTAAAAATAATTCAGAACTGGCAAGTACCAGAAGGAAGTCTGCTATTCAAAACAGATTAGGTATTCTTCATGTACGTTTTGAAAACTACAGAGAAGCTGAGAGAGTTTTTAAAGCAATAAATAAAGAACAACCCGAATATATTTCTGCATATGTAAATCTTGCAAACCTCTATAGGATTCAGAATAAAAATAGTCATGCTATAAGTTTGCTCGAATCAGCACTTAGAGAATCGCCGGACTCAACAGCTGTCAATCTTGTTTTATCCCAATGCTATTTTGATGAAGCAGAATTTTTGAAAGCAGGAAATCTCTTTGTAAAAGTAAAATTGAAAGCACCTGAACTTGCAATTAAGTTTGCCTATCTTGCATCACCTGAGAACGGTACTGATCCTGTTATGAGAGCATCAGGTGCAGGGAAAAATCAGCAGCTCTTTTGGGATTCTGAGGAATAAATACCCTCTTTTATATCCAGTCCTGATAAGGACTGAAAAACAGCAAGTTCAAAAAAGGATATGGAAGCCAGCAGATGATCAAAAATATCTGCCTGAATATTTTCATAACCAGCCCAGTTCTGATCATTGCTGAATACATAAATTTCGAGAGAGATTCCCTTATCTGTCGGCTGCAGCTGACGTACAAGAAAGGTCATATTTTTATTTATTTTTGGATGATTGCGTAAATAAGCCTCAGTATATGCACGAAAAACCCCGAGATTTGTCATTCTGCGACCGTTTATAAGTTCGCTGGTATTTGCTTTATTAATTATATTGTCTTCATCAATCTCCTGCTGTTTTGCAGAAATATATTCACCAAGTATGTCAATTTTATTAAAGCGTTCTGTCATTTCAGGGGAACAGAATTTAATACTGTTCATATCGATACTTAAACTGCGTTTGATCCGACGGCCATCAGAATCACTCATTCCACGCCAGTTTTTAAAAGAAGAGGAAATAAGAGAGTATATGGGAACACTTACAATAGTTTTATCAAAATTCTGAATTGTAACTGTCTGTAGTTTTATATCAATAACATCCCCGTCAGCACCATAAGCGGGAACTGAAATCCAGTCTCCTATATGTATCATATCATTACCTGAAAGTTGGATTGCTGCCACAAGGCCAAGAATTGAATCTTTAAAAACCAGCATCAATACTGCAGAAAGAGCCCCAATTCCGGAAAGAAGCCCCAATGCAGATTTATCAAGTATTGTTGTAACTATCAGGATAATACCAAATATAGATATAAAAACCCTGACAATCTGAAGATAGCCTTTTATGGGTCTTGTTTTTGATACTTTATATGTTGAATAAATTGCATTAATTCCGGAAAGCAAAGAACTTAACATCATAAGAACAACAGCAATCATGTAAGATAAAATAAGACGCTGTAACAAGGCAGTTACAGTTTCTGCATTGGGAAATATTAGGGGTACAGCATAATATAAGACTAAAACAGGTACCAAATGTGCAAGATG